>DEIM01000078.1:0-38084 GCA_002352485.1 Candidatus Dadabacteria bacterium UBA2774
CCGGATACAGGCAAAGCTATTAATTGAATATATGGGATTATATCTGGTAAATCAGAAAATTTATAAGTAATATTATATCAACCAGGTGATTCCGGTATACTAGGTCAAGCTATTTAAATCAACAAACTAGGGATTATACTAGAATATAGAAGCTCATATGAGTATAGTGCTTATATCAAAGCGCCCAGGCCATAGAAGGAGACTGACAACATTATGAAACAGGTTTTAACATTAGAGGAAGCTGCACAGTATCTTAAGATCGCTAAACCGACTCTTTACCGTTTGCTCGAAGACGGCAAGATCCCCGCGTTTAAAGTTGGAAACCAGTGGAGATTTACGAGGGAGCTTATAGATAAATGGCTTTGGGACCAGCTGCCGAAGAAAAAGAATATACTTGTCGTAGACGACGACAACGTAATATGCATGGATCTGAAGAAAATAATTACCTCAGACGGCCATGATGTCGTAACCACAAAAAGCGGTGAAGAAGCAAGCAACTTGATTGATGATTCAAATTTCCACCTTGTATTTTTAGATTTGATGCTGCCTGATATGGACGGCTTAGAGGTGCTTAAAAGAATAAAGGAATATAAGACCAATTTGCCTGTCGTTATTATAACCGGGTATCCGGATAGTGAACTAATGAACCAAGCCCTTGAGCTCGGACCGATATCTGTTCTTAAAAAACCGTTTAGCCGAAAACAGATTCAGAGTTTACTTAAGGTTCTAAGCACTCCGTAAACGGATATAGCCGACATATAGTACAGATACTATTGTGATATAGTAGGGTGTTCCGTTATGAAATAACTATAGAAGACAATTTACGTGGCAACTATAATAATCGCTGAAGACGAAAAGATTGTAGCCAAAGACTTAGAGAATAAATTAAAAAAATCCGGCTATGAGATTCTGGGTGTAGTATCTACAGGGTTAGAGCTTTTGAATAAAGTGTCGGAGTCAGCACCCGACCTTGTGCTTATGGATATTAAGCTCGATGGGGAAATGGACGGGATTGAGACTGCAATGAAGCTTAGGGATGGATATGGAGTGCCTGTCGTTTACCTTACAGCATATGCCGACAAGCTGACACTTACGCGTATTAATGAGACCAAGCCAGGCGGTTATGTGCTTAAGCCCTTCAAACTAACTGAGCTAAGAGAGAGTATAGAAGTTGCTCTTGGGAATAGCTCGACACAATAATAGAATAACACTTATAAATCGTATAATCTTTTATAATAAAAACCATCCTTATTTTGATTTTGCAAAAAACAACTTGGGAGGTACACAGCCCTGGGAAACAATATAAGAAAATACGGCCTATTTATAGACGGTAAAGAACAAGATTCTTTATCAGGTAAAACTTACATAAGAGAAAACCCCGCAACGGAGGAGCCGTTTGCCGAAGTTTCCGAAGCAGGAGTAAAAGATGTAGATGTAGCTGTAGGGGCTGCGCAGCGCGCATTCGAAAAATGGTCGAGAACTCAGGCGTCTGAGAGAATCGGGTATTTACGATTAATCGCAGAAGTGCTGAATAAAAATAGAGAAAGTATAGCGCTAACTAACACTCTTGAGACTGGAAAACCGATACGTGAGAGCAGGCTCGTGGAAGTGGGAGGAGCCATAAAAACTTTAGAGTACTACGCTAGCATAGCCGGAAATTTAAGCGGCGAGAGTATGTCGATTTCCGAAAATCAACTGACCGTAACGCTTTTAGAACCGATCGGCGTGGTGGGACATATAATCCCCTGGAATTTTCCCCTTCTTTTATCTTTTTGGAAGATAGCTCCAGCATTGGCCGCGGGATGTACCATTGTGCTAAAGCCCGCAGAGCATACACCGTGCGCTATATTGGAAGTGGCGAAACTTGCCTCCGAAGCAGGGCTGCCAGACGGCGTGCTCAATATCATTCCGGGGCTTGGGGAAGTGTCAGGACAGGCGCTGGTGGAGCATCCCGGCGTGAGTAAAGTTGCTTTTACAGGTTCGACCGAAGTTGGAAAAATAGTAATGAAAACAGCCGCTCAGGAGATAAAGAAAGTGTCGCTTGAGCTAGGCGGCAAGGCACCCTGCGTTGTTTTCGATGACGCGAATATTGAAAACGCAATAGAAGCTACGCTCAGAGGCGGATTTTTCAATCAGGGAGAGAACTGTACGGCAGTAACGCGACTCTTGCTGCATGAGGATATATACGACAAATTCCTCCCCCCGTTTATAGACAGGGTGCAGAAGATCAGGATCGGAGACCCTACGCTTGACGACACGGAGCTTGGAGCGGTTATATCAAAAGAACACTTCGAAAACGTTTCATCATACTTTGACAAAGGCGTGAAAGAGGGAGCGGAGGTCCTTCACGGTGGTGGACGCCCCAAGGAGCTTAAGAAGGGCTATTTCTTTGAGCCCACAGTACTGGCGGATGTGACCCCTAAAGCGACCGTGGCATGCGAGGAAATATTCGGGCCGATTGTAGCTGTGATTCCGTTTAAAACAGACGAGGAAGCCATAAGCATCGCTAACGATACGGTATATGGACTTGCCGGGGGGATTTGGACTGAGAATTTAAAAAGAGCCATCAGAACGGCAAAGGCAATAAAAGCAGGATATCTCTGGGTCAACACTTACGGAGGTATAATCCCCGAGACCCCGTACGGCGGCTTTAAACAGAGCGGTATTGGAAAAGAGCTCGGCTCTGACGGGCTTGACATGTATCTTGAGAAGAAGACTGTGAATATTTTTATAGGGGATAAAATTCCAAGCTGGTATGCGGGGTAATGTTAAGGTAAATCCGTAGAGCCCATTAAGTAACGGTCGCACTCCCTTGCGGCTTCCCTTCCCTCGTTAATTGCCCAAACAACAAGGCTCTGACCGCGGCGGGCGTCGCCTGCTGCGAATACGCCTTCTATGTTAGTTACATATTTCCCGTACTCAGCCTTGGCGTTCGAGCGCTCATCAAGCTCAACACCCATCTGTTCGAGTAAGGTCGCCTCCGGGCCTAGAAATCCCATTGCAAGAAGCACTAACTGTGTATCCCAGACCTTTTCTGTTCCCGGTATTTCTCTGAATGAAGGCCGTCCGTTATCTCCGGTGCTCCATTCAATTTCAATTGTATGGAGCTCTTTTACGTTACCGTCGCCGTCGCTCTCAAACTTTGTAGTCAGGACCTGATAGCACCTGGGGTCTTCGCCGAAGATAGACATTGCCTCTTCCTGACCGTAACTAAGAGTGTATATCTTGGGCCACTGAGGCCAGGGATTATCGGGGGCGCGCTCCTCTGGGGGCATGGGAAGTATCTCGAATTGAAGGAGACTTCTGCATCCGTGACGAATGGAAGTAGCAACGCAGTCAGTACCAGTGTCACCTCCGCCGAGCACTATGACGTCTTTATTTTTTGCCGATATATAGTTTCCGTCCTGAAGATTACTGTTTAGTAAACTCTTGGTGTTTAATGTGAGGAATTCCATGGCGAAGTGAATACCGTTAAGATCCCTTCCCTCTATGGGCAGGTCGCGGGGTCTGGTGGAGCCTGTGCAGATAACAACGGCATCAAAGTTAGCTTTTAAATCTTCTGAAGCATAGTCCTCGCCGATTGCGGTATTTGTAACAAACTTGACCCCTTCCTCGGCCAATAGATTTACTCTTCGGTCAACTACAGCTTTGTCTAGATGGGGGTTCGGTATGCCGTACATAAGAAGTCCGCCGATTCTGTCCTCCCTCTCAAACACGGTTACGCTGTGACCGGCCTTATTGAGCTGTGCAGCGCAGGAAAGCCCCGCAGGACCAGACCCTACGACAGCAACGCTCTTACCTGTTCTCGACACGGGAGCCTCGGGCACAATCCAGCCTTCTTCAAACCCCTTGTCTACTATTGCACACTCTATGGTTTTAATAGTAACTGCGGGCTCGTTAAGTCCGAGCACACAAGAGCCCTCACACGGGGCGGGACATACCCTTCCTGTAAATTCCGGGAAGTTATTGGTCTTATGGAGTCTCTCTAGAGCCTCTTTCCACAGGCCCTTGTAAATCAGATCGTTCCATTCGGGAATGAGGTTATTTACGGGGCAACCAGCAGTCAGGCCATCGAGCATGGTGCCGCTCTGGCAAAAAGGTATACCGCAGTCCATACACCTTGAGCCCTGCACCTTGAGCTTATTCTCGGGAAGATGCTTGTGGAACTCTCCCCAGTCCTTTACGCGCTCTTGTGGAGAGCGGTCGGGCTCGAGCTCTCTATCATGTTCCATAAATCCTGTGGGGTCACCCATTAATATTCCTCCAGATGCCGATCAAGCCTAAATTGTTCATTGAACCAGACTACAAGGCAGGTCGAGTCAGCTTATCAGTTTCCGCTGACCCGCGCAAGGTCACTTTTATTTTTCTCAAATGCCGCCATAAGCGCTTCATCGCCGCTAAGCCCCGATTCTTGTACGCGCTCTATTGCTTCAAGCATTCTCTTGTAATCCTTAGGCATAACTTTCACAAATTTATCCTGTAAGCTAGTAAGATGAGAGAGTATATCCTTTCCTCTTTCGCTATTTGTATATTCGACATGTCGTTTTATCATATCTCTAAGCTCTTCCATATCACTGTCCTGAACCGGGTCTAGATCGACCATGCTCTGATTGCATAGAATGGGAAAATCACCATTTTCGTTGAGCACGTATGCTATACCGCCTGACATTCCCGCAGCGAAATTTCTGCCGACAGGGCCGAGCACTACAACCCGCCCGCCTGTCATATATTCGCAAGCATGATCACCTACGCCCTCTACGACAGCATGTACTCCGCTGTTTCTGACGCAGAATCGCTCCCCTGCCACGCCTCTTATATAGGCCTCTCCCCCTGTGGCGCCGTAAAAAGCAACGTTTCCGATAATGACATTTTCTTCAGGCACAAAGGTCGAGCCCTTGGGCGGATAGACGATTATCTTGCCTCCTGAAAGGCCTTTCCCTATGTAGTCGTTTGAATCGCCCTCCAGTATAAGGGTCATAAAACCCGGTATGAACGCGCCGAAGCTCTGACCGGCCGATCCGTTAAAGTGAAGACGAACTGTATCTTCGGGGAGACCCTCTCTGCCGTAACGCCTGGTAAGCTCGCTTCCAAGTATCGTACCTGCGGTGCGGTTAACGTTTCTGATCGGGATAATCGCTTCTACAGGCTCGCCGTTTTCGAGAGTAGGCTTACATATATCTAATAATACTTTGTTATCGAGTGCTTCCTCAAGCCCGTGGTCCTGCTTGATCTGAGCGTATCTGCCCCAATCTGCCGGCACGTCGGGCTGATAAAGAATATCGCTTAAATCAATCCCCTCGGCCTTCCAGTGATCGATTGCCCCCCTCATTTCGAGTTTGTCCGAGCGGCCTATCATTTCGTCTATTGTCCTGAAGCCGAGCTCGGCCATGATCTCTCTAACTTCCTGTGCGATAAACTCCATGAAATTAACTACGTGTCCCGGATCGCCCGAGAATTTTTTGCGAAGCTCTGGGTTTTGAGTGGCAACACCTACGGGGCAGGTGTCCAAGTGACAGACGCGCATCATAATGCAGCCGAGAACTATGAGTGGAGCTGTGGAAAAACCGTATTCCTCGGCTCCGAGAAGAGCTGCTATTACGACGTCCCTTCCGGTTTTCATCTGTCCGTCGGTCTCTAAAACGACCCGGCTTCTGAGGTTATTTGTCAGAAGGGTCTGGTGGGTCTCGGCGAGACCGAGCTCCCATGGGAGTCCCGCATGCTGTATGCTGCTCTGAGGCGATGCCCCCGTGCCCCCGTCGTAGCCGCTTATGAGTATCACGTCGGCGTGCCCCTTTGCCACTCCTGCTGCAATGGTGCCTACACCTACTTCTGAGACAAGCTTTACGTTAATCCTGGCTTTATGATTTGCGTTCTTTAAATCATGTATTAGTTCTGCAAGGTCCTCAATCGAATATATATCGTGGTGCGGAGGCGGGGAAATTAACCCTACTCCCGGAGTGGAAAGCCTGACCTTGGCAATCCAGGGATACACCTTTTTGCCCGGAAGCTGCCCCCCTTCACCGGGCTTTGCGCCCTGAGCGATTTTTATCTGTATCTCCTCAGAGTTAACGAGATAATCGTTCGTAACGCCGAAGCGTCCGGACGCCACCTGTTTGATGGAGCTTCGTCTTGAATCACCGTTTTCATCGGGTGTATTGCGCGCTGTGTCTTCTCCCCCTTCACCTGTATTGCTCATCCCTCCGATCCTGTTCATCGCAATAGCGAGACTCTCGTGGGCTTCTTTACTTATCGCGCCGTAAGACATAGCCCCGGTCTTAAAACGGGCGCAGATCGATTCCACCGACTCAACTTCCTCAATCGGTACGGGTTTTGACTCGGACTTTATATCTAATAGGCCCCTTAGTGTACAGAGATTTTTTGATTCATCGTTTACAAGACTCGTAAATTTTTTGAACTCTTCGTAATCGCCGCTGCGACAGGCGCGCTGAAGCATGTGAACCGATTTGGGGTTATAAGCGTGATGCTCACCCCCCGGGCGCCACTGGTACATACCGCCCTCTTCGAGAGTGTCCGTAATGACCTCTCTCTTGGGATAAGCGGTCTCGTGCCTGAGCCTTATTTCCTCTGCAATGACTTCAATACCGGCCCCTTTGATCCTTGTAGGGGTCCATGTGAAATATTTATCGATAAATTCGTGGTTTAGACCTATGGCTTCGAATATCTGGGCGCCGTGGTAGCTCTGCACAGCAGAGATACCGATTTTTGACATTGTTTTCACAACGCCCTTTGTAACGCTCTTATTGTAGTTCGTAAAGGCAGTTTCAAAATCTATGCCCGTGAGTAAGCCCTCACTTATCATATCCGAGAGAGACTCGTAAACGAGATAGGGGTTGACGGCGCTTATGCCGTAGCCAATTAGAAGAGAGAAGTGATGCGTTTCCCTGGGCTCTCCGGACTCTAAAACCAATCCTACTTTCATCCTGTTGCCGTTTCTTATGAGGTGATGATGCAGGCCTGCCGAGGCAAGCAGCGCCGGGATCGGTGTTTTTTCCGGCCCGAAGCCTCTATCTGAGAGAATGAGTATATTTGCACCCTCTGAAATGGCTCTGTCGGCCTCTGAGAAAAGGTTTTCAAGGGCCTGTTCAAGCCCGCGGGTACCTTGATCGATGTTAAATAAAATACTTAGCGTAGTGGATTTGAAATTCCCGTCGTTAAGCTCCTTTAGCTTACAAAGCTCGGAGTTTCCGAGCACCGGGGTCGGAATTCTTATCTTACGACAGTTCTCGGGACCCGGGTTTAAAATATTGCGCTCGAGACCTAAAGTCATTTCGGTCGCAGTTATCAGCTCTTCACGTATAGCATCGATTGGAGGGTTTGTTACCTGTGCGAATAGCTGTTTAAAGTACTCGTACAGAAGCCTTGGCTTACTGGAAAGAATAGCTACAGGGGTGTCTTTACCCATTGAGCCCAGGGGCTCGACCGCGCTTCCGGCCATGGGACCTATAATTACCCTTAGATCTTCATATGTGTATCCAAATGCCCTCTGGCGCGTGAGAACCGTTTCATGATCATTTTCATCGTTAACAGACTCTTTATCCGAACCATCTATATCGCTGAGAGCGACCAAGTTATCGTTAAGCCAATCCCTGTATGGATTTTCCCCGGCGAGCTTATTTTTAAGCTCCTCGTCCTCGACTATTCGTCCTTCTACGGTGTCAATTAAGAACATTCTCCCTGGCTGGAGCCTTCCTTTCTTAAGCACCATGTCGGCCGGGACCTCTAGCACACCGACTTCTGAGCCCATTATAACCATATCGTCCTTAGTCACGTAGTAGCGTGAGGGGCGGAGTCCGTTTCTATCCAGAATCGCTCCTACCTTGGAGCCGTCAGTAAAGGCGATCGAGGCAGGGCCGTCCCAGGGCTCCATGAGACAGCTGTGATATTCATAAAAAGCCCTTCTATCGTCGCTCATGGTCTCGTGGTTGGACCAAGGCTCGGGGATCATCATCATCACCGAGTGCTCTATGGGTCTTCCAGCGAGTGTGAGAAACTCAACACAGTTATCGAAGTTCCCGGAGTCGCTGCTCTCGGGTGCAATTATAGGAAATATCTTCTTGAGATCATCTCCGAAGAGATCTGTGGACAGCACGGCCTGGCGGGCGTGCATCCAGTTAATATTTCCTCTTAGCGTGTTTATCTCGCCGTTATGAATAATGTAGTGGCAGGGTTGAGCGCGGTCCCAACTTGGGAAAGTATTAGTGCTGAAGCGAGAATGTACCAGTGCAATGGCCGACTCAACATCGGTATCGTTTAGATCTGGGTAGTACTCATCCAGCTGCCAAGTGGTGAGCATACCTTTATATACAATTGTAAGGTGTGAGAGACTCGGGACATAAAAATACTCTCCGCCCTTCATCCCCGAGAACCTTATTTCATTTTCGGCCCTTTTTCTTATGACATATAGCTTACGCTCAAATGCCATATCATCAGTTAGCTCTGGGTTCCGAGCGATAAAAACCTGCTTTACGACAGGCTCAGACTGCTTTGCCATATCCCCTAGAGAGGAGTTATCGGTAGGAACCTCTCGCCAGCCCAAAACAGTTTGTCCCTCTTCCCGGGCTATCCTCTCAAAAGCTTCTACAGAAGCTCTTAGATCATCAGCATTCGGAGAGAGAAATACCATTCCCACTCCGTATTCACGAGGGGATGGAAGCTCAAATCCCTGTGCGTTGCATACCTTCATTAGAAACGCGTGGGGAATCTGCATTAATATACCTGCCCCGTCCCCAGTGTTTTCCTCGCAGCCGCAAGCTCCTCTGTGCTGAAGATTCATCAGCACGGTTATAGCGTTTCGGACAATCTGGTGTGATTTTTTTCCCTTAATATTCACCACGAACCCTATACCGCAGGAATCGTGCTCGAATTGAGGGTCGTATAGACCCTGTTTAGGTGGAAATCCAACTGGCTTCATACAATACCATCCTAAAAAGTTCAAATTTAAATGTTTGTTGTTTAATAAAAGGATTGACTTACAGTTACAGCCGATTAACCCAGCAATAATTTAAGATGAAACAGGGCACAAGTCAACACGGAGCACATACTATGCCAACCCGGGGACTATTATACCATGGATAAGGAGAATACGCATACAGGCTTAAACTTTTCAGCCTCTGTAGAGGTTAGTGATAGGGAATCGGCGGTCTTTGCCGAAAGCGCGTGCGGTGATTTTGATACCCGGGGGGCCCTGCCGGCGTTTATACTCGTTTTGATCGACCATACCTACCACTCTCTTAACTAGCCTCTCTGTGTATCCAAGAGCTACAATCTCGGCTGCGCTAAGATCGTCTTCTACATAGGCCTTGAGTATAGGGTCAAGTATGTCATACGGAGGAAGTGAATCTGTATCGAGCTGGTCTGGCCTGAGCTCTGCGGACGGGGGCTTCTCAAGAATAGACTTAGGGATTATTTCTTTACCCTTATACTCATTGATGAAGAGCGAGAGTCTGAACACCATGGTCTTGGGAACGTCTTTAATGACCGCAAAGCCGCCTGCCATGTCGCCGTATATAGTACAGTAGCCCACGCTCATCTCGCTCTTGTTACCAGTAGTAAGAACTAACCACCCGAATTTGTTGGAAGCTGCCATGAGAATGTTTCCTCGTATTCTGGCCTGGAGGTTCTCTTCTGTTATATCCTCCTTAGTATCTGTAAATGTGTCGGAAAGCATATTTATATATGAATTATATGCCTTAGCGATCGGTATCTTTATAAGCTCGATCCCAAGGTTCACCGATAGCTTCTCGGAATCTGTTACGCTGCCCCTAGAGCTGAATTTGGAGGGCATTGAGATGCCTACGACATTTTGTTTACCGAGAGCTTGTACAGCTACCGCTGCAACCAAAGCAGAGTCGATGCCGCCGCTTAGTCCGATTACGACTTTCTTGAAGCCGTTTTTGGATACATAGTCCTTTGTCCCTAGAACCAGGGCATTGAGTATTTCCTCTTCAACACTAAAAAATTCAGTCACTTTGGATTTTACAGCCGATTTTTCATGACGCCACGCTTTCCTATCTTTGATCACGATAACTTCCGCACGCTTTTTATACTCTTTAAGATCTTTTTTTCTCTTTAAATCTTGCTTACGGGAACGGAGTACGCTTTTGATATTTATATCTGTAACCAGAAGCTCCTCTTTAAAACCACCCGCCCTGACTAGAATCTCCCCGCGCTCCCCCACGACTACACTATGACCGTCAAAAACGAGCTCGTCCTGGCCGCCTACCAGGTTGCAGAAAGCAATAACTGCAGAATAGGTTTTGGCTCTTTTTACGAGCATCTGCTCACGAGAGGCTACTTTTGAGGAATAGTAGGGAGAGGACGAAATATTTATGATAACCTGCGCGTCGCCGACAATTGACTGCTTTCTTGTTGGATCGCCCGGATACCATATATCCTCACAAATATTTACACCGAATATAAACTTACCGAGCCTATATACGGGTGCTCTTTGCCCGGACTTAAAATACCTCTCTTCATCGAATACGCCGTAGTTTGGAAGATAGTGCTTACGGTATACGTCTATAAGCTCCTTATTGTGTAGAATGGCGGCAGCGTTGTATAAGTGGCCATTATCTTGATCGGGATATCCTACTACTACGGTAATACCGGCTGTCGCCTTTCTTATCTCGTCAATTGCATGAACGCTGTCCTGAATGAATTTGGGCTTTAGAAGCAGGTCCTCGGGTGGGTACCCGGTGATTGTAAGCTCGGGGAAGGCAAGGACATCCACACCCAAGTCTTTTGCCGAGCGTATATATCTTAAAATCTTTTTCAGGTTGCCCCGGATATCTCCGACCCTGACATTTATCTGCGCTAAAGCGATTCTTACTGTGTCCATGATTTGGTATTGGTAATTATAATACTCTAAGAAATAAAATTTCCACAGTTGATTATAAGGAAAACACTCTGGCAAATTGCTTGGTATTAATTGAATTTAATGACCAGGGGACGCAACAAAACCCTGCCCAAAGGCTTAGGAAAGGCCTATAGCGATATGGACTACATTGGCCAGAAAATGAAAGAGGATACTCGCCCAGAGCGTGCCAGTGGTTAAATAGAGATACCCCATGACTAAAGAGGGGAAGAAAGTGAGTATGGCCTGAGAGCATAACGAGAGATTATGATTTCCTCCTAGACATAACGTTATAAAATGACCGATTGC
Organism: Candidatus Dadabacteria bacterium UBA2774; assembly: GCA_002352485.1. Taxonomy (GTDB): domain Bacteria; phylum Desulfobacterota_D; class UBA1144; order Nemesobacterales; family UBA2774; genus UBA2774. The sequence continues at coordinate 11,183 of DEIM01000078.1, forward strand.
AAAGAGCAGGCTTACGATTATGACGCCTTTTAAGTTGTTCCCGAGCTTATTCTGAAGGTAGCCTCTGAAAAACACTTCTTCAGGGAGCGCTACCAAAAGGAGCTGTACGAGAATAAAAGTATAGGAGAGCATACGAAACGAAAGAGATTTGTTTGTATAAAGACCTATGAGCGCTATGGCTCCTGTGTATATGAGGAGTAGGACGACGGAGACTATTATCCCGATGATAACCCCTCTTAAATCCCACCTGAGCGCTGAAGAGCCCGTTCCGGTGAAAATAGGTACGGACAGCATTAAAAGGGCTGCAACGGAAGTAACATAGGGCCAGGGGATAAATAACTTCATAGCCACAATAGCTATAATGATTAGTGCGTAAATGGATAACGGGACAAGGTATCTGGACTCGCGAAGACTTGTTATCATATGGAAAGCTCGGAATACATTTTCAGGCAAACCTAAAAATACTTAAGATGGCTGTATAGGTCAATAAAGCTGATACAATTCGAATTTATTTATGAATAGAACCCCCCAGAGATTTACTAAGATACCGAGAACAATTAATAATTTGTGATACCACTTGAGCTTGTCGGGAATACCCTTAAATGTAAGCAAAAGAAGAAACGGATAGAAATCGAGTGCATAACGGTAACCGAACTGAGTCCATCCCGTGCCGCTCTTTGTAAAGATCAAAAGAGCCGGGGGGATGATAGCAAGCCAGCACGCGAGGGCAAGGCGGTTTCTGATTCCAGCGGCGAAAGCGAATATGAACACCGGGGTAGTGATAAGTACACTGAGCCCCACTTTTGACGGGACGATGTAGGGCCAGCTTTCTATGAAAGCCGGCGGCTGTAGGAGGAAAGTATATAGGTGATGGCGCATATAGGAGAGGCTAAAAAGTCCCTGATCGAACCATGGGGATACCTTGGCTTTGGCCTCTGAAATGGTATGCATGGAATACGCGACATCAAATGGCGAGCCGAAGCGTACATAGTTGTAGAGAAAGTTAAGACAGATAAAAACCCCGACTCCGAGTGACAAAAGTAAAAGCGGTCTTAATTTAATCCGTTTTAATATAGAGCGACCAGGGGACAAAGGAAGCCAGAGATCTGAGAGCATGATTATAAAAAACGGGAGTGTTAAAACTGTCAGAATCCTGGACCAGTATGAAGCCCCTAAAAGAAGACCGATCAAAAATACTCTGCGCTTACCAAAAGTTTCGTATATAGCGAGAAAGAGGAAAAAGAGCGAGACTATATGCGCAAAATACCAGACCGATCCGATGGTGGACGTGTACCAGTAAATGGTTCCGTATCCAAAGAGAAGAGTCATCCAAATCTGCTTTTCAAAACTCTCAGTAAGCCTTCTCATTAATAAGAAAACGAGTGAGACATTTATGCTGCCCAGTAATATTGATGCGAATACCTGACTAAAAGACAGACCCCATACTGCTACGAACGGTACTAAAAGCAAAGCCGGCATTGGGGGATAAATGGTATATGAGAGGCCGTCTCTTAAGATGAGCTCTTCAAAATAAAACGGGGTGTCCTGGAGATAAAGCCTGCCGGCAAGCAGGGCGTCTGCCAGGTATATGAAATAGTTAAAGGGATCGGGGTTAGCAGGCTGCGTTATAAAATATAAAACAAACGAAAACAAAAAGAATAGTGCTGCTGCAATCAGTGCGGAGTTTCTTTTATAACCCGGATTCGATATATTCATTGTAACCTTCTTATAAAATAACATTATATTCAAGCATGAATAGAACGGTCAAGATATTATGGAGATGCGGCTTGATCGATGGCATATATAAGCAATGAACCGCAAAGACACACTTAAAGAAATACTGCCCGTAATAATCATTACTATATTGGGCACATACTTTTTTTCTTATGTCTCTTACATACTGATTCAAAATCTGTATCCCGAAAGCTTGCTTGGAATATGGACAAAATGGGATACAGGAAACTATTTAACAATTGCTGAAAACGGATACGGCTCCTCAGCTAATACACTTATCGCCTTTTTCCCTCTTTACCCCTACCTCACTAAAGTCTTTACCCTACTCTTTCAGAATTATATGTTGTCCGCCTTAGTAATATCAAATCTGGCATATGCAGTAGCCGCTTATTTCCTGTACGAGCTAGTAAAACTGGACTATGAGAAAGAAGACGCATTAAGGGCTATAATATATTTGTCCGTTTTCCCGACGGCTTATTTCCTGCATGCCGCCTATACAGAGAGCTTATTTCTGGCTCTCACGATTTCGAGCTTTTATTACGCAAGAAACGGAAGATGGGCAATTTCGGGCATACTCGGTATGCTGGCAGCGGCTACAAGAATTACCGGCATCCTGCTTCTCCCGGTGCTCATTGTGGAGTACTTATCACAGAAGAGCTATAAGATAAGGAATATAAGGCCTGATCTTTTGTGGATAGGAATAATAGGACTTGGCTTACTCGCATACTTAATCCTGAATTATGTAGTAGCCGGAGATCCGTTTTATTTTCTCGAAGTACAGCAGGCGAGCTGGTCGAGGAAGATCGCACTTCCGTACGAGGGGTTTGTAAATGCAATTGGCGGAATGCAGGGGCGAGTTCCTTCAGGAGCTCTGACAGGAGACTGGGCCGAGATCATATTCGCGGCGCTTGGACTTGCAGGAGTTATTTACAGCTTTTTTAGACTACGTCTCTCCTATAGCCTGTACATCTTACTAACCTGGCTCCTCGTAACTTCGAGCGTGATCTGGCTTAGTATACCGAGGTTTACGCTTACAATGTTTCCGCTGTTTATTCTCATGGCACTGTTTGGCAGGCGCAGAGGTGTTAACTTCATAATAATTTTCTTCTCACTAATATGCTTTGCTTTATTTTTATCACAGTTTGTAAGGTTCAGGTGGGCTTTTTAGTTATGAGTAGAAAGAAACTTGAAGATATATTAGACATTCTTCCCATCATACTCACAGTTATTATAGGCACATTCCTGTTCGGAATCGCGTCCCACTTGGTGATAGAGAACAGATTTCCGGACAACATACTTAATTTATGGAATGCCTGGGACGCTCAGCACTATGTAAATATAGCCAAGTACGGATACGCCGCTTTAACTGAAGACGGGAGACACCTGCAGATCGTGTTCTTCCCGTTATTTCCTTATCTTACCAAATTATTTTCCTTCATCTTTCAGAACTATATCGTCTCTGCCCTTTTCGTATCAAATCTGTCTTATGCAGCAGCTGCTTATTATCTGTATAAGCTCGTAAAATTAGACTTTGAAAGGCAAGACGCTTACAGGGCTGTTATCTATTTTTCTGTATTCCCGACGGCTTATTTCCTGCATGCAGCTTATACCGAGAGCTTGTTTCTGGCTCTCACGATTTCGAGTTTTTACTATGCAAGAAACGGGAGGTGGCCTATTGTTGGCGTACTTGGAACGCTTGCGGCAGCCACAAGAATTACGGGAATACTTCTGGTTCCGATCCTCATAATTGAATACTTATCACAAAAGGACTATAAGATAAGGAATATACGGTTGGACATAATCTGGATCGGGGTGATCGGGCTTGGTTTACTCGCCTACCTGATATTAAACTATGTAGTTGCCGGAGACCCGCTGTATTTCATGGAAATACAAAGAGAGCACTGGAATAAGAAACTTGATTTCCCGTATGAAGGGTTTATAAGCGCATGGAATATTATGACCGGGAAGTTCACGCTTAACATCGACACTCCCTCAGCTAGAATGCTTGGGGGCCCGGCTGAGATTATATTCGCGCTCTTAGGACTTTCACTTACTATATATAGTTTTTTCAGGATAAGACTTTCTTACTGTTTATACGCCCTGGCCACCTGGATTATCGTGACCTCTACAGGGTTCTGGCTGAGTATTCCCCGCTATACGCTTGCCATGTTTCCAATCTTTATAACTTTGGCTCTCTTGGGAAGAAGAAAGTATGTCAATTATCTCATAATTTTCATATCGATACTATTCTACGCGCTCTTTTTATCGTCTTTTGTCAGGTTCCAATGGGCCTTTTAAACTCGGTTCTATCGTCTAGTACTTCTTAATAGATTTATATCTGTTCTTTCGTACTTAGAACGGAAGTTTCACACTGATATATAAGGTGTTATTATAATTGACTGAAAATTATGGATATTAGTATTGTCATCCCCACGTATAACGAATCTGAGAATCTGCCTATTCTTATCGATAGAATAGTAAAAGTCCTTGAACAGAGCGGCATCGAGGGACAAATTATAGTAGTAGACGACGATTCACCCGACAAGACCTGGGAAATTGCCAATGACCTTAATAAGACCTACGGCAATATAGAGGTAGTGCGAAGACAGGGAAAGAGAGGACTTTCATCCGCGGTGCTCGACGGGTTTACCGAGTCCGGGAGCCCGATACTAGGGGTGATGGACGCAGATTTAAGCCATCCGCCAGAGAAGATACCCGAGCTTGTGGAGCCTATATTAAATCGTGAGGCCGATATCACAATAGGAAGCAGGTATATAAACAGTGGGGAAATAGAGCAATGGCCATTGATGAGAAAATTATCTTCCAAGCTGGCTACACTGGCAGCTTGCAAACTTACCAGCGTTAAAGACCCGATGTCGGGCTTTTTCTTTCTGAGACGAGAGGTGATTGAGAACATCGAGTTAAACCCCAAAGGGTTTAAAATAGGTCTCGAGATCCTTGTAAGAGGAAAGTACGGAAACGTAATAGAGGTACCTATAAAGTTTCGGGATCGAATATACGGGGAAACCAAATTGAGCCAAAAGGTAATTATTGATTACCTGATCCACGTAACTAGGCTATACATATATAAAATCTTTTAAGACGATATATGAAATGAATATTCGCCTATTTACAAATAAAAATTTTCACATAATAGCGGCTCTTATCTTTTTTTCAGTAACATTCTTAGTATATGCCCTAACGGGGGAGGGAAGAAAAACACCATACGACTATTTTGTACCGCTTGCTGACGCGCTCCTACACGGAAGGACATACCTTTTAGAAAACATCCCCTGGCTCAACGAGCTATTATTAATTGACGGAAGATACTATGTAATTTATCCGCCTGTACCTGCGCTTCTACTACTGCCGCAAGCCGCTATATCGGGTATGGAAGCCAATCAGACCCTGGCTTCCGTTTTTTGGGGCAGTGTAAACGTATCATTAGTATTTTTACTGATGAGGCGACTCACAAATAATGTGCGAATTCAGATTTGGATGACGATCCTTTTTGGCTTCGGGACAATACATTGGTACCTCGCAAGCCTGGGGAAAGCCTGGTTTTTTGCTCATATTACATCTTTTTTTTTCCTTACAGCCGCAATTTTCGAAACATTGGGTAAAAGACGACCATTTCTAATAGGGCTATTACTGGGAGCCGCATACTGGTGCCGACTGCCAATTATACTTTCAGCACCTTTCTTTCTAATAATGCTCTCGGACCTATGGTGGAGAAGGGATAACACTTTAACCCCGCTCAAAAGGATTGATTTGATTCCACTCGTAAAATTCGGCCTCGGCGTAGGCGTATTTATTATATTGAATTTCGCTTACAACTACATAAGGTTCGGTACTATGGCCGACATCGCCTATGACATTCAAGCGGCAAGGGAGCCCTGGTTTTACCCAAAAGGCTTATTCCATATATCCTATATTCGAGATCACCTGTGGACCTTTTTTCTCAAACCCCCCGCATTTAGCACACAAGCCCCTTACGTCAAACCAGATTATATGGGAATGTCTATTTTAATAACCACGCCTGCATTCATTTATGCTGTTTTTGCGGGAATCAGAAAGAGAATCTCTCTAGCGTGCTGGGCTGGAATAATACCTGTAGCATTTATATTATTTATCCACGGAGGCGTCGGGTGGCAACAGTTCGGTTATAGATTTGCCCTGGATTTCTACCCGTATCTCTTAATATTGACGGCGCTTGGGATAAACAGGGGCCTGAAGGCCGAATCGGATTTGGAATGGCACCAAAAAACCCTTATTATAGCAAGTATTCTTGTTAACTTGTGGGGGGTTATATGGATAAACAAATTCGGGTGGGTGATATAGTAATTTAACGATGCGTAAATTTCTGGTGGTCTCAATATCGGTAGTAATCACATTACTCATTTGCGAGGGGGCATTACGTTTTTTAACAAACCAATCCGGAAATAAGCCCCCTATACTTGATATTCAATTCCCGTCTAGAGAGATCTTCCCTCATGACCAAATTATGACACCGGAAGAAAAACTGCTGATGAGTAATTATTGGTATAATTTCCTGATTGTAGACGGGGAAAAAATTACAAAGGGCGATCTTTGGGGGATTCTGAGAGAGGATGACGGGCTCGGCTTCACGGCAAAGGAAAACGCTTCATCTACAAACAGATGGTGGCAATCTAATAATATCGGCGCTCGGTCAAATGTAATTACTACTAGAGCCAAATCACCCGGCAGGGAGAGGATTCTCCTATTCGGCAACTCTTACGCTCAAGCAAGCAGGGTCCCGCAGAACATGACTATAGATTTCTATCTGAACTCGAGAAGGCCGAATATTGAAGCGATTAACTTTGGAGTCGACGGTTATGGTATGGCACAGTCATACTTGCGATTTAAGATACTCAAAAATGAGCTTGAATACGACAGGGTATTCATGATTTTTGTGCCCGGAGCAGACCTGGAGAGAGAGATTAACGCCAGCAGATACTTAGGGCTCGGCTGGTTCAGCAGCTATTCTATAACGATCCAACCGAGGTTTGTGATCGAGAACGGAGAGCTAAGCCTTATTCCCAGTCCGTATAAGAACCTTGACGAGATGATCGAACAAAACGGCGATCATGTATCTGAGAGATTAAAACACCACTTAAGGAAATACGATTCTTTTTATTTCCCGCTCTGGCACGAGGAAACGCCTGTGCTTGACAAACTATTGCTTGTTAAACTTATTAAGTATGGGTTATACAAACATAGGAAAAACACGATCAACCAAAATTTAATGAATGCCGACTCTGAATCGGTACAGATAACAAAAAAAATCACCGAAACGATGGCCAAAGAGGTGGAAGAAGACGGAGGAGCTTTTACTTTGATTGTTCTTCCGACTATATGGGATATTCATTATTATCGATCTGATCCAGATTTTAAGCATAAATGGAATGTTATGGTCAGTGAAGTTTGCACATATCAAATTAGTTGTCTGGACATAATGAAAGATTTTCAGGCATTGCCTATTGAGTTTTTCGACACCGGTTATGACCAGACGCATTACGGTCCGAAAACCAATAGTCTTATAGCAGACATAATCTTGCGAAAAAAAATGCAGTGATCATAGCTAAAAATCTTATCTTGACTATTATGCTTTATTGATCCGATATGCTATGTATTCCAAATGAACCTATTTTTTAAACACCAGAAACTTATATCCCAGGAAATTCCAGGCTACTACTATAAACACGGAGGCAAGGGCTGATATATTAGCCCAGAGCACAGATGATACCCCTCCTATCGGTCCGACGAAATTAACCAGAAAAGACGCTACCGCTACGTTTATAACGAAACCCACGCCAGCAACTATGAGAAATTTAAAAAACTGCTTTCCCATACCTTTAGTCTCAATGCTCTCAAAAGTCCAGAACTTGTTCCATAAATAGCTGTTAGTAGCGGCTGAGAGAAAAGACACCGCTTTAAAAACCGAAAACAAATAACCTTTTTCGACACCGGACAAGAATATAAGAAGGTTAAGTATCCCAAAGTCTATTGAGATATTGGACATGCCTATGGGAATGAATTTGCCGAATTGAAAGAGTGAGTGCCGAAAGGAGCCGAGGCGCGAGAAAACATATACCCATAACGCGACTAAGGGGGGAATAATGATTAGTACAAATGGCCAGTACGTGAGATACGAATGATAGTCCTCGGGAATTTCGGCTTTTAGGGCATTTAGCATCACCACGGCGAAAACCGATATTATGAGTCCGATAACAAGTGAGGATATTAAGTCTGATCTTTTCATAATCTGAGATGTGTAAATTTAAACCGGCCAGAGTATATAGTTACATAATCTTAAGGAATAATAGCATGTACTTGTATGTCCAACGACGTTATCTCCAGGATTCAAGCCACATATATTGTTCGTGTTTATAATTTTCTATATTTACTGCCGCCGTAATCGGATAAAAATAGAAGAACACTCCAGCCGCTACGAGCAGATATAGGACCACAAGTATTTTCCCAAATTTAGAATTCGTGTTCCAAAGGCGGTTGAGAAAATAGGCGCTTATTATGAGAATGAAGATGAAAGCGGGCAAAAAATGGTATAAGAATGTAATCTTTCTCGGAGAGACCGCCCACGGAAGCCAAAGCGCAAGCACGCTTACGACGGCGAATATGAGAGGCGGATACTCTTTTCTAATGGCCTGAACCGCGCCCAGAACAAAGAATACGCACCCAGTCCACCATATAAACGGGTTGCCGAGCATGTAAATATACGCTCTTATACCTTCCCCTAAATCGTCATAGTGAAGATATACGGGTTCGAGCAAAAGCGGCCATGTCCACCACAGGGATTCATGGGGGTGATGAGTTTCCACTCCACCGTGGTAACCGTACATTGCGTCCTGAAGACTGAGGAAATCTACAAATGAATTGCCAAAATAGAAAAAGGGAATGTAAGTGGCAACGTATACAAGTAAAGGCAACACTCCGAATGCGAGAGCCATTCTCGGAATAATATTTGCAACCGACTTGATATAGGAGCGGTCTTTTGATTCGGACAGGCTGACTTCATAGTAATATATAAGAAAAAAAGAGACCCCTGCAAGGAATATCCATATGTATACACCACTCCATTTAATAGACATCGAGGCCCCTGCAAATAATCCTGCCAGCATGAGGAACAAGTTCTTTCTAGTTCTTGCGTATTTTATTACGAATAGAGACGCCAGAAGCAAAAAATCGACCATAAATATATCAACCATAGTTATACGGCTGAGCACGAATATGAATGTATCGAGACTATAGAGTACAGCCGCAATCAGTCCCACCCCTTTACTTAGAAAGAGGCTCTTTGCTACAAGGTATATCAGAAGCGCGCCCAAGCCGCCGAAGAATGCCTGAAAAAACCGCCAGCCGAAGGTATTATTGCCGAATATCTTAATGCCGATTGCGCTCAGCTCCTTACCCAGAGGAGGGTGTGTCCATTCATATGCAAGATCCTCGGGAGCATGACCGGTATTCTGCCAGGCGTGCTGGTTTCCCTTGGCCATCTCCTGGGCAGTGAAAGCATAATATACTTCGTCGAAATAGTAATTTGGGGGTATTTCCAAACGGTATAATTTACTGCCGAAGCTGAAAATAAGTACTAAAAACAAGAGAATTTCGAATCTGTATTTATATAGTAGCGAATTTGAAGACATTTCTAATTTCCTGAATGAATATGTGCCAAGTTCTCTTTAGTGGATTCCAGATGCTCTTTTGAAGCTCCTTCGTATCTGATCGTATTTTTTATAAAATCATAGAACAAAAACAAGAAGACAAAAAGGTATAGCAAAAACATCCCGGGTATGAATAAATCTTCATAGCTTTCAGGAATCCCCTTGTATGACGTGGTCAATTGAATATAGGAATAGACCATATTCAGAACGTAAACAAGGGAGACGATAGCATATAAATACCACAATATCCAATGGCGGTAAGTGAGCAGGGTGAAAAATACGATTGCAGGGAGGAGGTGTCTTTCGTGGGCGCGTGTGATAAACAAAAAGAGAGAGAATATAATAAGGGTAATCGCCTGGTATATAAAATAGGAAAAATCCTTACCGCGCTCTCCGCGGCTTTTGTAGACTACACGGACAAGGAGAGCACCGATCAAAGTATATATAGATGCAAAAATCACTGTACCCCAGCTTTTGTAAGAGATGCCGAGAAATAAAGTGCCGTCATTCCTCCACATAGCAAAAGATCCCCAGAAATTAAAGGCGTTTAGAGAGGCATATGTGTACTGATCATAGGCTGCTGAGAATCTGGCTCTGATAAGTTCCAGAGGTCCGGTGAATATATATCCGAAGGCATCGAGCTTGTCCCATATAAAGGGTAGGGTTAGAATTACAGATGTTATTACTATTGCCAGTACTACTTTGAGTGTTGGTATAAATGTTTTAATAGTGGGCTTCCTATATTCCCTGAATAAGGGCTCAATGGCGATAAGCCCGATTAACGGGAACACCACGATGCTCGGGGGCTTAATCATAAACGCCAGAGCCGCGAATATGCCTGAGAGTACATAACGCCTTCCCAGAGCAGTAATTATGGAAAGAAGTATGGGCAGGGCATGAAAAGAATCCACCTGCCCCCAAAATGTTGAGTTCGAAAGAGAAGCTGGATTGAAAAGATAGACAACTGAGGCGATCATAGCGTTTCTGACAGTCGTAATTCGCCTAAGCGCGTAGAATATTGAAACGGATATACCAAGGTCTGCAAGATTTGCCGGTATTTTAAACAGTATATCTGTTAAAAATACGGGGAAAGTGGATTTCACCCCGTCAAGCGCCCGCAGGACATAGAGATAGCCGGGCATATAGTCACACCAGAAATTGTCGTAAAATTTGCTAAAGCCGACCTCTGTAATCTGACTACCCCATATTTTCCAGGTCAGAAAGTCGGGCTCATAAGTAAGGAACAGAGAAAATATAATTCTCAGTAAAAACCCTGCTGCCAGTATCAGAATAAAACGGATGTAGGGATCTTTCAGGTTTGTGTATCTGCCTGCTTTAGCGGAGCTCATTTCTAAGTTTCCAGGATTCTTTGAACATTCTTAGTATTACTTTAATATTGGCGCCTGATTGCGTGCCGAATCTTCGGGGAAAGTGGCGTATGGGGAATTCCTTTAGCTTATACCTTTGGTTTTTTAGCTTAATTAGAAACTCGGCTGTAAAAAGCGCTCCGCCAGAGATAATGGGTCTAACGGAGCGATAAGCCTTAGTGGGGATGAGCTTAAAAGCGCAGTCCATATCTTTTACTTTTAGTCCGAACATAAAATATATATACATCGCATAAAACCAAGCGTTCAGTGATCGCACGGGTGAGTCCGCCCTATCTTCTCTATAGCCGATAAACACTTCGCTTTCATTAACTGAGGGCAGCATACGGTCAAGATCGCTTATGTCGAATTGCCCGTCACTATCCATGAAGAATATGTAGTCAAGGGAAGCTTCTTCAAAACCACTCAGGAGCGCCCCTCCATAACCTCTATTTACTTTGTGGTTAACCATTATGACTGAGGGATTTGTGGATGCGATCTCATCCACAATGCCCCGGGTATTGTCGCTAGAGCCGTCGTTTACAACTATTACCTCGTAAGTACCAACATTTTTCTCAAGATACGAAACACACTGGTTTACAGTAGTTTCAATATTTTCCTCTTCATTATGTGCAGGAAGAACTGCGGATAGAGATATATCTGCTCTCATATTATTCATCCACCATTGAATCTAAGCCCCTGTCTTTACTTATAGGACTTGTCTATAGCTATGATATCACACTTTATTTCACTAATCTGAAACTCTCTGTGGAGCTCTACAGAGATGTCTTTAAATGAACATTCCTTTCCGCTCGGCCAGATGACTTGAATATCGGCTTTATCGAACTTCCCAAGCCCGAAATAAAGGGGAAGCATATCCTGTTCGGTGCCGCCCCTACCACCTGAGACCTCTCTTAGTTGGGATCCTCCCGGGGTCGACAAAACTACGCGCGCTCCTATGGCAGAGCGGTTGCTCCGAAGCCCGTCACCAAGTAGCTGCAAAGTAATGGATTTATTGGAATTGCCTTCGTTTCTCTTGAGTGAGTTTCCGATGTGCCCGTTTAGATAGACATCGAGGAAACCGTCTCGGTCATAATCTGCCCAGGTCACTGCGAAAACGTCTATGGGCTTGGCTAGATTAACCTCTACAGCAGCATCCCGGAACGCACCGTTTCCGAGATTTCTATAAAGCTTATTGTTCCAGGTATGGTTTGTGGTAAAGAGATCGACCCTGCCGTCAGCGTCAAAATCTATCCACGCACACGTTCTACCGTCACCCAAATCACGGGTGCCGGTTTCCCAAGTTACGTCGGTAAAAGTTCCGTCTTTGTTGTTCTTGTAAAGCGTGTTTTTCTTGGCTTTCCCTATGTTCGTTACGTATATATCTAAATAGCCGTCTTCATTATAATCGCCACTACAAACAGATGTGGTTTGCCAGTAAGGGGCGCCATCTAATCCGGAGCTCACCGAAGCATCGGTAAAAGTGCCGTCTCCGTTGTTCATATAAAATTTGTTATAGCCTCCGTTTGCGAGGAATAAATCCGGCCATCCGTCGTTATTCGAATCGAAGAATATGGCGGAGAGTCCGTTGCTACTCTCGGCGATGCCGGCAAGTGAAGAGGCATCCTCGAATTTGCCATCGCCTTTATTGCGGTAAAGGTAGGATCGCTCGTTTCCTGCGGCGAATAGATCGAGAAGACCGTCACGGTCATAATCTACCCAGATTACATGCCTTGTAGTGGAACCGGCTTGTGTTATGCCCGCCTCTTGAGAAATATCTATAAACGATACACCATCGTAGTTTTGGTAAAGAAGCGGCGGGGTAGCAGCTTTGATAGTGGCAATAGCCAGGTCAAGTAATCCGTCGTTGTCATAATCGGCCCATGAGGCGGCTTTAATGTTATGGTTTGGAAGACCTGAGATATTTGCAACGTTGCTAAATTTGACGCCTGACTCATTTTTGAATAAGAATAGCTTTGTTAGTTTACTGGTACTAAAAGGTTTAGCAGCTGCGGGCCTTCCGCGCTTTCTCCTGTCCCTGCGGGGTTGTCTGGAACCTCTTTTCCGGTCGGTATTGGATATAAGAAGATCCTGCCACCCGTCACCGTTGTAGTCGCCCCAAACAGCAGTTTGTCCGAGTGAGCCGGTATCGAATATACCTACAGCATTTTCCGAGTCTGTAAATACGGGAAGCTCATCTGAGGATTGGTCCTGCGCAAACACTACACAGGATATAGAGAAAATAACATAAAAAACGATTGGATTTAAAACGAATTGAATCAAGGCGCATTAACCTTTCTTGATAGATTCTAAAAGTAGCTCTGCAGAACGCAAACTCAAAGCCTCTATTGTCAATGAGGGCGCCTCACCTCCGCCTGAGGTGGGGAAAACACTCGCATCGGTTACTAAAAGATTCGGGATACCATGATATCTGAGGCTTGAGTCTACAACCGAGTTTGCGGGGTCGTTGCCCATCCTGCATGTTCCGAAGACATGCGTTGCAGCAAATAAGTCGTAGGAGGAGCTTTGCTCTACTATTTCACCAGCACCTGAGGACTCTAAAATTTCTTTTGTCTTTTTTTGCATGAAATCAAGACTTTTAAGCTCAGGCTCGCCTAGAAATGATTGTATGCTTGCTACAGGGAACCCGAATTCGTCTTTTTTATCTGGATCAAGGGTAACAAATGAATTGTCGTTTGGTAAGAACTCCGATATACCACCCACGGATATAGCATGACCGAATGTATTTTTCATGCCGTTTGCCAAATCTTCCCCCCAGCCCTTTCTGTAATACCTAAGGGCATAATTTAGCGGCCCCACGGCGCTGCCTACTGTAGGAAACATTCTTAATCCACCTGGAAAACCGCGCTTGGGGTCCGGATCGTTCCATTCCCATATAATGCCGTCAATAGGTATTCCTCTGTATGAATCCGTCCGTTCGGGATGGAAAGCGACGGCTTCATAAAAATTAGTCTCCATGAAATTCTTGCCGACATTACCGCTCCCATTAAGCTCTGAATTTAAAAGGAGCTTTGGCGTTTCGACTGCGCCGCATGCTACAGCAACGTAGTCAGCTTCTACAAAATGCTCTTTCTTAGCCTGGTCAAAATAAGTTACACCCTTAACTTTCCCGCTTTTTTTATCCACTTCTATTTTCTCTGCAAAAGCGAAGGGTAGAATCTCACAGTTCCCGGTATCCTCAGCCAGGGGTACGAATGTTACATCAACACTGCCTTTATCCTTTCGCGGGCATCCCCAGACGCATCCGTTACAGTAATTACACGGAGGGGCGTCTCTATAGACCTCAGATAATATGGCAACGGTGTTGGGCTCTATATTAATACCAAGCTTATTGCACCCTTTGTTTACAACCTGGCTTGAGTAACTGAGATCATGGGGTTTAAGCGGATAGGGCTTGGTCCTGGACCGAAAAGGGACTTTCTCAGGTCCAGCCACTCCTATGATATTTTCAACACTCGTGTAATATGGCTCCAAATCCTTATATTCAATAGGCCAGTCTACAGCAACACCGAAAAGAGTTTTCATTCGGAATGCCTTTTCATTTAGCCGGTGTGCTTCTCCCTGGTAATGAAGCGTAGTGCCTCCGACACCCGGGACCTGCTGGTACATGAGGTATTTTCTTTGATCCGTCTTATTGAAAGTACCAGAGCCCAGATTCCAGGACTTGAGCTTTTCGTATTGTGAATCTAGGTTTTGTGCCTTTCCGTATGCGACTCGTATCCTTTTCCTGTAAGGGAAACCCTTTGTTTCCCAATCAAGATCGGCAAGCGCATAGTCTTTTAAGGGATTATAACGGGCTCCCGCTTCAAGCACTAAAACTTTCATCCCGGAAGACGCAAGCTTCCATGCAAACGGAGCTCCGCCGGGACCAGAACCTATTACTACGCAGTCGTATTTTTTAGCTTTAGATGGCATACTCGTGAGCGGTTGATAATATAAAGAACCTATTGCTTTATGTCAATTTATAAGTTATACATTTGCCTTTATTCCACTAGTAGAAGAGAGGATTTAATTATGAAAAAATTATTGGTACTGCTCATTCTGCCGGCCGTGATTATAGCCGCTTGCGGAGCTCCGGACAAGGGTGAGGATAAAGCTGAGAATAAGACCGTAAACGAATCGAGCAATAAATCTCCGGAACAAGCGCAAAGCACATTAAAAATAGACCCTAAACCGCAAAGAGACAGTAAAGTGCTCGCGAGGGTGAATGGGGTACCAATATACGAGGACGAGCTGAAAGGTAGACCATTACAGCATTTGATCACTGAGGAAGTGATTTATCAAAAAGGGCTCGGGCTCGGACTTGACGAAAAATATGCTGAGAAAGTGCGGGATTACAATAAACAACTGATTGTTCACGATTTAAAAATGGAGGTGCTTGAGAATTTACCTCCTACAAAAGAGGTATCTGATGAGGATATTAAAACCTATTATGATAATAACCCTGAAAGGTACACTTTCGTACGTATGCATGAAGTAGGCTTTGTGGATAAAAAACTGGGTGATGAAATATTGGCTAAGGTGAAGAGCGGAGAAGACTTGACTGAGATTGTAAATGCTTACGTAGAATCAGGCGCTAATGTAGTAGGCAGGGACCTTGGTTTCAACAGAGAGATGGTGAAAAAATTCGACACCGTGGAGCTTGGCTCAGTAACCGATATAATTACCAAGCCTGACGGCTCGTACGGAGTAATTAAAATTGTGGAGATAAAACCGATCCCCATCCGCCAAACGGAACGCGCTATCAGGCAGCTGCTCGAGGCAAAGAGAAAATCTTACGCAAATGACAATTATGCAAATCAAATTATAGAGGAAAACGGCGTAGAAGTAGAGATTATAGATAATTAGCAGCAGTATTTAGAAAAGTGCGGGAGCATTTAGAATAATAATGGTGAATTCAAGAAGAGCGTTTATAAAAACACTAACTGTCGGGGTATTGGGCACAGAGGCTATATCCGGATTGCCAACAAAGGCTTTTGCCAAAGACGAGACCAGGTCATCGGGTATCGAAATTCAAAAAGGATATATGGTATTCGAACCCAATACACAAAAAACGATGGAAGCGCTTACAGAAGCTTTGATACCCGGCTCAGGGGCATTCGGCATTAACGAAAAAATCTTTAGCTATGTTCAAAGAGACAGGCCCGCTGCAACTTTTTTTGACGCTGGGCTTTGGAATATAGATGCTGTATCCAGACAGAAATACGATAAGCCCTTCTATGAGCTGACTAATAAAGAAGAAATACTGGAAATTGTAAATCATATTAAAAGCAAAAATAGAAGGTTTTTTGCACAATTCAGATACTTAGCAATGAGGCTATTCTATGCCGACCCTAAAGTTTGGAAAAGCCTATCTTACGACGGCCCGCCGCAGACAAAAGGTTTTTTGGATTACGCAAAGCCCCCGAAAGCTCAATAATAAGCTCGCGAGCTGAAAAATTATCCTTTGATAATTTATTAAGGTTTGTAAACAGATATAAGATCGTGCGTCTTATCCACTAGATTATCTATGTCGATCTGCTCCTCTAGCTCTTTTATGTATCTTCGGTTGGCCCTGGTTCTGGGATTTGAAGACACAATTGAGCAGCAGTCCTTATATGATACGATTGAGTCCTCGTAAGTTCCTATTTTCTTGGCAAGATCCACAATCTCCTGTTTATCATAAGATATGAGTGGTTGAAATAGAGGCAAAGTAACCGCTGAGCTAACCTCCGCTATATTATCCAGAGTCTGTGAGGCCACCTGCCCCAGACTGTCGCCAGTCACAAGGGCCTTACAGCCGTTTTTAATAGCTAAGCGCTCAGCTACTTTAACCATAAACCTTCTGAATAAAACAAGCTCGTGCCCCTTTGTGTTTATTTCCCTCAGCATCTCAGTCTCAAAAAGATAGTAAGGGGCCAAGTATAGTGTGTATTCTTTCTGAAATTTGCCTAAGCGGCTTAATATTTGAGCCATTTTGGTATTTTTTACATATTCGTTCTCTGAGAAAACGTGAAAATGAAGATAATGCACAGTGCAGCCTCTTTTCATCATTAGGTATGACGCTACCGGTGAGTCGATACCTCCGGATAGAAGCGAGAGTACTTTGCCGCTCACACCGACAGGGAGGCCTTTTAAGCCCTGATATTTCCTAAAATAGATATAAACCTCGTCAGCAATCTCAATAAATACACTGAGCCCCGGATTTTTTAGATCAACCTTCAAACCGTACTGAGTAACAACCTGATTACCTATTATTTTAGCCGTCTCGACAGAGTCATATGGAAAAGCTTTATCCGAGCGTTTGACATATATGCCGAAGCTCGGCAAGGATTGATTTCTCTTACCAACCTCATCTAACGTGACTCTACTGATAGAATCCAGATCCTTATCCACGATAAGGGCCTCCGCAAACCAAGAAATTCCAAATATATCTTCCAGTTTATCGGGGTTTCCACCATTGAGCACAAACCGTCCTCTAAAGCGCTTAACCCGACCCCCTGTGGCAGCCTCTATATTATCTTTTAACCTTATTTCGAATAAATCTCTATTCCTGCCTTTTAGAGACAACTCGCCATAATGAATCAGTGTTACTTTTTTCATATGTTTTACCGAATTTTAAATTTTGATATACAGCAGTTTATAAAATGGGTGGTTTCTTCATAAGCGTACAATATGGAACCTAGGATTTCATCAGCACCTATAAACCTGATCTTAAAAGGATATATCAATATAAAAAAACCCGGAAGAGCTAATTTCTAACTCTTCCGGGGTTAATTGTTATCTTAATGTAAAACGAAGAAAGAATAAGAGACGGCAGGACCAGAGGTCCCGCCGTCAATGGTTATCTAATTTCAAGTTATTTCTTTCTTCTTCTCATAGCTCTGATACCGAATACGAATGCTACAGGTACCAGCGGAATCAGTACGTTGGCGAATGCTGTGCCAAGCTGTACAGGGTTTCCGGCGATTGCGCAGCTACCACTTCCGCCACTAGGCCTATTGGTCGGAGTTGACGTCGGTCCGAGTGTCGGAGGAGCTGTTGTCGGTCCGAGTGTCGGAGCAGTCGTAGGTCCTACGAAGTTGTCGCTGAGAATAAGCGCTTCGTCGATTCCGAGTCTTACAAAACAAACTGGGAGCTCGCCGCAACTCGTGAACTTCTCTACGTCGTTCCAAATACCGACTACCGCATTGATGTAAGCTGCCTGCGGTGTGTAGCTAGGCAGATATTCATCATAGAAGTTGATGTGAACTACATCAGCTCCAGCGGAACCATTCTGAGCGTCAAACTGTCCGGCGAATACGTTCGGGACGATTACGTCTAGGAACGCATTATCTGATCCGTCAAGGATGCCGTCACAGAAGAGTGTTTCTTCTACAGTGTCGAGCACTCTGAAGTTATCTACAAAAGCTCCGGTGTTGTTGTTTACGACAGTATTATCGGTACACGCAACGTCTCCCATTTGACCTGTGATGAACTGAACGGCATAAGTACCAGGATTGTTGATAGAAAGCTGCTCGTTTTGGAAGAAACCGGAACGGCCTCCATCAAACATGAAGTTTCCACCACCGCCAACTACGCTGTATGTGTCGCCGTCATTAGTCGCCAGCGTACATTGGCCACCAGACGGTGCATTACCTTGACCAACCGAGTTATAACACCTGCAGGCCTCGAAGTTAGCAACACCAGTCGTGTCATCAATCACACAAACCACTGCATAGTTTTCGCAAGGCACTATATCTACTTCAGGGCTTAGGAACGACAGATCATAGAAGAGAGTCTTACTCTCATCCGTTACAAATATGTTACTCGTAACAACCGTTACGTTGGTCTGAAATTCGCCAGGTACCTGTAAACCAGTGACGAGTTGTGGCCGTGCAAGCTCGGTAAACGGACCGCCGCCGTAAATACCTGACGTATCGACAACCGATGAAACGGCGAAGCCCATGAACAGGTTAGAGTTGGGGTTGGCAGCGTCAGGTCCTGAAGCAGCCGGTATCGGCACAGTTCCATCAGAGATACTAGCCGAGTTTACTCCACTTGCATTACCTTGGTTGGTTAGCCATGGTGAGAAGTTAAGTCCATTCTGGAAGCTACCGTTTAGTACAAGGTTAACAGTCGTTGTTGTTGTTATATCAAAGCAAACACCCTCTCTGTGATAGGTAGCAAAACCATACATGTAATCTGAGGAAGCAACACTCTTAACAAAAGTGTTACCAGCTAGATAGTCATGTTCTACCGCCTGTCCAGGAGTCGGGCAGTTGTCAACAGCCGTTACTGTTACAAAACCCTCTTTACCCTGAAGGTTAGCATCGGCTTCGTCAACACCTAAGTTTGAAATGATGTCACCGAAGTTGTATACGTGAGTATCAAACTCAGTGTAAAAATCACAGAAGTTTCTGATTTCAACACAGTTCTCGTCAAATATATGCACGTGAACCCAGGTACCAGCATCTGGTGTTTGGTTACCTATAGCGTTGGTTACCTGAAGGGACGTGTTCCTTCCGTCTTTCTGCGTCCACCAAGAAACAATCTGTGAACCAGTTTCGTTTGTCGGAGTAGGACTGAAGAAAGAGGTGAAATCTACATGCTGCCAGTCCATACCACCGTGTAGCGGGCCTCCAATTAGGCTATCTACGCTACCGATGAGCGCGCCCGAGAAGTCCGGGAACGGCAAGGCAGGAGCGGCCTCTACATTTACTTCAAGCCAACCTGTAGTGTCTGGTACAGCCGGGCAGAACAGGCCATCAGTGCCAACTTGGGCCTGAGCCTGGTTCTGAAAACCAAACCCTAGCAAGACAAGCATTATTACAGCTATCAAAGAAAATCTTAACTTGCTTATCATTAATTTATCCTCCTTTTTGAATTTTGTTACGCAATTGTAAGTCATTGTTGTTTACCTTTGTCATTTTTTATTTTATATCTCTGACGGCTCAAACGTAGGAGGAATATCATCGTCATCCTCCGAAGATAGCCATGAATCCATAGATCCAGTACCGTTTCCGTTGTTAAGGCCTAAGAAACCAACGAAGAAGACATCTTCCTCAGGATCTTCGAAATCGAACCTGTTGACCGGCAAGAACAACCAACCGGCGTCATTGGATTCGCTGAGCGTGCTGTCGTTGCATATACGGTTATTCAAAGCAGCCTGTTTACTGTTAGGAATAGAGTTGTCTATACCCCTGTTGAAATTGCCTATCGAGCAATCAAAGAAAGTCGGGCTGCAAGAAGTACCGTCTTCAAACTCATCGAATATGTGAACCTGCGGGTTAAAACCGTCAAACGGATCACCTGAGTTGCCTCCAAAAGCTATACTTATAAATGGAGCCGCAAAAACAGTATCGAAGTCAGTCTCTTCATAGACGATACCAACAACATCTGAGAGGTTATTACCGTCTACGTTATTGAAGTTCAATATGAAATCTGTTGTGTCATCGCCAAAGAAGTCTTCTCCCGCAGCGTTAGTCCTGTATTCATAACCGCCAGGACCGTCTAATATGCGGAATAAGCCTATCATCGCGAAGTCATCACCTGAAATAAGCGATATCGAAACGAAACCGTAACTGTTAGACAGATCCGGGTTTGGAGCCGACTCACACTCAGCATCTGGTAATTGGTCGGCTGTACAGTTGCTTACTAAGTTCTCAATATCGTAAACGTGTGTATCGCCCTTAGTGTAAACATCGTCCCAGTTTACCTCTTCGCATGAACCAAAAGGTTGGTCAACAGTAGTTGAACCAACATTAAAAATCTGTACGTGAACAACTATTGTGCTCGTCGATGTATTGGTCAGCTGAAATAGGGTGTCCCTATCTCTTGTATCCCAATAGTAGATAAGCCTGTTCACTCCAGTATCTGTCTGGTCAACCAGCGGTAATACGTTTCCGCCGGGGCCGCCAGCAATTGACTGCGTCGGTAGTACCAGCATTGGTAAAACCAAAAGAAAAGCAAGTACTAATAAGTACTTTATTTTGGACATAATATCCTGTAGCATTGAACCTTTCCTCCTTGTTATAGTATTGTTGATTATGTTTCCTTTATTCATATACATCCTCCTTTTATTTTTCAAATTTCAGTGAATATCCAGGATTTGCAAGCGTTAGGCAAGCTCCATCTCCTTTAAATTAGCATAAAAACATCCGCAAAAACACAAACTTATAAACAAATTCACAACTGCACAGAATTACAACATAGAATAAAAGCCTTGTCAAGTCCTTTTATCTGGTAATTACACGGAACTTGGGGGCTATGTTGTTTTATGTTCTGCCTCCTTCAAAATTAAAGCAATTACATCATAAATAAAAGCCGATGTCAAGCGTTTTAAGAATGCAAGTAAAATTCGATCCGAGCACGTATTTATGATGAAAAACTAGCCTGTGATTTCTAATTATAAACATTTTTGAACCTTTTGTACATAGTTCTAAGTGATATTTACAGGAGGGACATGATATTCGGTATCAAAATCATATTGAATCTTAAGAGACTATCTTACCTTAATATACTACGTCCTGAAGCTGCCCAACTGTATTTTGATTTCCGTTAGGGGTATTTGATACCCACCTGGGAGTATTGAACATCCTTTTGGTTTTCTCACATCCCGGCACACATCGCTACGCTTTCGTTTCCCTTTGGGTTCTCTGATTATCCGAAGAGTTGAAGCATACAACAATCCACTAAACTTTAGAGTCCTAATACCGAACAGCGGAGCTCGAAGCGGAGTGGAGCAAACAACATAGGGCATATAAGTATATATAGACGATATGATATATATTGCATGAAACCGAAGTAGTTCATAATAAATACCCACCTAATATAAAAATCGGTTAAAATATCTTTCGTACAAAGAGCGAAGGTGTGTATCTTTTTTTGCAAGAGCCTAAGGCGTGTATTTTTGTGATGGTATGAGTAATTGAAACTCAGGACAAAAATGTTAACCTAGCCAAATTAATTAAGAGACGGCACATAGCCATACATAGCCTGACAATTATGATAAAGATTTGGCCTTACATTTATTATGAAGAATGCCTTACATTTATTATGAAGAATAAGGAGAATATATATTGAAGAGATTTACAAACACATCCAAAAAACTATCACTTATACTCATAACAGCCGCAATCACCTACATTCTACTCGTATCACCCTGGCCAGGAAATCTGAGAAATCCTCACGGACTGGAATCCCAAGCCCAAACAAACAATCTGAATATCACACACGTTGTAATGCAGTACGTAAAACGCTACTACGTCAACCAGGGGAATATCGAACCCAAAGCTATGCTGATCGAGGGTCTTGGAACGCTTGAGAGAATACACGACCAGATACTTGTGAGCTTTCCAAACGGGGAGGAGAGCGCGAGCTTTGAAGTCCAGACCGTAGCCGAAAAAGCGAGCTTTGACATGAGCCAGGTGGATGACCTGGATGATGTTACTAAAACGCTCGAGCAGGTATTCGAATTCATAACTCCCCGCATATCTGACAAGGAACCTGAAATACAGAAGGTGGAATACGCTGTACTTGACCAGATGCTTAAGTCTCTTGACCAGCACTCGGGAATAATTACTCCTGAGGTATATAAGGAATTTATGATTGAGACCGAGGGGAGCTTCGGAGGGCTCGGAATCGTGATCGGTATAAGGGACGGTGAGCTTACCGTAATATCTCCTATCGAAGGGACACCCGCCTACAGGGTTGGAATCAAACCAAATGATAGAATAGTTCAGATAGAGAACGAATCCACAGTAAACATGTCGCTTATTGAAGCGGTAAGTAAGCTCAGAGGTCGTAAGGGCACCGATGTTACTATATATATAGATAGGGAGACCTTCCCTAAGCCTAAGGAATTTAGTATCACTAGGGACACTATAAAAATCGAAAGCGTGGAGACTTTCGAGCTCGATGACGGGATAAGGTATGTGAGGATAAGGGATTTTCAAAAAAACACTCTTGACAGCATTGTTGAAAATTTGAACAACTCCCCGAACAGCCCAAGCGGTATGATAGTTGACTTAAGGGGCAACCCCGGAGGGCTGCTGGATCAGGCAGAGAGAATTTCAGACCTCTTTCTGACAAGTGGAGTAATAGTTACAACAAAGGTCGGGAACTCTGCAAAACGTTATCATGCAAACGACAAGGACCGCCAGTACGAGGGCAAGGTTGTAGTGCTGGTGGATTCGGGCTCGGCCAGCGCATCAGAGATTGTGGCAGGAGCGCTTAAGAACAATGAGCGGGCCGTGGTGATAGGGGAGAGGACTTTCGGAAAGGGCTCTGTGCAGCAGATATTCGATATGACCGACGGCTCTGCCCTCAAACTCACAATAGCGCAGTACCTGACCCCAGGAGATATATCCATACAGGACGTGGGCGTAACCCCGGATATTGTTCTCCATCCCGCTATTATTACCGAGGACACAGTCGTATTTGACACCACAGCGCCCAAACTCAGAAGAAATGGAAATGATAAATCTAAAAAGTCCGAGCAGGAGCTTGAAAAACCGATACATTCAATTAGATACCTGGAGAGTAATGTTGTAGAGAACGAAGAGGAGGAACCCACACCAGAGGAGGCTTTAACCCGCGAAGAAAGGCTCGAGAAGCTTGAAAAGGATTTTTATGTTTCCCTTGCCAAAGACATCCTGCTATCTTCAAATTCCCCTACAAGAAAGGACTCTCTGGACAATATACAAAATAACATCGGCCAAATAACAAAGGAGCAGGAAGATAAGATAGTGGATAAATGGCAGCTCATGGGAGTTGACTGGTCTACATCTAAAACTAATCCAGGGAGCTCGTCTGTATCGGTTAATGTATTGCCGCCGCTTCCCACTGGAAATGCAGGTGAGGAGCTCGAAGTAACAGTAGAAGTAGAAAACACAGGTCCTGAGCCAATCTACAGACTGCACGGTACTACTGATTCGGAGAACGCGATATTCGCAGGAAAGGAATTTATATACGGCAAGCTTGCTCCGGGAGAAAAGAAATCCTGGACTACCACGGTAGAGCTGCCCAAATGGTCCCTCACTAGACAGGACAGTATTACACTTGATTTTGTAGACGCAAATGATTCGAAGATAGGGGACTTTACTTTTAACGCATCGATAGAAGCGCTGCCGAGACCGCTCTATGCCTTTAATTACGAAATAGTTGATGACGGTAGATTAAACTCAAGTGGGAACGCTAACGGGATAGCCGAGACCGGTGAGATGGTAACGCTACAACTCAGGGTCAAAAACATAGGTACCGGAGCTTCGGAGAAAACGGTTTTATCATTAAAGAACGAGTCCGGTGAAGACATATTTCTCGATAAAGGCCGGGTTGAGCTTGAAATGCTTGAGCCCGGGGAAACAAGGCAGGCCGTATTTTCCTTCCATTTACTTAAACCCTCTAATCTTGTAGAGATGGAGCTACAGATTGTGGATGAGATATTCAGGGAAGGTATTATGAGTAAAGTGTTGATACCGGGAAAGATAAAGGATACCGAGTTTACACCAGAGGAGTCTTTTGTAACTGTGCCGCAGGCGAGTACACCTATCAGAGGCGGCAGTTATCAGGAAGCCCCTATAATAGCAATCTCGGAAAAGGATGCCGTATTCAAAACGATTGGAACAAACGGCACCTGGATAAAAATAGAGCTTGATGAGAAGCTTTTGGGCTGGATAAATAAAAGTAAAGTACAGCCTGTAGAGAACTCAAACGGCAATTTAAACGCAAAATCCTCATACATTGAAACTTTTGAAACCCCGCCGATAATCAGCATCAGCAACCCTCCGCTCTTTACGAGCACAGGGACAGTAACCCTTAGCGGGGATGTAAATGATAGCGACGGCATAGAGCTCATATCGGTCTTCGTTGGAGATGATAAGGTAGCGCTGCTGCCGTCTTCACAAACCAAGGTTCCCGTATCACTTGAGCTCGAACTGAATGAGGAAGTAAACCTGATCACGATTATTGCCAAAGATACTAAGGGGCTCCTCTCTAAACAGAGCTTTGTTGTTAGAAAAGAGGGCTGATCAAGGGTTCCGGGCTTGATATTAAAATTCATACTGAGCCGACTATTCACCGGAATTTTCGTCATAATTGCAGTAGTCACGATTACTTTTTTTCTATTGAGGGCGCTTCCCGGAGGTCCCTTTGATACGGAAAAGAAACTACCCCCCGAGATCCAAAAAAATATAGAGGCGAAGTATAATCTGAATGAACCTGTTTGGAAGCAGTACATCCTGTACATAAAAGGGCTTGCGAGCGGAGACTTCGGACCTTCCTATAAATACATAGACCGATCGGTTAACGACATAATAAAAGAGACTCTGCCGGTTTCTGCAGAGCTTGGGGTCATAGCGCTCTTTGTTTCCATAGCAATAGGGAGCGTTTTCGGCATCTTATCGGCAACAAAGCCTAGCGGTTTTTTGGACTTTCTGTCTGTGTCTGTTTCAACTGCTCTTGTCTCTGTCCCGAGCTTTGTAGTAGGTGCTGTGCTCATATACGTGTTCGCGGTTAAACTGAGGTGGCTTCCGGCAGCGCTCTGGGATGGTCCTGCATATATCGTGCTTCCCGCGCTTACTCTTGCCGCGGGGCCTGCAGCCTATCTGGCCCGCCTAATAAGGGCGAGCATGCTTGAGACCTCGGGGGCGCTCTTCGTCAGAACCGCCCGGGCAAAAGGACTTAGTGAATTTGCAGTAACGACAAAACACATTCTGAGAAATGCCCTGATCCCCGTAGTAACGGTAATGGGGCCGATTACGGCTTTTCTGATTACAGGCTCTTTCGTTGTAGAGCACATATTCGCTATTCCTGGAATCGGGAGATTTTTTGTGCTCGCGGTCTCGAACAGAGACTATCCGCTGGTGATGGGAATCACGATTGTGTATACGATAGTTCTGGTGTTGGCCAACCTCTTGGTGGACCTTTGCTATGTGCTTTTAGATCCTCGGATAAAGTTCGACAAGGGCGGCATATAGCGGATGAGAAACATAAAGCTCGTTATAGAGTATGACGGCTCTGAGTACTACGGGTGGCAACGCCAAGCAGACGGCCCTACCATTCAGGAAATGATCGAGAGCTCACTTAGTGAAATTACTGGAGAGAACATCTCTCTCTACGGTTCGGGCAGGACGGACTCCGGGGTGCATGCGTTAGGACAGGTTGCTAACTTTAACACTGATAGCAGAGTAACTGCAGAGGAATTTCAAAAGGGACTAAATTCGATACTGCCAAAGGACATAGTAATACTTGGCTCAGAGGAAGCCGAGCCCGAATTCCATGCGCAGTTTTCCTCGAAAAGTAAGATATACCTATATAAGGTTTTAAACCGCTCGTACAGATCGGCCCTTTTGAGAAAGAGGGTGTGGCAAGTTCCCTACAGACTTAAATTAGGCACTATGAATGAAGCCGCATGTGAGCTTGTCGGTGAGCATGACTTCAGCGCTTTCGCTCAGGCAGGTATAGAGGTGAAGAGCAAAGTAAGGACTGTGATCTCGGCGGAATTTAAGAAAAGCGGTGATGATATTCTCGAATTTACCATAGAGGCAAACGGATTTCTGAAACGGATGGTAAGACTAATCGTAGGGACTCTGATACAGGTAGGAAAGGAGAGAATTAGCCCCGGGGAATTTGCCGTTATATTGAATTCGGGGAATAAGAATAAGTTTGTTTTAGCGGCGCCTCCTTCGGGCTTATACCTTAAAGAGGTTAAATACTAAAGCACAGTTGCTACCTGATATTAAAGAAGGATCAATTAACCACCCGGCGATGCTAAATCTAATTCCCAGCAAACTGAGACTTATTCTTTCTTCTTTTGCATGATCACACACGAAGTGTGAATTACTAAAAGCTGGCAAAAATCACCGACTGGACACACACATAGTGTGAATCTACGATCGTGCCTTAAAGTCTGAATATTTCCATAACAATTCGATGTTAAGTAGAAATCGTATGTCTGTACGCACAGCGTATACGCTAAAAATAAATTCTGGTAGTTGTATGATCCTTATAATTCCACCCACACCCCGTATAAGGTTTTTAACGCGGACACATAGTGTCCATTCATACGGTTTCTACATAGCTTATGAGTTAGGATAAACAGATGAGCTTCTCGTGAACCTC
>DEIM01000078.1:38116-49083 GCA_002352485.1 Candidatus Dadabacteria bacterium UBA2774
TTTGGTTGTAGGTAGTATTTGGCCAAGAAAGCAGCGGGTTATATTTTTGGGGACAGAGACCGATTCCTCACTTGGTCGAAATCGTTTATGTATGTCGGAAACTAATCACCCTTCGCCATTCTCAGGGTGAACGGGCAAAAAAATGGAGTCTCCCTAATATATTGCTTGACAAAAGGCGTGTGGTACTGGAATATCACACAAACAATTTTTATCGAGAGATATAATAACAAAGGAGTACCGTATGAAATATCTGAGGTTTTTGGATAAGAATAACAACATCAAACACGGAATTATTGATAAAAAAACTGTAAGGGAAATAACTGGCGACATATTTGGGCACCATAGTGATTCTGAGACTACATACAACCTGGATGAAATTAAGATACTGCCGCCTTGTGAGCCTACAAAAATAGTGGCCATAGGTCTTAACTACAGTGATCATGCACAGGAAATGGGAAGTGAGCTGCCTGAAGAGCCCAGGATGTTTTTAAAGCCGCACACCGCGGTTATAGCCGACGGAGGGAAAGTCAAGTATCCGGACCATATGTCTCAGAGGGTCGATTTTGAGGGAGAGCTCGGCGTAGTCATAGGAAAGAAGGCAAGCCACGTTAGTAAAGAGGATGCACTATCGCATGTGTTTGGATATACATGTATGAACGACGTTACGGCCCGCGATCTTCAGAAAAAGGACATTCAGTTTACAAGGGCAAAGGGCTTTGATACTTTCGCTCCCGTGGGACCCGTGATCGAGACGGAGCTTGAACCCGGCAACCTTGAGATCAAGACTTTTTTAAACGGGGAGTTAAAACAGCATTCTAATACATCTCACTTGATTTTCAGTGTTCCGCACCTTGTCAGTTTTGTCTCTCAGGTGATGACGCTCCTGCCAGGAGATATTATCTCAACGGGTACGCCTGAGGGAGTAGCGCCTATGAAAAAAGGGGATAAGGTTGAGGTAACGGTAGAGGGTATAGGAACTCTTACCAATTATATTGAATAATAGCGGCTTGGATTTATGTAGTGTTGGTTACTGCATTTTTAAAATGGACCGTGCTTCATGAAGCGCCCTTCCCTGTATACCTTTATTTATAGCTATCTTAGCCTGAGTTCTTGCTTGCTTTGTATTCCCGAATTTCATGTAGATATTAGCTAGCTTGAGATGAGCTTCAGCTACCGCATCTTCTAAGTCGACCGACTTCTTCAAATACCCCCTGGAAATCTCAAAAAATTCGGGGTTTTCATCCATATTGCCTTTTATAAGATAAATACTCCCGAGTAAGTAATAGGCATACGAGTTTGCGGGGTTTAGCTCGGTTACCCGGATCAGGTATTCCTCGGCACTATCCGGGTCATTTTTCTTAAGGGACAACAGACCCATATTAATATTAAATTTCTCCTCGTACTCAGGTTCTAGCGACACAGCCGTTCTGAACGATCTCTCGGCGTAATCAAAATCACCGTTGTTTAAATAGAGCTTCCCGAGACTCTCGGCAGCCAGAGCTTTTGTTTTGTCGTTACCATAGGTCTCAGGGCTTAGAGCCTCCGTGTATTGAACTATGGCTTTATCCATCATGTTCGCTTCTATGAGAGAGCTTGCGTAGTTCATTTTGGGGACGATTTCTCTCGGGGATTTTGAGACCGCATATTCCCATAAGCTTAGCTGGTTATTCCAAACGGCCTGTCCTCTGATAGTCACAATCAGAAAAGATATACAAAGAACAGCACCGCATAGATAAGCGAGCCTCATACGCCCGAGCTTTTTCCCCGCATAGATTATTAAATAACCTGCAAGGAGACAAAAACCTGCCGAAGGTATATAGAGGAACCTTTCGGCAAACCTTGTAATAGCAAGCGGGAATATGGCAATCATTACTGCGGGGCCGAGCGTGGCAAAGATCCAGAGCAAGGAAAACCCCGTGACGTTCTCTTTTTTTCTGACCGAGACAATAGCTATTACTACGAGTGCTGCGATAACTATGATTGAAACTGCCGTATAGAAGAAATCTCCCCCTGGTATGGTCCCTATAAAGGGATTTAGATCAAAAGGAAAAATAAGCTTCTTAAGATAGAAGAGGTAAGAGTTTAGAAAGATTGTTACAATTTCCAAGAATTGAGATCCGGCATCGGCGCTCAGGTATTCCTTATCGCTCAGCATTTGCACAAAGCCCATTCGTCTCTGAGACCTTATATAGAGATAGGCAATCAAGGCAAGTCCGAGTATCAGATATTTAAACAGGCTAAGGCGGCTCTTAATCCTGCGGCTTATAAGGTCAAACCCAACCACCACTACAGGAAAAGTGAGCGCAACTTCCTTGGACAGAAACGATAGATAAAAACTAATAGCCGCTGGTACGATGTATAGAAAACGCCTGTATGATAGTATGTAAAAAATAAGAGTCAGGAAAAAGAATACTGCAGCAAGAATATCACCTCTTGCAGATATAAAAGAAACGGACTCTACGTGAAGCGGGTAAAGCGCAAAGAGCATAGAAGAAAGAAATGCTGTGGGATATCTGGCGGCCACATTGAATTCTTTTAGAACGAGCAGGAACAGAAAATATAGCAGTATTGTGGATAGGGAATGCAATATAATGTTCGTCAGGTGAAAACCGAGCGGAGAATCCCCCCAGAGCTTAACATCAATAATGATGGATTGTCTGTGAACCGGTCTGAGATACTTGAGCTTCTTTTTAGATGTACGTTTCTTTGCACCGTTGTCATTCTTTAGACTTTCACTATTTCTTTCTACGTTGCGCTTTTCCTCACCCCCTTTCTTGGTTTCACTTCGGCTGAGCCCGAGGGGGATATAGGGCTTGATACTTAAATTTGCTCTCTGTAGATTACGGATTTGTTTTTTGATAAAACTTATATCGTCCCAAACGAAGTCGCTTGAGAGAGAAGGGATAAATACAGCAAATGAGACCAGGAACAGAAGGATTGACACAAAAGCGCTGTTATTAAAGAGACTATTAATCATATTAGATGAGCCTCTATCGACTTCCTGCGAGCTCTCTTTTTTCTTACTATTCATATTGAGTGTTATATGCCGGGCAACTTGAATATTGTGTGGATAATTTATCTGCTCTTAGAAACTAATACCAATAAATTTTTCGGCTGCTCCGGAATTAGCCAGAGTGCCCCTTGATGGCGAATTATTTTACAACCACTGACCGGTGGGTAAAATACGGGACTTTAATAATAGATGAAAAAGGAGATTTAAATTGCCTAAAGTACTGGTTTTGTCCGGAGACGGAATAGGGGTAGAAGTTACGGAAGTGAGCCTTGATTTACTTGAAATAGTAGGTGAAAAGCATGGGATAGAATTTGAATTTGAGAAAGCCCACTTCGGAGGCTCTTCGCTTGACGTACACGGGGTTCCGGTTACCGAAGAGGTGCTGGCAAAAGCTAAATCTTCAGACGCAGTTTTAATGGGCGCCGTAGGGGGCCCAAAGTGGGAATCTCACGAGCACGAGCTAAAGCCCGAGAGCGGACTCCTAGCACTTAGAAAGGAGCTGGATGCATTTGCGAACCTGAGACCTGCCGTGGTGTACCCGGCCCTTGCCGACGCATCGAGCCTGAAGAGAGAAGTCGTGGAGGGTACGGATATAATGGTGGTGAGGGAGCTTACGGGGGGAATCTATTTCGGGAAACCAAGAGGTATAGAAGACATGCCAGAGGGCGGTCAGAAAGCATACAACACACTCGTATACAGTACGGAAGAGGTAGAGAGGATTGCTAGGGTCGCATTTGATATTGCAAGAAAGAGGAAAAAGAGGCTGACTTCCATAGATAAATCCAACGTGCTGGAGGTTATGCAGTTCTGGAGAGACATCGTAAGCAGAATTCAGGAAGCCGAATACCCAGACATTGAGCTTGACCACCTGTATGTGGATAACGCCGCGATGCAGCTAATAAGAAGACCAAAGAGCTTTGACGTTATACTCGCAGGAAACATGTTTGGAGATATTATCAGCGACGAGGCGGCGCAGCTTACAGGATCGCTCGGGATGCTGCCTTCGGCTAGCATAGGGAAAGGGGCTATCTACGAGCCGGTCCACGGGAGCGCTCCGGATATTGCAGGGCAAGATCTGGCTAACCCGATAGCGTCTGTTCTGACTTCGGCTATGATGCTCAAATACTCACTCAACGAGGACGATGCGGCAAAGGAGCTTGAACAGGCGGTTGAAGCTGTGCTGGAAAAAGGGTACAGAACGGCCGACATATACCAGGAAGGGACCAAGAAAGTAGGGTGC
This sequence comes from Candidatus Dadabacteria bacterium UBA2774, assembly GCA_002352485.1. GTDB lineage: Bacteria > Desulfobacterota_D > UBA1144 > Nemesobacterales > UBA2774 > UBA2774. The sequence continues at coordinate 42,370 of DEIM01000078.1, forward strand.
GAGGAAATGGGCAGTCTGCTAAAGGCCGAAATTAATGCATAGCTTGAATACTCTAAACTCTATATTTACGATACTATATTCGCGTGACCAATGACAAGCATCACGGTATAAAAGGAATTTATAAATCAATTGAAAAAAGCGACTCGTTTCGCTCACTCCTTAAAAAGGTCGAGTCAGCTGAGCGGAGCATATCCGTTTCAGGCTTATCGGGACCCTCCAAGCCTTATCTAATAAGCGCGCTTGCACGTAAGATTAAAAACCCGCTACTTTTCGTATCCCCGACAAAGGAAAGCGCGCTCAGAGCGCAAAGGGATTTTAGCTTCTATCTCGGTGCATCACCCGGGGTGTTGCTCAGGAAAGATCTCGACACCAGAACTTCACTGTTTGCTTCTGACACAGAGTACTATACGGAAAGGATAGGCTTACTCCACAGTCTTACGGAGGGGAATCTTGTAATAGCGCAGCCTGAGTGCCTATTCGAGACATTCATGCCAAGAGACATCTATAACGAATCTCTGATAAATATCTCAAAAGGTGACTCATTGCTGAGGGATGATTTTATATCAAACCTAAAATCTCTTGGCTATAGCGAGACCGACTTTGTCCAGCGCGTAGGTGAAATAGGAGCCAGAGGCTCGATTGTAGATATCTTCAGCCCGGGCCGAGATAACCCGCTGAGAATAGAATTTTTAGGAGATGAAATAGGTTCTATAAGAGAATTCAGCTCAGAAGACCAGAAATCTAAAGAAAAAATAGAGAAAGCGCTCGTTCTCCCGGCGAGTGAAATTATTATGACCCCAGAAGTTATCAGAGGTGCTATTAAATACCTTAAAATTAAAGCTGGAGAGAACGAGGTAACCGCAAGAAATAAACTGTCGGTAATTGAAGAGATAGAGCGCGGGGATAGGTTTTTAAACATTGAATGGCTCCTACCCGCGTTTTACAAAAAATTGAGTACGGTGTGGGATTATTTAGCAGAAGATACTGTTGTTGTTTATGATGAGCCTATTGAGATTTCAAGCGCGCTAGGGGCATTCGAAGCTTCGCTACCGGAGATTGGGGCGCTTCTTAATAAACACCTTAAGATATGGCCCGATACAGCCGAGCTTTACATTAGCAAGAAAGAAGTAGAAGAGCATATGCGGGATTACAGGAGTTTTAACCTGAGCGAGCTTGATGTAGGCGGGGAAAATCAAAGTACGGCAAGGTTTAATACGGAGACAGTATCACTCAAAACCGGCATAGATGCGGAATCTCCTGTAGATGCTCTTATCGAAAAATATAAAGAGTGCAAAAAAGAAGGAATTGTACTACTTCTCGCTTTTAATACGGAGAATGAAAGTGAAAAGATGAGGGCACTATTAAAAGACAGGGAGGTTTATGATTTAGATATTCACACTGGAGGGCTTTCAGACAGTTTCAAGTTCCATGAAGCAAAGCTTGAAATACTGTGTGAAAAGGACATATTCGGCGAGAAACGGCGGAGAGCTTCATACAAAGCCTCAAAAGACGTTCCATCTGCATTTATTACATCTTTCAGCGATCTCAAGCCGGGCGATTACATCGTGCACGTGGATTTTGGTATAGGGATATTCAGAAACCTGAAAAGGCTTAAAATCGGAGAAACCGAAGGGGATTTTATTCAGTGTGAGTACGCGGGAGGCGACAAGATATACGTCCCGATTGATAAGATCAAGCTGGTACAGCGCTATGTCGGCGACGGGAAGCCCGCTAAGGTTGATAAGCTCGGGCAGGAAAGCTGGGGTAAAAGAGTAAAGAAGGTAAGAAGAGCTGTTGAGTCTGTAGCGAGAGAGCTGCTCATGCTCTACGCCCGCAGAAAAGCCGTTAAGGGATTTGGGTTTTCACCAAGGGACGAGATGTTTTCAGAGTTTGAGCTGGAGTTCCCCTATGACGAGACACCTGATCAGGAAGCTGCCATTGAAGACGTTTTGTCTGATATGGAAAAGCCCTCGCCCATGGACAGACTGATATGCGGGGACGTAGGTTTTGGTAAAACGGAAGTAGCTCTAAGGGCAGCGTTTAGGGCAGCGGCAGACGGAAAGCAGGTTGCGTTTTTGGTACCTACAACTCTTCTTGCGCATCAGCACTACAAGACTTCACTAGATAGGCTCTCTGGTTACGCGGTCACAGTGGACGTACTTTCACGGTTTCGCTCAGCAAAAGACGAGAAAGAAATACTCTCTAAATTGAAAGAGGGAAATCTCGATATAGTAATCGGAACACATAAGCTACTTAGCGATAAAATCGCGTTCAAAGACCTGGGGCTCGTAATAGTAGACGAAGAGCACCGCTTCGGCGTCACTCAAAAGGAAAAGCTAAAGAAATTAAAAGAAGCCGTAGACACTGTTTCTATGAGTGCAACCCCCATTCCCAGGACGCTTCAGCTTTCACTCGCGAAAATACGCGACATAAGCCTTATAAATACCCCGCCTGTGGGAAGACAATCCATAGAAACATACGTTCATCATTCAGAGCAAAAAATCATAACCGATGCTATTACAAGAGAGCTTGCGCGCGGCGGCAGTGTATTTTTCATTCACAACCGTATCCATGATATTCACCGCGTGGCGGAGCAAATAAGTAAGCTCGTGCCTGAGGCAAGGATGGAAGTCACACACGGGCGGATGAGAGAGAGGCCGCTTGAAGAGGCGATTTCGAGGTTCGTACGGGCCGAGGCGGATATACTTGTGAGCACCGCAATTGTGGAATCGGGGCTCGATATACCAAGAGCAAACACAATTATTATTGACGACGCCCACACCTTCGGACTTGCAGACTTGTATCAGCTAAGGGGCAGAGTGGGACGCTCTCAGAGAAAGGCTTATGCCTATTTACTCATACCGGGCAAGAGAGCTGTTACCCAAGACGCCAGGAGGAGACTAAAAGCGATCTCACAGCTCAAAGAGCTTGGCTCGGGCTATAGGCTCGCTCTTACCGATCTGGAAATACGGGGTGCCGGGCACCTGTTCGGAAACGAGCAGTCAGGCCATATAGCAGACGTAGGACTCGAGCTATATCTGGAGATGCTTGAAGGGGCTGTCAAAAGGCTCGAAGGCAAGGTCGAGCGTGAGGAGGTTGAGCCCGATATATCTATTAGTCTGCCTGCCTTTATACCGGACGATTATATTCCAAGCGACAGTGAGAGGCTGCTATTCTATAAGAGATTGTCGGCAAGTGCTACTAATAAAGAATTGAGCGCCATTAAAGCCGAGCTTAAGGACAGATTTGGGAAAACCCCAAAACAGTTGTCTAATCTTATTGAGCTTATAGATCTTAAGATATTTATGAAAAAACTCGGCGTGGAAAAAGCGGAGATCGGGAAAAAGAAAGTTTCGATAAAATTCCTTACAGACGCGGGGCTGTACAAAGTGTTTTCACCTGAAGGTAAAATGGAGATCTATCTTGAAACCGAGGCGTCAATTGCAGAGATCAGGAAGATATTGCAACATATTAACAGTAAAAATAAGCCCTGAGCATGAAATGTAGCTAATCTCAATTTATGTAATAGCTTAGTAAAACCTGCATATTTTGGGCTATTAATTAAACAGGCTGGAAGTTATCAGTCTATTCCTTATAATTATTGGATAATCAAACGTGTGATATGAATATTGGGATTTATTTTAAAGGGAGAATTAACTTCATGAAAAGCATACCGGCACTAATTACTAAAACCTTTGCACTGATACTAGTAGCTTCGTTTTCGCTGCAGTCCGCTTTCGCACAAGAAACTGTGGATAGAGTCGTTGCAGTAGTAAACGACGATGTTATTACGTTATCAGAGCTGACGGAAATGGCGCTTAGCTTGAACCCAACCTCAACACAGCCAATGAACGACAGAGAGCTGTTGGATAAAATGATAGAGCAGAAGCTTTTTGAGCAGGAAGCTGAAAAACGGGGAATAACGGTTTCAGAGGCGGAGCTCGACGCAAGTATTGAAGGGGTTAAGCAAAGATATAACCTGAACGATGAGCAGATGGTGGACGTGCTTAAAAAACAGGGACTGACACCAGAGGCATTCAGGGCACAGTGGAAGGCACAGACTTTAGGTAACAAGCTCCTGGAGTCGCAACTGAAGAATAAAATCGTTGTGACTGATGATGAAATAAGAAGATACTATGAGCGTAATTACCTGGGGACCGGTTCAAGCGGCGAGGCACTGGAGGATGAGAAGGTGAGGATAGCGCACATAATGATATCGTATAAAACGCAGGATGCCGCACAGGTTGCAGATCAAGTGGCTGACCTGGCGAAATCGGGTGAAGACTTCGAGAACCTTGCAGAGAAGTTCTCAGACGACGAATCATCCGCTGATAACGGAGGTGACATGGGCTACTTCAAGAAAGGCGATTTGATAGATAGTATGGAGTATGCTGTTGTCGCGACACCTGTAGGCAGCATTACAGGCCCGGTTGAGTCTCCCGCCGGATACCACATAATAAAGGTACTGGAAAGATCGGAGCCTGATTACGACACCGGCTCTGAGGACGCCGAGCTTGTTACGATAGACGACGCCACAAAAACTGAAATCCATGAGACCCTGATGAGAGAAAAAGCCCAGAGCCAGCTCAAGACCTGGCTTGAAAGTCTGAGGGAAAACGCTTACATAGAGAACAAATATTAAAACTTGTTTTCCCTAAAATCCCTATCCATCATATTTCAAAAAAATAATCATTCAGGTGTAAGCCTTAAAATCATATCCCGGTGGCTCGGGTATAAATCAAGGAGCGCCTGTCTTTGGGCGAGCTCATGGTCCGAGAAGTCAAAGCCCGGAGCAACTGTGGTGCCCATAAGCGCGAAGCTCCCGCCTTCAAGCAAATAGGCGCCCTGCCAAATACCCGCAGGAACTACCACCTGGACATACTGTCCTACCTGAAGATCTTGCCCGAGAAAAAGCACCTTGCTGGTACCATCAGGGAAGAGCTGAATCATTTGAACAGGGCCTCCGAGATAAAAGTGGAAAATCTCATCGGAATTAACCCTGTGCATATAGGACTGAGTGTCAGGTGTTAGGAGATAAAATATCGCTGTGCTGTGAGCCTTATCTGAGTCATAGCGCTCATGGAGCGAGGAGCTTTCTATAAGCTCGTTTGATCTATATGTTTCTGTAAAGTATCCACCTTCTCCCGGAAGGAGCTTCATATTGTACAACTTGATAATACTCTCTGCAGTTATCATCATGGGCCTCCAAAATTACAGATCAATTATATTAACCACATTTCACGTGACTTAAAAAACTCCCTCTTGAAGTGCCGCGAAACGTGATTAATTTCAAAGTGTAACAATAAAAAATGACAACAGGAGGTTTTAACTATGAGACTTAAAGTTTGGGAACCGTTTAGAAGTTTTAAACCCATTTACGGGGATATGGAAAGATGGTTTGATGACGCTCCGGGAAGAGACGAGGAAAGTACCTGGCGCCCGAACGTCGACGTTTACGAGACCGATGGGAGCTATGTATTAAAAGCAGACCTTCCTGGTATCAATAAAGAAGATATCAAGATCGATGTGAACGATAATACCCTTACGTTTAAAGGGGAAAAGAAGTTTGAAGAAAAAACTGAGAAAGACAGTTACGTGAGAGTAGAGAGGAGTTACGGAAGCTTTACGAGAAGCTTCACGCTATCGGACAACGTCGATGCCGAGAACATCAAGGCAAGCTACAAAGACGGCGTGTTGGAAATTACGCTCTCAAAGAAAGAAGAAGCTAAACCAAAAGAAATCAACATAGAAGTTAACTAAAGTTAGCAGAGCGGCTCCTACCGGGGCCGCTCATTTTTCCCCTTCAATTAAATCATCAATCTATATACCGAGCTCTTCTCTGAGCACACGGTCCATGGGCTTATTTTTATTCCAGTAATCGGTAATAAGAGTTTTGTCTAAGGTCGCTTTTGTTGTGAGCTCGCGGGCGTTTTCGCCAAACCCGCTTTTGTAAGTTTCTTCCCATGAGACTATCTCATAGGGGAAATCTTTTTTAAACGTTACGAGTACTGAGCGCTTAGTTTGAGGGTAGTTAATATTATAGTCCATGAGCGAAGAGGGATCGTCCGCATTCCTGCCGAGTGAAGCCTCTGCGTTCTCGACTGCGAGCTCTTTATGGGTGAGCCTGGAGGCCATGGCTCCGGGAATTACCTTGATCTTCCCGATGGGCAGGCTGCCCGGGTTTATCCTGATACGGGTCCAGAGCTCGTCTTCTAAAAACTCATTTTCGAGATCAAAGGTTCTGTCGCCCTCAGACTCAAAATACGAAAAACTCTCAACTTTAAATCCCTCGTCGTTAAGGTTCAGCTGGCTGAAAGTATTGCCGCACCATTCCTGTGAGGATGAGGACAATTTAAGGGTGTTGGGAAACCGATCTAAATCGATAGGGGTAAAAACCGAATCCATCATCGAGTAGCGGTATATACCTGTATCAAACTTCTTTATCCTGTTGAGCTTCATGATTCTGACTTTGTCACTTCCGGCTTGTCCGGGCCGGTCTAACTTGACCTGCTTTTCTTTAGAGAAATCCTCGGTGACGAACACCAAGACCGCATAACCGCTATGGAGCTCTCCGTAGCGCGCCTGCTCGAGCTTGTAGCTTGTGATTTCGGCCTTTTCGGAGTTCCAGTAGTTTTTAAATTCGGGGGAGTCTGCGGTAATCCGGTTTGCCTCAGATTCCGCGTATGCCCCGGAAGTTATGGAAAGAGAAGATAT
>DEIM01000125.1 GCA_002352485.1 Candidatus Dadabacteria bacterium UBA2774
TGCACCAGGTGTCCGTCTACAAAGAGGGCCGTCCCTATACCTGTGCCGAGCGTAACCATCATCACGACTCCGCCGCCGTGGTTATTGTAGTCCTTGCCCGCTCCGAATTTCATTTCAGCTAGCCCCGCGCTGTCGGCATCGTTTATCACTCTAACTTTGCATGAGGACATACGCTCAAGCTCCTCCTGGACGTTTACTCCGATCCACTTCTTTGAAAGGTTTGCCGCCGTATATACCTCCCCTTTTTTCATGACTCCCGGAAATCCACTCCCGATTTCCCCCTCCCATTTCCAGTGCTCAATAACGCCGCCCAATGCGGCCAGCATCTTCTTAGGTGTCGCCGGTTGAGGAGTGTTCACACGGAACCTCTCTTGTGTAAGCTCCCCTTTGTCAATGTCCACAGGGGCCGCTTTAATACCTGTGCCTCCGATATCAATTCCCAAAACGATTCTTGGTTTGGTAGTCCGTCTTCTGGTAGTTGTACGTGTTGTGGCCATGTTCGTTTTTCCCTCTCGCCTTAGGTTAAATATCTTTTTATAATTCTACACCAAGTAAGACCGATAATTCAAAGTCTATGAGAAGATTATAGTTTTAGATATCTTATCTCTGAAAAAGTTACAACAAATGAATATACTCTGGATGTTTTAGCCCTGTCCGGCTGTAGCATATATAAAGTTTCAGACTTAGCGCTATGTAAGCTAAGAGATTAATAAGGAGAAAAATTTATGGCATGGATATATCTACTTATAGCGGGCGTAATGGAATGGGGATGGCCTATGGGACTAAAGTTCGCGACTAATGGTAAAGGGTTTCAGTACGGGCCAGCGGTTTTTGCCGTCATAAGCATACTGGCGAGCGGATTCTTTCTGTTTCTAGCGCAAAGGGATATACCGGTGGGCACTGCTTACGCCGTTTGGACAGGGATAGGGGCCGTAGGCACATTTGTCCTGGGCATAGTAATTTTGGGAGAGCCCGCGCTTTTATTAAGGTTCGTTTTCCTGGGATTTATAATAGTCGGGATTGTCGGGCTTAAGCTCGTATCGCCCTAACTTGCTGAATGTGAAAAGGAGCCGGTTCTATAGATCCGGCCCCAAATATTATTACTATTTGCTATTTAAGACCGGATATCCGTATGTATAAATCCAATCAGTTCCTTTTGCCGGAATGTGGCAACCTAAACAATTTTTTTTGTAATCCACCGCCACATCAACCGAAGGGTTTTCGGCTAAGAATTGAGCCCAGCCCCAGCCGTCTCCCCATTTAGGGTTGTCTTTAAACCTTCCTTTCTCGTCTTTAACCATTACAAACCACAGAACCGTGTCCTTGGAATACAGTACCCCCTTTCCCGTAGTCATATCCTGGGAAGCTTCAGAAAGCACTTCCTTGATCAATACAGCGCCGTCCGGAAATTTGCCGCCGTTTGCTTTATATTTCTGCGCCACTCCGGGCTCGGCATATACGTTGTGCATACCGCTCTTTAAGTCCTCTGGATGCACCCACGAGCCAAGATACGCCCACTTCTCTCTGAAATCAGTCGGGCGGGATATATTACCCTCCGAGTCAACGTAAGGTGAGAAAGAATCCCCTTCCTCGGCATTTGAGAACATTACAAAACCTAATGAAGCAATAATCAAGAATATTGGTAATATTCTGTACATAAGAAACCCCCTTTTATTTTTTTTAAACCATATAAGGCTTTATATTTCTGATTATTCACATACGAAAAAGGATTCATGAACTGGAATTAAGCCCAGAAAACTGCTAACTTTAGTAACTAGTTATGGGTAAAGCAGCTCTAGTAACAGGTGGTGGAAAGAGACTTGGGAGGGCTATTTGTCTGGCTTTAGCTGAGCGGGGCTACGATATAGCGGTTCATTACAATAGATCCCGGAGTGAAGCCGAAGATACGGCAGAGGCCATTGATGATCTTGGTGTAAACTCAGAGACATTTCAGCACGACCTCTCGGACACGACTAATTCCAGGGAATTTATAAAGAGCGTTACTAAGGTTTTCCCCGGCTTATCCCTTCTCGTGAACAGCGCTTCATTATTTGAGAACGTGGAATTTGAAGACGTCACAGAAGAGCAGTTCGATAGAGATTTTAATATCAATTTTAAGTCACCCTTTTTCCTGTCCCGGTATTTTAGTAAAGAGCCCTCGGCAGAGCACATAGTAAACCTGCTCGACACCAGGGTCTCTCAAATCGAAACCGAGCACTTCGTATACAATCTTACAAAAAAGGCTCTCCGCGATTTTACTTTTATGGCGGCCAAAGCGCTAGGCCCTAAGATACGCGTAAACGGGATCTGCCCGGGCCCCATATTGCCCCCTCCGGGAAAGGATAAAAGTTACCTAGAAAAAATATCAATGAATACAGCGCTTAAAACTCCGGGGAAGCCGGAATACGTAATATCGGCGTTAAACTATCTTCTGGACAACCCCTACGTTACGGGAGAATGTCTTTACGTCGACGGAGGGCAGCATCTAATTTAAGGAAACGAGATATGATAATAAATATAGAGAATTTGAGACTGAGAACTACTGTAGGTATCTACGAGTGGGAACAGAAGATAAAGCAGGACATCGTAATAAATATAGAAATAGAGTTTGACGGCACAGAGGCTATTGAAAAAGACGCTATTGAGCACACCGTGGATTATAAAACCGTAACTAAGAAAATAATCGCCCTGGTCGAGGACACAAAATACAATCTGATCGAAAGGATCTCCGGTGATGTGGTGAAGCTTATTATGGAGGACGAGAAAGTGCAGAGGGCAAGCGTGAAGGTGGATAAGCCCGGGGCACTACGCTTCACAGATTCCGTATCGGTAACAAGTACCGAGACAAGATAGGCGCAATCCTAAAAAGTTATGAAACCCAACAGAGTTGTAATAGGTGTAGGATCGAACATAAGAGCAGAAGAAAACATAGGCCTTGCGAAAGCGGAGATTGAATCCGCGCACGAGCTTGTAAAAGCCTCCTCGTTCCTAAAGACCGAGCCTGTAGGGTTTAATGACCAGGACAAATTCACAAACGGGGCGCTTTTAATTCATACTGAAATGGATCTGGGCGAGCTCAAGTCCTGGCTTAATAATCTTGAGAGTAAATTAGGAAGGGTAAAGACCGATAACAAGAATGGTCCCAGAACTATTGATCTCGACATACTCGTCTGGAACGGAGAAGTCGTGGACAACGATGTAACCGAGCGGGATTTCGTTAAGAAATCCGTTAAAGAGCTTTTGCCGGATTTAAAAATCGGGATATAAAAATAATTAACAGAAACCCCAAAAATATTTACCCTCTGGCGCATCCTAAACATATCTATTAATATCTAAATCAGGGGATAGTTTAATATACTTTCTTTCAAATGCGGGAGGTATTGCATGAATACTAACTATCTGGCGGTTTCACTCTACATTTTCTTAATGTTTTCAGCTGCTTACTCTCAGGCTCAAGAAAATGAGGAGCGTATTGTAAGGGGTAATATCGTTTGTGTTGAATTAGATGAAACGGGCGGGGCCAATGTCTCAGAAGATTTCATAGAGTGTAAAGGTGTGGTTTATATGCTCGGAGTGGACGGGAAAATATCCTCTATTCACGGCTCTGAGGAAGAAATGAAGAAACTTAGCGCCGGCTCGAAGACGAGAATGGGCTACCGTCTTCCGCTGAGGCTCAAGGGTGCGGATGCCGGTCACCAGAGGGCATGGCGGCTCTACATGCAGTCACTTGAGCCTCTGAACGAAGGGGAGTCTGAAGAGATAACAGTGACCGGGACCATTTACTGCCTCTTCCCCAATTACAGGGACGGTAGTGTTACCCCCATGGTCGCAACAGCGCCTTGTGATGAATACGAGGACCACGCGCATGTGATCTATACTAACGAGGGACAGACCTATGCCATCCATGGCCCCCACGAGAAAATTACTGCTATTGAAAAAACATCTGAGAGAAAGAACGTAACTCTAAAAGGGAATGTACAGGGTAACAACGGCGGCTGGATACTCTACGTTAATTAGAGTCTAATTTTGATTTGTGAATTTAAAGTAAACGCAGTAGTGAAGGAGCCCGCCGTCAAATTTATTCTCCTGAATCTTGTACTCTCTCCCTATTGTATCAAGCTCATCTAAATCAAAATTCTTTGGCAGCCTCATAACCACCGAGTCCGAAACAGTAAAAGCCAGATTAAGAAGTGTTATTCCGTCAGGATCAAAATCAGAGAAACTAAATTTACCCCTCTCGTTATAATCAGTCCCTCCCCAGGGTGGGTCAAGAAATACGGTATCGGGTTTTAGTGTAGGGAGAAGGTCTGTAGTATCGCCGTGCATAAAATAGACTGCGTCCTCGACGCCAAAAAGTGCGGCGTTACTTTTAGCCATACCGAGTCTCTTGTTATTGCTCTCTATAGCGATCACTTCCTTGCCCGCTCTGGCAAACCCTATTGCCATTCCCCCAACGCCGCAAAATGCATCTGCTACGACTTTGCCCGGAGTCCTCGATGCTATTTCGAGCGCTATATTCTCCAGAGCAAGCGAGAATAACCCCTCCTCGTCAAACTCCATTTTCTTTTCAGTATCGCTCAACCGGTCCCAGTAGTGCTGCAGGTGAGGCCCAAGTGGGCAAATATTATTAAGCTTAGCAGTCATTGTTGAGACCCGAACCACCCGGAGATGATAGTCTCCGCTTTCTTTCCGTAAGGTGTGAAGCCCCGCGGTATATTACCCCTTTCATAACTGTTCATATCGGTGAAATATTTCCAAACAAATACTCCCGCTAGATATGGTTTATCGTTAAATACAACCGATGTTGCCTCATACGCTAGCGCTTGCTCTTCCTGGCTCACCTTTCCGTCTTTACTCCACTCCCAGGGCTTAATTGTAGTACCCTCGACAGACTTATAACCTATCTCTGTGAAAATCACTTTTTTATTGTATTTCCGAGACAACTCTCTGACTGCAGGCTCGTATTTATACCAGCCCGACACAAGCTCTTTAAGCGTCGGATTACTTTTCTTGGATAGCGGAAAGTATGCGTCAATTCCAATATAGTCAAGCACATTCCAGAACTCAATCTTTTTTGCATTCATCCCTTCGGCTGCGTAAGTGAGCTTGCCCGAGTATACGTCTCTTACATCACTGATGAGCGCTTTCCATTCTTTTGTGTATTTGCACATACCTACAAGCTCTGTTCCGACAACGAATATCTCCACACCCGTTTCTTCGGCAAGCTCCGCCTCTGATAGAATGAACTTTCCATAGCTCGAGAACCACTCTTTCCTCTCAAGAGGGTCTTCAAAGTCGATCTTGTTTCGCCAGTTGTCAGAATCAAGGTTATGTCCCCCGATCCAGATATGGGGCTTGAGCATGACCTTGAACCCTAACTCCTGCAAATTCTCAATTTCGGCCACCATGTACTTTTCAGCCATAGTCGGGTCGCGGTCCGAAATCACTTCCGTCTCTTTCCTGTTCCTCATATATGCAAACGTGTTTAGCTGGACTGTATCGTAGCCCACGCTACTTAGATGAGAATGCATGGCTTTTGAGGGACGGGAGCCGTAACCGTTACCTATCCTGTGTATGTGGGCGAGCACAGCTCCTTTGTACTTGAAGCTGTTTGATCCCGCCTCTCCCGAGGGTACTGAATTAGAAGCAGTAATAAGAGGAATTACAGCTAATAGGACCAAAATGAATAAAATAAACTTGAGTTGATGCTTACCCAGGAGCTCTGACATGAATTATAAAATACCCCATACTCTAGGTATTAAATAGAAAGATGTCTTTCCGGGTAGGTTTAAGCGCCGTGTTTTCGATCAAGATATAACCAAGAGATAACCAGAACAAAAAAAGTAAAAACCGCAGTTGTAATAAAAACAATTCTGAATGTATGAACTTCTCTTAAAATAGCGCTCAGAACGGAAAGCCCTATGGTTGCTCCGAATATCTGAGCCGTAAGCACGATACCGCTTGCCTGGCCTTGCTTCTCTGCGGGTACCGAATTCATCACAGCGACCAGTGCCGGAGCAAACATCCAGGCCACGGATATACCCCAGGCCACTAGAGTCGGCACAAGATACAGATAGCGATCTGTACCCACAGTCAACCCCATGAAAACAAGAGCTATTGCGGCCAAAAGGAGCCCTGCGAGCACGGGATATCTGGGACCATATCTGTCCGTTGCAGCCCCGGCTAAAGCGGCCGTTAGCGGGATCGGGACCATAGCGGGCAATAACGCCACTCCGGCCTTTAACGGGTCCATACGTAGAACCTCCTGTAAATAGAGCGCACCGAATACAATTACGGCTATTTTGGTAAACTGGCCTGTAAATATAACGAGGTTTGAAGACAAGAACGTTTTATTCTTAAACAAATCTATCTCGATAAGTGGTTGTCTTACCTTAAGCTCCACAATGGTGAAAAATGCTAAGAACAACACTGCGGAAATAAAAAGCCCTACGATTACAGAAGACCCCCACCCCCATTCAGCTCCCTGCATTATTGCCAGTACGAGTGAGCTTATACCTATAACCAGCGATACGAGTCCGAAAATATCAATTCTGGGCCGCGGCGCATCCAGAGAAGGCTCACGCCATGCAGCTAAAAACCCTAATACCAGCAATATTATGAGCGGTAAGTTGATCCAGAAGATCCAGCGCCAGGAGATCTCATCACTGAGATACCCCCCGATGAGCGGTCCGAGCGCGCTGCATGTTGAGCCGATCGAGCCGTAAATTCCCATCGCTATGCCCCGTTGCTCCGCGGGAAAAGTAAGAGCCAACAGCGCCATTGAGGCAGGGAAAATTACTGCGGCCCCGAGTCCCTGACACCCTCTTGCTACCAGCAGCCAGGTGGTCGTTTGGGCAAAACCGGCCACGAGAGAGAAAACACCGAATACAAGAACCCCTGCGATAAATAGCGTTTTATAACCCGTTATGTCGCCGAGCTTTCCGCCTACTGCTATAAAACCGGCAATCACCAGGAGATATGAGTTTATTACCCAGTGTGATAATACAACTGACATCGAGAGATCATGCTGTATGGTAGGGAGAGCCACAGCCACCACAGTCTCGTCGAGCATTATTAGCCCGAACGCGAGACTCGCAGCTGTGAGTATAATCCACTTCCGGTTTTGATCGTTTATAAGTGCCATTACCGCCCGGCACTCATTTTACTACAAAATAAAAATTGTTGATAGGTACTCCTTGAGGTCAGAGGCGCTTGCCGGCTGGTTACGGAACGCGATATAGCCGTCAGGGCGTATGAGATAGAGACAGGTCTTAGCCGCTCCGAAGTCTCTGTGCATTTCAAGGTTTGTATCCATCCAGGTGGACGGTATTTCCGGCAGCCTGGACTTCAGCTCTCCCGAGCCCAGAATTAAATGGGGCTCAATGAGACTGCCGTAATCACTTGTGATAAGATCATAAATTGGGCCAATCACCTCAAGTTCCATATCCTCGGGCTTGGTTCCTGTGAATATAAGAAGCTCATGCTCTGCTCCCTTAAAGAGCTTGTATAGGTCCACAGTATCATTGCCGTCCGGGCTTGATAGTGCGTAATCCTTCACTCTCTCACCGGCCTGCAAGTCATGATCACGGCCCAGATACCCCGGAGCCTCTTTAGACTCGAACCACCTCTCTTCAACAATTGGGCTGTCTTTGTAGTGGTAGTCAATCTGTGTGAGCAAATTTACAATCTTGCGCTGAACCGGGTCGATTTTAGACAGGACTCCGACCATCTTATTCCTTATGACGCTCAGTACCGGATTATGAATAGTAGCCATCTTGGTAGCAGTGTCCGTAAGGTCCACGACTTCCTTTCCAATTTTATGTCTTTCCGTGTTGTAACTATCAAGAATTGTCACGGGTGATTCACCTTTCAAGACAAGTACCATTTTCCAGGCCAGGTTATAGGCGTCCTGAATACCAGTGTTCATTCCCTGACCGCCCATCGGGCTGTGTATATGGGCCGCATCTCCCGACAAAAACACGCGTCCCTTGCCATAGCGGTCCACCATCCTGTGATGGAGCTTAAAGTA
>DEIM01000066.1:0-12621 GCA_002352485.1 Candidatus Dadabacteria bacterium UBA2774
TACAGACCGTAATTAAGGACCTAAACCCAAAGTATTACAAGCTCATAGAATCAATGGGTGAAGCCACGGGGATACCCGTAGTTTTAAACACATCTTTTAATCTAAAGGGCGAGCCTATAGTTAATACCCCGGAAGAGGCGTTTAATTCCTTTAACGCAAGCGGCATGGACTTACTTGTATTAGGCAATTATATTGTAGATAAAGCAAAGCTCGGAAATTAACTCCCGACTTTTAAATTGAATAAAAAAGCTGTATATTACCGTGAGGATAATTAAATGGCATTCCTAAAAGGACTAACAAACAGGCTCGGCATTGTAGGAGAGCTGCTCTCGTTCTTCATTACGAACAAGTGGTGGTGGATAACCCCTATGCTGATCATACTTCTGCTCTTCGGACTTCTCATTGTGTTCGCGCAGAGCTCAGCCGTCGCCCCGTTCATCTACACACTTTTTTAAAGTTTCGTTGGGCTCCGGCATAATTTTGATCGGCCAAAGCACTCTTCCCGGATTTAAATCCAAGTGGATAGTTGTGTGTAGGGGTATCGTAAGATAACTATGAAAAAGGTAGCGGTCATAGGAAGCTCCGGGCAGCTCGGCACTGACATCTCCAGTGTGCTTTCACAGGATGTAGGTATAAATCTCTATCTGCTCGACCACTCTAAGATAGAGTGTACGGATAAGCTCTCGGTAGAAAACGCCCTTTTCGATATTAATCCGGAAGTAGTCATAAACTGCGCCGCATTCGTAAGGGTGGATGACTGTGAGGAAGAATCTCATGCAGCTTTCTCTGTGAATGCACTTGGCGCGAGTTATGTAGCGCAGGCTTGTGTGGATATAGACGCTACGGTGGTTTATATAAGCACAGACTACGTATTCGATGGCGGTAAAAGCTCTCCTTACACAGAGCAAGATACTACAAACCCCCTAAACGTCTACGGCGAGTCCAAGCTCGAAGGAGAGAGATTAGTTCGGGACTTGTGCCCAAAACACTTTATAGTCAGAAGCTCCGGGCTTTACGGCCATAGGCAGGGAAACAAAGGAGGGCTTGCCGGGAACTTTGTAGAGACTATGCTAAAGCTCGCAGACAAAGGAGGTCTGATTCGCGTAGTTAACGATCAGATCCTCACACCCACTTTCACAAAAGACCTGGGAGGCACTATAGCCGAGCTTGTTGATACTGATAAATACGGCACATATCACATAACCAATTCGGGCGAGTGCTCCTGGTACGAGTTCGGGAAAACTGTGTTTGAGCTATCCGGTCTAAGTCCTGATTACGGGCCGGTATCATCCTCAAAATACGGCGCTAAGGCTAAAAGGCCTGAATACTCAGTATTAGATAACACTAGTATTCACTCACTTGGAATCACCCCGCTCAGGCCTTGGAAAGAGGCGTTAAAACAATACTTAAATCTAAGAGAACGACCCTAAATGATTGACCTTTTTAAAATTTCACATAAACTTCTCGCCACTTCTAGTTAAAAATCCAAAACACATTTTTTGTAAGAGGGAGATTAGTAATGGAAAGATTTGTTATACCCCACGATCATGAGATCACAAAAGAGGACAGACGCAGGCTGAACGGTCACGGCTCGCTTATAATTTGGTTCACAGGGCTTCCTAGCTCAGGTAAATCCACCATCGCAAATGAAGTCGAGAAAAGGCTCATAGCCTCCGGCATTAGGACCTACATACTGGACGGCGACAACGTAAGGATGGGACTTTGCAAAGACCTCGGGTTCTCAGAGGAAGACAGGGCAGAGAACATCCGCCGCATAGGCGAGGTGTCAAAACTTTTCGCTGACGCGGGATGCGTTACACTGTCCGCTTTTGTCTCACCATATAGACGGGACCGCGACGCCATAAGAGAGCTTGTAGAGGACGGCGAGTTTGTTGAGGTATTCGTAGACGCCCCTGTTGAGGTATGCGAGGAGCGTGACGTAAAGGGTCTTTACAAGAAAGCGCGTGAAGGCGTTATCAAAGGCTTTACGGGTATTGATGATCCCTATGAAGAGCCGCAAAACCCTGAAATTACCATACACACCGACAAAAGCTCGCTTGAAGAAGGGGTTCAGATGGTAATAGATTATCTCGTCGAGAAAAAAACCGTAGAATTATAATAATAGAAATCACGGGCTCCTCCTCCGAGATCGTTTTCCGTGAGTTTCCCAAGAACGATCTGTGGGGAGAAGGCCTGATTTAATACCCATCTGTTAGAAGCTTAGCTGGAATCCCACAGTAAAGCTTTATCATGGTTTTAAAAAAACTGTCCCTTATTTTAAAGCACTAATAAAGTGATAGACTTAATAAAATGAGATAAACATAGTCCGGAGAGATAAAATAGCTTTTCCACAAACAGATTCCCTTGACACTGACAATATCAGCCGGAGATTTTGTATTATCATGGGCGGTAATGATATATTTTAAGGGACTTTCAGCGAAAATATTTAAAACGCAAAAAGTGATATGTCTAAGTCCGAAAAAGACCTAATTGGAAAAATAGAGTATTCAGATTCAAATATAGTTAAAGGCTGGGCGTTGAATCTCGCTCACCCGGACGAGCCTCTTACCCTGAGTGTGCTTGACGAAGGAGCCAAGATTGACGAGTTAAAACCCTCTATGTTCCGCTGGGACTTAAAAGAAAAGGGCTACGGCCGGGGCTACCACGGGTTTATCTTCCAATTGCCGCCCGAGCTCCTTGACGGCAATCCTCACGAGCTCCAATTCGTATTCGATCAAAGTGGCAGTGAGCTTAAGGGAAGCCCTGTGCTAATAAACCATAAGCCCGAATTTGATTTTACCCCGTTTGATGTATCCGATCTTACCGGTAGTAAGGTCCTCGTTCTGGCCCCTCACCCGGGTGATGAAAGCCTGGGCGCGGGCGGTAGTACAGCTCTTCATACGAGGGCCGGAGATACGGTGAAAATAATATTCCTCACAGACGGCTCACCGTCTGATACTTCGGGCAAATATTCAAAAGATGAATATGTGAACATAAGAGAGACCGAAGCTCAAAATGCCTGCTCCATACTGGAGGTAGGGGATATAGAGTTCTGGCGCGAGCCTTACAGGGAGCTCAGTGTTAACGAGAAAAATATTGATAGACTCGCCGCATTGCTAAGTGAATATAATCCCGGGCTCATCTACTGCCCGTCCCCGCACGAGTTCCACCCCGATCACAGAGTGGTGGCGGAGCTCCTTTGGAGAGCCGTTCAGAAATCAGGGATTATTTGCAAGATTGCTTTCACTGAGATAGATACAGCCATGCGCATAAACACGCTGGTAGATATAACCCCGGTTATCGAGAAAAAGAAATCCGCTTGCGGCGCCTATCAAAACCAGACGGGCAAAACGCCCAACGCAGAATACGCGCTCGGATTAAACCGCTTCCGCTCACTAACGGTCTCGGGGAAGTCGGAATACGCGGAGGGCTTCTTCATAATCGACTGCAGTGATATATTAAAAAGCCCTATAGAATCGTTCTCGCATCAACAGTTCTTTTCCTCGTCTAATTCAGTTCCTGTAAATGACCCGCCACTCGTGTCCTTAATAGTGCGCACAAAAAACAGGGATGCATTATTAAAAGAAGCGCTGTCCAGTATAGTTATGCAGTCCTATCCCAATATCGAAGTGGTCCTAGTAAATGACGGAGACTCCGATCTTTCGGAATTAGTTGCTGAGTTTAGAAAATATGTTGAAATACAGTATATAAATCCCGAGACTCCTCAGGGGATGGCAAAAGCCGCAAACTTGGGGATCATATCCGCTAAAGGAAAGTACGTAAACTTTCTTGACGACGATGACATTATCTATACAAATCACGTCTCAAAGCTCGCTCTATATCTTCAAACGACGGGTCAAAGAGCAGCGTACAGTGACTGTGAAGTCGGACACTACGACTGGAGCGAAAGGGGATTTACTCTAAAAAGAGAAAAAGAGCTAATACATGGACTGGAGCACGATCTGGATAAAATGATGGTGTCAATCTACATTCCCAATATGGTAATAATGTTTGAAAGGAGCCTGTTTGAAAAAATAGGCTACATGGACGAGGAGCTTGAAATATGTGAAGACTGGGACCTCTGGATCAGGCTCTGTCTCCACGTTTCTCCGGAGCGCATACCGGGCGTAACCGCCGAATACCGGTTTTTCGCAGATCATAATTACGACCATACCAAGTGGCGCATGAAAGTTTTTGAAAAGTATAGGCATTATTTTAGGGATGAAGAGCATGACACATCCCTTCTTAACCGCATAGATAAACTCGTCGAAGAAAACGGTTACCTTAGAAAGCGGCTCGCCCGGGAGCCGGTCCGTTCCGGAAGCTACAGTCCTCCAAGAAACAACACTGTATGGAAAATATTGTATACACTTAAGCGGAACCTGCCTGAAAGGTTGGTAAAATATATACAATCCAAGCAGTTCAAGCTCTGATATAACAGCATGAAATTATCCTGCATACTTGTCCACTATCACACACCCGAGCTTCTTAAAAGAGCCGTATCTGCAATTGAAAAAGACGCTTCCACAAGCGCGCTTGATGTAGATATCATCGTTGTAGACAACGGCAGTACTGAAAAGGACCGTGCGCTTCTTAAAAGCTTGGATGTAAAGCATATCGATCCGGGAAGTAATCTCGGATATGCCGGAGGCGTAAATCTAGGGGTCAAGCATTCAGATTCAGATGTGTTTATACTCATGAACCCTGATGTAGAGGTTCTCCCTGGCTGTATAGAATCCCTTGCTAACGCGCTTGGTAACGCGGCCTCAGCGGCAGGGCCAAGGTTCTATATGGATCACGGAAAACAGATTGCTCTCCCGCCGCTTGTATGGCTCACAAGAATGAACGAGATTATCTGGAGATCATCGGTGCTGAGCAGAGGGCAGGCAAGACGGGTTAGAAATTACTGGCGAAAGCACGCAAAAAAGCAGTGGCTTGCAACCCAGCCTGTCTTAAATTACCACCTGACAGGCGCGCTTCTGGCTATAACCCGCCGGGCTTGGGAGCAGGTCGGTTCGTTTGATGAAGTATTTAAGCTTTACTTCGAAGAGGTCGACTGGCTTATGCGTCTCAGGAGAAAGGGACTTAAAGCGTATTATGTCCCAAGCGCGGAAGCCATACACCTTGTAAATCAAAGCGCTATTAAAGAAAAACTTTCAAAGAAGTGGTATGCGGACTCCTTAGCTATATACAGAAGGCGTTACTACGGAGCACTCTTTACTGCTTTTCTAGAGCACGTGGTACCAGCACTCAGGGGTTTTCTCAATAAGATACAAAATGGCAGTGAAGAAGTATACGAAACTGCAGTTCCCTCAATAGATTTGTCGAGGTTTAAGTCAGTGTCAGAAAAACCCCTTTGGATAGAGATTTCAGTGAATAGATTAGGTATTCCCGCGCTCGGTGTTCCCATATACTCTAGGGATATTTGCAAGTGGGAGTTCCCGGAGACCGAATGGAATGCGCTTGAGCCCGGAAAATACTATTTAAGACTGGTTGATAACGACGGACGAGAGCTAGACACGCTTAAGATTTTTCACAAAATTACTGAATAAGGCCTGAAAATAATACGCTCCGTCTCTAATTCTATTTTATATACACCTGGTGAGCTTCTAAATCTCTTGGTATACTCCTCGTTGTACAGCTAAAAAATCGCTTGACTTTTTGATTGCCGATGTATTATGATTTAAGTACCCCTTTTGGTATATAAATAAGCTAAATGTCTGAAACTAAAGCAAAAATAGATCCTAGAATGACTGCCCTATTAAGAGATATAGGAGAGAAATCACGCGCATCGGCAAGAGAGCTTGCCAAAGTGCGCCCTGAGCTAAAGGACCGTGCGCTCCTTAAAATGGCGGACGATCTTGTAAAAAAAGCGGATTTCCTGCTATCAGAGAACAGAAAAGATATTGAAGAAGCAGAGAATAAAGGTCTTCAGGATTCACTCATTGATAGGCTCACGCTGACTCCCGAAAGAATAGAGAAAATAGCCCTGGGCTTAAGACAGGTCGCTTCTCTCACAGATCCCGTTGGAGAAATAGTCCGCATGTGGACAAGGCCCAACGGTCTGCGCGTAGGAAAGATGAGAATACCGCTCGGAGTGATAGGAATAATATACGAATCCCGTCCCAATGTTACCGCGGACGCAGCCGGGCTATGCATAAAGTCAGGAAACGCCGTCATATTAAGGGGCGGCTCCGAAACTCTAAGGTCAAACCTTGCTATAGGAGAGCTACTTAGAGACGCTCTAAGGCAATGCGGGCTTCCACAGGGCGCGATACAGATCATACCTGTCACTGAGCGCTCCGCAGTGCTCGAAATGTTAAAGCTTGATGAGTTGATAGACCTCATAATCCCAAGAGGCGGAGAAGGGCTAATTAGGTTCGTAACCGAGAATTCAAGCATCCCTGTGTTAAAGCACTATAAAGGTGTGTGTCATGTGTTTGTCGATGAGTCTGCCGATCTTGATATGGCTGAGAGTATCAGCATAAACGCAAAGGTGCAGAGGCCTGGAGTATGTAACTCGATGGAGACAATGCTGGTTCATGAAGGGATTGCCCGTGATTTTCTTCCCCGCGCCGTAAAAGCGTTCACGGATAAAGGTGTCCGCATAAAAGGCTGCGCTAAAACTCGCGAGATTGCGCCAGAGGTGGAAGAGGCAACCGAAAACGACTGGTATGAAGAGTATCTAGATCTAATAATGAACGTAAAAGTAGTTGAAAGTTTAGAGAAGGCCGTAGAGCATATTGAAAAGTACGGCTCTATGCACACTGAAACGATAGTAACGGAGAATTACAAAAGCTCACAGGATTTTATAAACAGCGTAGGTTCTTCAACCGTAATGGTAAATGCGTCCACCCGGTTCAGTGATGGTTTTGAGCTCGGGCTCGGAGCGGAGATAGGTATCAGTACCACAAAGCTCCACGCGTTTGGCCCTATGGGAGCGCAGGAGCTTACAACGACAAAGTTCATAGTATTCGGCGAAGGTCAGATAAGGCAGTAATTCCATCTTTAAAGGAGGATGGTAATTGAGACAAGCACGACTGAAGAGTAAGAAGCTTACTGCATCCGATCACGGCACTACCAGAGTGGGTGCTCGCTCCAATAAAGCGAAAGACGGAGATAACAAGTTCTTTAAGAATTCCTACGAGAACTACTCCAAAGACGCGACCAAGATAGAGCAGGACGAGATGTTTTTAATAGAGATGGACGAAAACGTCATCTCTGAGCTATCACAGTCCAACCTCGAGCTTAAGGACGAACCCGAGAAGAAAGAGGAATCCGAGCAAGAGACCAAGCAGTGGACCCCGGATGAGGAGTTTAGGCTTCTCCAGGTCTATTTCAAGGAAATGGGCACAGAGCCCCTACTTACCCCGAAAGAGGAAATTGAGGTTTCCGCCAAGATTAAAAGGTGTGAAGCAAAGGCCAAAGAGATGCGCTACGTGCTTGAGTCCCTTTTTGAAAAGCGTCTGGGTAAGGCACTTCAAAATACGGTCTCAAACGTAGAAGGAATGGGCGCTAAGAAAAGCGGCTCCTCTACAATTAAGAACGGAATTGGTAATTCCCAGAATTCCGTACAAAGCAAAAGTGTTAATAAAAAGAGTCTAAGACGCTCGACCCTTCTCTCTAAAGCCTATCTTTCGAGAGCAAGGCGCTTTAAGGAGCGCTTCATTAAAGCTAACCTCAGGCTCGTTGTCAGTATAGCGAAACGCTACATGAGCCGCGGGCTTCCGCTCCCGGATCTTATTCAGGAAGGGAACGTCGGACTCATGCGCGCCGTTGAGCGCTTCGATCACACTAAGGGGTACAAGTTCTCGACATACGCCTCATGGTGGATTCACCAGGCCATATCACGCTCGTTGCTCGATCAGACCAGAACCATAAGAGTGCCGGTCTACGTGCTGGAGCAGGCAACCAAAGTGCACAGGATAACCGCTATTATGAATAAAGAGATGGGAAGAAAACCCATGCCCGAAGAGATCTCTGAGAAAACCGGGATATCCGTTGAAGGCGTAAAAAGAGTGCTAGAGGCCACAAAAGAGGTCGTTCAGCTCGACTCGCCCGTATTAGACGGTGAAAAGACGACTCTACTTGATTTTATTCCGGACGACATCACAGGCACGCCCGATTACGCCGTGGCAAGGGCGACCCTAACGACAAATATAATAGACGCTCTTTCGACACTTACACCTCGGGAAGAGCAGATACTCAAAATGCGATTCGGCATAGGGTATGAAACCACTTTCACGCTCGATGAGATAGGAAAGCACTTCCAGCTTACGCGCGAGAGGATTAGGCAGATCGAAAAGAGGGCGCTTGAGAAGCTCGAAGATTCAGAAGTGGGGGCGATACTAAAAAGCTTTCTTGAATAGAATTAATGCTCCTTGGACTCAGCCTTAAGAATTTCACTATCATAGACGACATTTCCGTAAGCTTTACATCCGGACTCAACATAATTACGGGCGAGACCGGTGCAGGAAAGTCTATTATTATAGACGCGGTTAATATCATCCTTGGTGAAAAGGCCTCCCCGGACCTCATAAAAACAGGCGCTGACGAGTCAAGGATCGAAGCGCTCTTCGATATTTCCTCATACCCCATTATCAAAGAAAAACTTCTGTCCTCAGGTTTTAACGCTTCAGGAGACGAGCTTTTGATTAAGCGCGTAATCTACCGTAAGGGTAGGAGCAGGGTCCATATAAACGGCGAGACTGCGACCCTTGCAATTTTAGAACACGTTACGGAGGGTTTGATAGACGTATTCAGTCAGCACGAGCATCAGACTCTACTTAAGAGAGGTAGCCATTTGAGAGTGCTCGATGACCTCGGAGGAAACGAAAGCGATCTTAATGATCTGGGCAAGATTTACTCAAGTCACAGGGAATTGAGCGAAAAACTAAGGCAAATGAATGACGAAGTGAAAGGCCTTTCGGAAAAAGAAGATTTTCTTAAATTTCAGCTCGATGAGATAAAAAAAAGTGCTCTTAGACCCGGAGAAGACCAAGAGCTAGAGACGGAGAAACTGAGACTCCTTAACAGTGAAAAACTGCTATCAGCCAGTAAGTCCGCGTATGAGGAAATTTATGAAAAGGAACCCTCTTTAAGCGGCAGGCTCAAGAGCTTGACTGTGGAGATTTCAGAGGCCGGAAAAATTGATGAACCGCTCGGCAAGATAGCCCGCGCGCTTGAGAGCGCCATAGTTCAGATTGAAGAGGCCTCATTTACTCTCCGCGACTACGCCTCCGAGCTAAGCTTTGACACCACGAGGCTCGATGAAATCGAGGAAAGACTCAAGGACATAGGCGAGCTCAAAAGGAAGTACGGCGACACGATAAGCGATATATTAAAAAAGGGGGACGAGATAGAAAAAGAGCTGTCTACGATTACAAATTACGACGAGCAATTAGAGGGGCTTCGTAATAAACTCAATGATATTGAGATAAACTATAATAAAAAAGCAAGCGTGTTATCTGAAAAGAGAAAGAAGGCAGGAGTCTCACTTAAAAAAGTGCTTAAAAAAGAGCTTGCCAAGGTAGGTATTAAAGAGGCGCAGTTTGCACCGGAGTTCAGGCAAAAAGATATGTCTCCTGACGGTATCGACGACGTTACTTTTCTTTTTTCCGCAAACCCCGATGAGGCCCCCAAACCTCTTGCAAGAGTAGCCTCAGGAGGCGAGCTCTCACGCATTATGCTCGTTTTAAAGGAAGCAATAGCCAGGACAGAGGGCGGATCGGTAATAATATTCGATGAAGCAGATTCGGGCATTGGCGGGGCTGTCGCAGAGACAGTGGGAGAAAAGATAAAAAATTTATCTGTTCCCTATCAGGTTATCTGCATCACTCATCTGCCTCAGGTCGCAAAGTTTGGTGACTCGCATCTACTTGTGACAAAAACGCTAAAAGACGGCAAGACCAGCGTTAGTGTTAAAAACTTAAACGATAGTGAAAGAGTGCAGGAGCTTGCCCGCATGATAGGGGGCCTTACAGTCACTCAGAAAACCATAGACGCTGCGCACGAAATGTTGGGAAGATAACCTCAATATATAAAAAGAGATTATAATTTAGAATTAGCTCGAACAGACTATAATAAGAGTACGCATATTAACAGGTAATAGAATATGAAAGGGATAATCCTAGCCGGGGGCGCGGGTACCAGACTTCACCCGATAACACGTGTCGTAAGTAAGCAGCTCCTTCCGATA
This sequence comes from Candidatus Dadabacteria bacterium UBA2774, assembly GCA_002352485.1. Classification (GTDB taxonomy): domain Bacteria; phylum Desulfobacterota_D; class UBA1144; order Nemesobacterales; family UBA2774; genus UBA2774. The sequence continues at coordinate 10,199 of DEIM01000066.1, forward strand.
TACGATAAGCCGATGATCTACTATCCGCTCTCGGTGCTCATGGATGCGGGAATAAGAGAGATACTAATCATCTCCACCCCACAAGACCTGCCCAGGTTTGCTGAGTTATTTGGAGAGGGCTCTCACCTCGGGCTTCAGATCACATACGCAGAGCAGCCGAGCCCCGATGGGCTGGCGCAGGCGTTTATTATAGGCAGGGAGTTTATAGGAGACGACACAGTATGCCTTATACTTGGAGATAACCTCTTTTACGGACAAGGTCTTTCAGAGATTCTTCAAAAGTGTAGAAAACTAAAATCCGGAGGTATAGTTTTCGGCTACCCGGTAAAAGACCCCGAACGTTACGGCGTCGTCGAGCTTGACGAGCTCGGCAGCGTAATTGGCATATCTGAAAAACCTCAACAGCCAAAATCACGCTACGCAATCACAGGTCTGTATTTTTATGATAACGATGTGGTTGATATAGCCTCTTCCTTAAAGCCTTCGGCCAGGGGCGAGCTAGAGATTACGGACGTAAACCTCGAGTACTTAGACAGGGGCACTCTTGCTGTAGAGCTTCTGGGCAGAGGGTTCTCGTGGCTCGACACCGGCACTCACGACTCGCTTCAGCAGGCGGCAAGCTACATTCAGACCATTCAGGAGCGCCAGGGCTTTAAGATTGCCTGTATTGAAGAGATCGCTTACACAAAGGGGTTTATAGACTCTTCAGGTCTCGAAAAAATTGCAAGCTCGATGCCAGGCACAGACTATGGCCGATACCTGCTGGACATACTAAAAGAGGAAGATGACTTGTGAGCTTAGTTATAAAAGAGACAACGCTTCCAGGTGTAGTAATCATAGAGCCTGTCATCTACCCCGACCAAAGGGGTTTTTTCAAAGAGCTTTATCACAAGGAGATTTATAACGAGGCGGGTTTAGATAAAGAGTTTGTCCAGGATAACCATTCTCATTCTGTAAAAGGAGTGCTCAGGGGTCTTCACTACCAGCTCAAGAACCCACAGGACAAGCTGGTGACTGTGTTCTCGGGCGAGATATTCGACGTTGTAGTAGATATCCGCTCAGGCTCTCCTGACTTCGGGAAATGGACGAGCATATACTTATCATCTGAAAATAAGCATCAGATATATATTCCCGGGGGTTTTGCCCATGGGTTTTGTGTTCTGAGCGATAGTGCGGATGTAGTTTATAAATGTACGGATTTTTATTCCCCCGACGACGAGTACGGCCTTCTCTGGTCGGATGAAGATATGAATATAGACTGGCCGGTTTCAGAACCTATAGTCTCTGAAAAAGACAAAAAATATTTAAGACTTAAAGAGATTCCGGCAGAGCATTTGCCAACTTACTAACATGCAGAACTTACTCATAACCGGCGGCTCGGGGTTTATCGGGCTCAATTTCATCAGATACCTGCTCACGGAAACAGACTTCCAGGGGCGGATTATAAACTTCGACAAGCTCACATACGCGGCTACCCCAAAGAGCCTTACAGACATTAGTGAGCATTTCCCAGACAGGTATGTGTTTATAAGGGGAGATATAGCAGACAGCAGTAGGCTTGAGTCTGCATTTGATTCCTATTGTGTCGATTCTGTTTGTCACTTCGCTGCCGAGTCACACGTAGATCGCTCTATCACAGGGCCTGGAGAATTTATAAATACCAATATTCTCGGCACATACAATCTCCTTGAGGCGGTAAGGGAGAGGCATGACAGGATTGTACTCTTCCATCACATAAGCACTGACGAGGTGTTCGGGAGCCTAGGGGCTGAGGGTTATTTCACTGAAGACACTGCGTATTCGCCCAACAGCCCGTACTCAGCTTCTAAAGCTTCTTCAGATCATTTAGCCAGGGCTTACCACAAAACCTACGGTGTCCCTGTAAAGGTATCCAACTGCTCCAACAACTACGGTCCTTATCAGTTTCCGGAAAAGCTTATACCACTTGTTATTCTAAACGCGCTAGAGGAAAAACCGCTCCCAATCTACGGAGACGGTAAGAATATAAGAGACTGGCTCTACGTGCGTGATCACTGCACGGCGGTGTGGGAGATTATGAAGCGCGGCACGATAGGCCAGACCTATAATATAGGAGGCTCGGGAGAGCTGGAGAATATAAAAGTCGTCGAGACGATTTGTGATCTTATCGACGATATCTCCGGCAAGCCTACATCTGTTGATTCCAGGAGGGAGCTTGTAAATTTTGTTGAGGACCGCCCGGGTCACGACAGGCGCTACGCCATAGATTCAGGAAAGTTAAAGGGCGAGCTTGGCTGGGAGCCCGAGGAGACTTTTTCAAGCGGACTACTTAAAACCGTAAACTGGTATCTGAATAATCCCGACTGGGTCCAGCACGTCCGCTCGGGCGAATACCGTGAGTGGATCGAAAGGCACTACGGCTGAGAGATTATGGGGACAGAGGC
>DEIM01000066.1:12632-16544 GCA_002352485.1 Candidatus Dadabacteria bacterium UBA2774
CTTGAGAACACCACGCAGGCGACAACAGTAGTCCAGAGCCCGTTTTTATTCCCTACCGCAGTTTTTGTAATATTCTTTGTTTTAACAATGTGCCCGCTGATCTTCCAAATATCCTTTTGCTCATCATAACTCTTGTCAGGATCAAACGGCGCCCCGATTGTAGTAGCCAGCATGTAAGCAGCCAGGTCCTCCGCGTACTCTCCCGCTACCGTATCGTTTTCTCCAAAACTGTGATGCTCGGATATATAGCCGTGCCGGCTATGCTCCTTGGGAATGGCGATCCCGGCTGAGGCGGCAATTAATCTGTTGGGCTCGTTCGTTGCGTTCTCACTCATCACCACATAGACAATCTCACCCGGACTGAGTGATTTAAGCCCCTTTGCTCTAGGGACCAGAGTGCAGTTCGGCGGAAAGATGCTCGATACCTTCACGAGATTAAACTGGGCTATCCCGGCGTCTCTTAGAGCCATTTCAAAACTGGTCAGTTTTTCTTTATGCTTCCCCACGCCCTTAGTTATAAATGCGGTCTTTGGTACCAAATTTAAAATCCTCCGTTATTTAATTCTTACTTTATAATCTTCTGATTTTATTCCTGCCCCGGCATCGCTGTAAAACGCTCGCCTCTGCCCCCATATAAATTAGCCAGATATTCTAACAGGTATTTATATAATTTCTATGAAGAACCTCAATACGAGCTTAGCGCCGCAATCTTCACCTATCATGGGCCAATGCTTGCCCCCTTGAAAACTCCTCTTCCGTGCTTAAATTAAAACTGTAGGAAGTTTGTAGGATGTTCATAGAAACAAGTATGTGAGGTATCTAAACATGACAATGAGAATTGAAGAATTTGTTGTTGAGCCTGTTTGCGACTGCCCGCCCGATAGAGTGGGTTATGACAAGGAAGCTCATATAAAAGATGTACATAACCCCATAACTTATTGGGACGTATATCTTGATGATAAAAGAATATCGACCGCCTCTACAAGAGAGCAGGCAGAAAAAACAAGAGACTGGACGAAGAACTGGCTCGCTGGTGAAATAAGTTAATCAACATCGGGGAATAAATAATGGGGACAGAGGCGAGCGCTTCACAGCGATGCCGGGGAATAAATTAGAAAAAATGCCATCCATCCTCCTTTAAACCGTGCTGTAGTCTGTAACGGACCTCAGTGCGGTTTTTATATTCCGTCATTGCAAGGCTCTGAAGGAGCCGTGGCAATCCTCCCCAATTTCAGCACCATATTAACCTAGTCACCCTGAGATTGCCGAAGGGTGAAACACTGTATCTTATTTCTCACATGTAGTATATTATTCCCTCAAAATACGATCAGGAGATGTTTTTATGAAAGCCGCAGTCACAGGCGGAACAGGTTTCATTGGCGGAAAACTAGTTGAAGCACTAGTGCGAGAAGGTTTTGAAGTCCGCTGCCTCGTAAGAGAAACGAGCGATACGAGAAAATTAGAAGGGCTGGGCGTAGAGCTCTTTAAGGGAGATTTAGGAGATTCAGAGGCCCTTGAAAAACTCCCCCAGGGTGTAGACGTTATCTTCCACCTTGCCGCGCTCGTATCTGACTGGGGCTCAAAGGAAGACTTCTTCCGCTATAACGTGGACGCCACCAGGACCCTGCTCGATGCCTCTGTCTCCTCAGGCGTAAAAAGATTTATCCATATGAGTTCATCTACAGTTATCTGGAAGTCCGACTTCTGGAACATTCACAACCTGATAGACGTGGACGAGACTTACCCCTACCGAGAGCGCTACAACGACAATTACAACGCCTCTAAAGCAGAAGCCGAAAGACTGGTGCTGAGCTACAACAAACCGGACGGGCTTGAAACCGTTGTGATAAGACCTTCAAACGTATGGGGCGCGGGTGACACCGTAATACTCCCGCGCGTCGCCATGGCTGCCAAAAAGGGCATACTGATACCCATGGGGAGTGGTCTAAGGACTGTTACTCCCTGTCATGTAAATAACCTCGCGCAGTCACTCCTGCTTGCTGTAGAGAACAAAAACGCCCCCGGCAATATCTACTTCATTAACGACGGAATTAAAATTGGCTATATGGACTTCATAGATGGGCAGCTCAAGGCCTCCGGGATAGAATGGAAGCCGGGCTTTTCCATACCCTACAAGGTTGCATACGCTTTGGCGGCCTCAATGGAAGCGGTCTTTAAACTCATGAAATCCAAAAAGCCCCCGGTGCTAACACGCTTCGCCGTTGCGGCGCTTGCAGGCAGCCGAAGCTATTCAATTGCAAAAGCCAGAAAGGACCTGGGCTATTCACCTTCCGCCGATATGGCACGCGGCTTTAAGGAAATGGAGCAGTGGATAAAAAAAATAGGAGGCACAGAGGCTCTGCTTAAGCACGTATAGCATTATGACAGTCAATCAAGAAAAAGCTGAATACGATATATCTGCACAAGCTGTCACCAAAACTTTCGGCAGTTTCGATGCGCTTAAAGGTATTGATCTGCATCTTAAAAAAGGAGAGTTCGTAACCCTGTTCGGGCCAAACGGCGCGGGCAAAACAACTCTGATAAAGCTCCTTTCAACTCTCGCTAAACCTACTTCGGGAAGTCTCACTGTCGCCGGGTTCGATGCATTAAAAGAGGCAGGGAAAGTAAGGGCCTCTGTAGGGGTCATATCCCACGACCCTTATCTCTATGAAAACCTGAGCGCTTTTGAGAATATAAAGTTCTTCGGCGAGATGTACGGTGTCTCCGATACAGCTACAAGGGCAACTGAGCTTATTGATCTCATTGGCCTCGGAGCCAGGACGCACGATCTGGTGAGAACGTTCTCACGGGGCATGAAGCAGCGTCTCTCGGTGGCCAGGGCCATAGTGCACGACCCCTCGGTACTCTTGTTGGACGAGCCCTACACGGGGCTTGATCAAAAGGGCGCCCGCATTTTTGGGGACACACTGAAATGGCTCAAGTCCCACGAGCGCACCATACTTATGACCACACATAATATAGACGAAGGGCTTCAGCTAAGTGATAGGGTCGGGATACTCACATCAGGCAAAATAGTATACGAAGGCCTGTCCTCGGACTTAAACAACGACAGCTTCAAAGACCTATACATAACCCACGTTGAGTAGTATCTAGTCATTGCGAGGCTCCGAAGGAGCCGCGGCAATCTCTTTCAATCTAACCAAAAATCAATCCCGCTCATCCTGAGGTTCTCGAAAGGTGATACCTAGTTGTCATTCTGAGTCATGCGAAGAATCTCGCTTTTTGTACTCGACCTGGAATCCCATCTTTTTTTATTTCCATGAAACCCAATCCCCCTTCCTGCATCTTAATTAATATCTACGGAATACGGAGGGTATTATGAAAAAGCTTTTCACAGTTTTCATGATTTTAATTGCAGTAAGCTTCCTATACGTAGAGAAGGGAAATGCGGGCGATCCGATGGAGCAGGCAAAAGCTCAATGGGATATGATGCAAGCTGAGAAATATCAAGAGAGTTGGGCACATTTTCCTGGTACAGGTGATTTCTACAAGGGTACGGAGCCTCATGGTATGTTGTTGACGACTTATGTTAACAAAACAGCTGATGACGCTCTAAAGTCAGGTGCAAAAGAGCTGCCTAAGGGTTCTATCTTGATAAAAGAGAATTATATGCCTGATAAGAAGCTCGGTGCTATTACCACAATGCATAAGACAGGCGAGGGCAAGGACGACTGGTTCTGGGTAAAGTACAACCCGGACGGCTCGCTTGCTAAGAAAGGCGATATGGCTTTGGCTGGTAAACCGGGCGGATGCATTGGCTGTCATGCCGCGTCAACGAGCGGAGTTCATAATATCATGACGGGGCTTCCTGAGTAAGGTGGCTTGAAAAGGTGATAAAGATTTAGTCATTTGGTAAGCAGAGTTAAGTTTTAGCTAAGGTAAAAAACCAGG
>DEIM01000066.1:16611-17346 GCA_002352485.1 Candidatus Dadabacteria bacterium UBA2774
CTCCAGCATCGTGCACACTGCATCATGTTTCCAATCTGTTATAATACTCCGCAGCTATGCACAAAATCTGGGCCATAATAAAAAAAGACATAATCACCGAGCTCAGGACAAAAGAGCTTTTCACCTCTATGCTCACGTTTGCGCTCCTCGTGATAGTCATATTCAACTTCGCATTCGGCTTCGCGCCCGGCGTACTTAACCTTGCAGCGCCCGCAATGCTCTGGATCGCCTTTACTTTTGCCGGTGTGCTTGGGCTCAGCCGCTCCTTTGCTCTCGAAAAGGAAGGGAACGCGATTATGGGACTCCTTCTCACACCAACTGACAGAAGCCTGATATACTTCGGCAAGATGATCAGCAACACTATCTTCGTCTTCATTACCGGGCTTATCATCGTCCCCATGTTCGTCATTTTCTTTAACTACAACTTTTTAGACACGCTGCTTCCGCTTATCCCGGTAATATTCCTTGGCTCTGTGGGTTTTGTTGCCGTAGGCACATTGTTTTCCGCAATGGCTATAAATACGAAATTAAGAGAGGTGCTCCTTCCGATCCTTCTTTTCCCCATAATAATCCCGGTCATTGTAGGGGCCGTGAAGCTCAGCACCCAGGTGCTCTCAGGGGAGTCTATTCTCGAAGCCCGCTCTTCTTTGCAACTCCTTATAGCATTCGATATAATCTTTCTCACAGCCTGCTCAGTAACTTTTGAATACGTGATAGAGGAAACATAGTGGGGAC
>DEIM01000066.1:17372-17782 GCA_002352485.1 Candidatus Dadabacteria bacterium UBA2774
AGAATGGGGACAGAGGCGAGCGTTTCACAGCGATGCCGGGGAGGATAAATTAAAATGAGAATTGCACTAATTATAATTACATTCATCACAATGGCGGCATCTCTATACACAGCCTTCGTGTACGCCCCCACGGAGCCTCTGATGGGCCACATTCAAAGGATATTCTACTTCCATATGGGTACGGTTTGGGTAGCGACAGTGGCTTTTATCATAGTTTTTATAAGCTCCATAATGTATCTATGGAAAGGGACCCGCAAATGGGACATCCTCGCCTACAGCTCCGCCGAGCTTGGAGTTATCTTCCTCACCCTCACCATTATTACCGGGAGTATATGGGCATAACCAATATGGGGCACATGGTGGACCTGGGACCCTCAGCTCACTACAACATTTATTCTATGGATTCTCTA
>DEIM01000086.1:0-894 GCA_002352485.1 Candidatus Dadabacteria bacterium UBA2774
AACAGTGACAGCGGAGAGATGTCCATAAAGGGTCTCATAGCCGTCTTGGTGGTCTACTATTACGGTTTTACCATAGCTGTGATGCCAGCCTGCTTTCGTTACCTTGCCGTCGGCTGTTACTACTATTGGCTCACCGTGGTCGGCGTCAATATCTATACCCGAATGGAAGCCGAATTTGGAACGGAACGGATCGCTTCTATAGCCGAACTTAGAGTTTAATTTTCCTTCGAGCGGGCTTCCAACCGGTATGCCTTTCATTGTATCAAAAATTTCATCTATATCTTTTTGCATGAATTCTACATAAGATACGCTCAGCCTGTCCGGGGGAATAAACTCCCCACCAACGGACAGGTGTTTTTTAATTCCTTTTTTATTTAGAAGCTCCTGCATTTCTAAAAGTGTTTCCTCTATGTCCGTCAACCTGGTTCTGAGCTTTGTTTCTATAACTTCGCTTTTTGTTATGTCTCGGTTCATTATATTAATAGCGCTGAGAAGCTTATTTACTGAATCTGATTTAATTTCGGAATCTTTGTAAAACATATAGGTTGAAGTGAAAGAAAGAAGTGAGAAAATTGTAAAAACTGTGAACGCGAATAGTGCTGCTTTTAGGTGAGAAATTTTCATGCTGAGCGATTTGGCTCCTTCACCGCCGGGTTTAACCAGCATGATGGTTATACGATCCCTATCCATTTAGTAGTGCCTCCAGATGTGATTGGTCAACCAGACAATCGGATAACGAATTCTGATGAATTATTCCAATTTAATAAAAAACCAAGAATACATTTTATATAAACGGAATGCAACCTTATATTTCAGTATGCTTAAAAGAGCTTGGGTTTGCCGTTAGATATATGCCAAAGTAGGAGATTCGGAAGAATTTAGTATGGGGACAGA
>DEIM01000086.1:900-10379 GCA_002352485.1 Candidatus Dadabacteria bacterium UBA2774
CACAGCGACGCCAGGGAATTAATATTAATCAATTCGAGCTTGCGGTGAATCAGGATTCTGGATAATATCATACTAGATGTTTCCGTGTCCGGAATACTCAACTGGTTAACGGTCTCTTTTCCATAAGGGGTGATTTTAAGATTAAGATTACGGTGCCGATATATGGGTAAGGTAATAAGCATTTCAAATCAGAAGGGCGGGGTCGGGAAAACGACTACTGTTGTAAACTTGGCCTCATCACTTGCCGCTGCCCAGAAGAAAACATTGATAATAGACTTTGATCCTCAGGCAAACGCCACGAGCGGCATAGGTGTAGACAGGGAGGGGATTGAGAAAAGTATTTACGATGCGCTTGTCGGCGAGACAGATATTAAAGAAATGATTGTTGAAGTTGAGCCTGATTCGCTAAAGGGTTATTTGTGCGCTGTGCCGGCTACTCCCGAGCTTGCTGGAGCAGAGATTGAGCTCATACACTTGGAGCACAGGGAGTGGAGGTTAAAGCGGGCTATTGAGTCCATAGCCGCAGAGTTCGAATTCATACTGATAGATTGCCCTCCTTCATTGAGTCTACTTACCGTAAACGCGCTCACTGCTTCGGATTCGGTGTTGATTCCTGTGCAGTGCGAGTACTATGCTATGGAGGGACTGGGGCAGCTGAAGAGAACTATTTCGCTTATAAAACAGAGGTTAAACCCGGAGCTTGCTGTAGAAGGTTATCTGCTTACGATGTTTGATTCGCGCAACAATATCTGCCACGTAGTGGCAAATGAGCTCAAATCATATTTCGGAGGCGATGTGTTTGAGACAATAATAAACAGAAATGTAAAGTTGGCAGAGTCCCCAAGTTTCGGTAAGCCGGCGCTGCTATATGACATCAAGTCTATGGGTGCACAGAGCTATATAGCGCTTGCGCAAGAGCTTATAAAAAGAAATAGCCCCGTTGTTAGCACGGGGGCGGAGAAGATCCTGGGAGGTGCGGGAGTTGAAAAAAACTACTTTGGGTAGAGGGCTTGACGCTCTTATTCCTAAGGAAACCGTGGAGGTTGGGTCTTCCGGGGGTACGGGATTTATCGTTGCCGGAGTGCAAGAGGTTACGCCCAACCGGTCTCAGCCTAGAAAGGACTTTGATGATGAGTCGATTGCTGAGCTTGCCGCGTCGATAAAAGAAAAAGGAATAATACAGCCGATCGTTGTGAGAAATACCCCGGGCGGTTATGAGATAATCGCGGGGGAAAGAAGGTGGAGAGCGGCACAGAGAGCAGGGCTTACAAAAGTACCGATAATAGTTAAAGACGTCTCTGACAGAGAAGTGCTTGAGCTTGCTCTCATTGAGAACCTTCAGCGTGAAGACTTAAATCCTATAGAAGAGGCCATGGCGTATAGTCAGCTCATTCAGGATTTCGGGCTTACTCACGAAGATGTCTCAGGACGAATTGGAAAGGATAGATCAACAATAACGAACCAGCTAAGACTCTTGAAGCTTACCGAGGAAGCTAAGCAGGCTCTTGTCGACGGAGAAATATCCGCAGGTCATGCGCGGGCTTTACTCAGTATAGAGTTAGAGGAAATATCCCTGCAAGTCTTAAACGCTATAATAAAACAGAGGCTTTCCGTAAGAATGACCGAGAGTCTTATACGGAAACTATCTCAGGAAAAAAAATCGGTCGCCGAGCCACAAGGAGAGGATATATATTTGAGACAGATGGCGGATGAGCTTAAGAGAAACTTGAACACTAAGGTAAGGATTGTAAATAAGAAAGGGAAGGGTAAGATAGAGATTGAGTATTACTCTCAGGACGAGCTGGACAGACTCTGCCGTATTTTAATGGACAGCCAATAACTCCCTTATTAGTGAGATAAAATGAAAGAGTTCAGAGTCAAAATAGAGGTCAAATTAAAACCGGTAGTTTTAGACCCGCAGGGTAAAACCGTTCTTCAGGCACTCAAAAACCTCGGATACGACGAGGTAGGGGACGCCAGGATCGGAAAGCTCATCGAGCTTACTGTAAATGACGGAAGCACTGAGAAAGTAAAAGAGCGTGTAGACGAAATGTGTAAAAAACTCCTTTCAAATCCGGTGATTGAGAATTTTGAAGTAAATATAGAAGAGCAAAATGCTTAAATTCGGAATTGTCGTTTTTCCCGGGTCCAACTGCGACCACGACTGCTACCATACTATAAAACATGTACTCGGCCACGATGCCCGATTCGTCTGGCATGAGGAGACGGATATCTCTGATTATGACTGTATTATCATTCCCGGCGGTTTTTCCTACGGCGATTACCTGAGGACGGGGTCGATTGCGAGCTTGTCTCCGATTATGAAATCTGTCTCGGAATACGCATCCGCCGGAGGAGCGGTAATAGGCATATGCAACGGATTTCAGGTGCTTGTAGAGGCGGGGCTTCTTCCTGGCTCACTCATTAAAAACGCATCGCTAAAATTTATCTGCAAGTGGGTTTATTTAAAGCTCGAAAATAATGATACGTTATTTACTTCGAATATGAATAAGGGGGATGTACTGAGGATTCCCGTGGCGCACGGAGAAGGGAATTACTTCTGCACCGCAGAGGATTTAAAGGAGCTTGAGTCCAACGGTCAGGTCGTGTTTAGGTATTCAAGCCCGGCAGGAGAAGTAACAGAGGAAGCGAACCCGAACGGCTCATTGAATAATATCGCCGGCATATCGAATAAAGAGGGCAATGTGCTTGGGATGATGCCTCATCCCGAAAGGTGCTCCGAGGGGATAATGGGCGGGGAGGACGGAAGAGCGATTTTCGAATCCCTTATATCGAATCTTCATCAAAAAGGTAGGGTAAAGAAAGAGGCCTGAAAAGATAAGGTTCTGGGTTCATTATGATAAAGCTCTTAATTCTATTATCAATTGTCCTTATTGCCTTTTGGTTAGGCAAGCAGTCGGCACTGGCGAGAAGGAAAGAAGTAAAAAAAAGAGATACGGACAATAAACCACCCGTGATAGATATAGAGACCGAGGATTAAAGTTACACCGTAAGCACTCTTGTTTGTACCGTTTAAGCCTCTATGGTACCCTTAAATGCTGTAATTAGTTTGCATAACTCATCTAGATTATTGGAGCAAGGCTATAATCTATGGAGAATAATAAAGTTAACGCTCAGATAGATATAACTAAAGAAATCTGCCCTATGACATTTGTAAAAACAAAACTGAAATTGGAAACTATGTCCTCGGGGCAGGTACTCGAAGTTACGCTCAGGGAAGGGGAGCCTCTGATTAACGTTCCGCGGAGCGTGGAGCAGGAAGGGCATAAAGTCCTTGATATCCACAGGGAGGAAGGGGACGTTTTTAAAATCCTTATTGAGCGCTGCTGATGGATGCATCCCTAGCCAGAAAAAAGACTTTTGACAGCAGACTTAAGAGGGTCGATTCCGTAATAGAGCTTATCGGAAACACGCCTCTTATAAAGTTGACGCATATAACGGAAGGATTGAGCCCTGGGGTGGAGGTATATGCTAAAGCAGAGTGGTTTAACCCCGGCGGCTCGGTAAAGGACAGGCCTGCGTTATGGATGGTCCTTGACGGTATACGTACTGGGAAGCTTACTCACGATAAGATACTCATGGACTCATCCTCGGGTAACACCGCTATAGCCTACGCGATGATAGGCGCTGCTCTGGGGTACAAGGTTGAGCTTGTTATTCCAGAGAATATAAACATAGAAAGAAAGAAGACACTTAAGGCATTCGGGGCTAAGGTTATTTATTCAGACCCTCTTGAGGGCTCTGACGGGGCGATCCGTCTGGCAAGGAAGCTCAAAAAAGAGGAGCCTGATAAGTATTTTATGCCGGATCAGTATAACAACCCTGAAAACCCAAAAGCTCATTACGATACTACAGCTATGGAAATCTGGGATCAGACCGACGGGCGTATTACGCATTTTATTGCCGGGCTTGGGACAAGCGGCACTTTTATGGGGACATCCCGGAGGCTCAAAGAGCTTAACCCTAATATTCACACCGTAGCGGTCGAGCCTTCTGAAGCTCTTCACGGTCTAGAGGGTATGAAGCATATGCCGACCTCAATAGTGCCCGGCATCTTTGATTCCGAGTATCCGGATGAGATTTTCCGCGTAGATACGGAAGACGCCTACGTAACTATGAAGGACCTCTTAAAAAAAGAGGGTATATTCGTCGGGCATTCGGGCGGGGCAGTGGCCTATGCTACACTCGAGCAGGCAAAAAAGCTTGAGGAAGGGGTTCTGGTTACAGTATTTCCCGACGGCGGCTATAGATATCTGAGCGGAGGACTCTGGTGGTAAAGATTAATGAAAGCTCTTATAACGCTATTATCAAACACGCGGAAGCAGGATTTCCTCATGAAGTGTGCGGAGTGCTTATTGGGCAAGACCACACTATTACCGACTATAAAGAATGCAATAATTTAAATACCGAGAGGGCCCATGACCGATATGAGCTCGACCCGCTCTCTTTTAAGGAAGCGGATGACTATTCAAGAGAAGTAGGAAAGGAAATTATCGGCATTTATCATTCCCATCCGGATCATCCCTCTATGGCTTCAGAGACCGATAGACAAAGGGCATGGCCCGAGTGGATATACATTATCTTCTCTATAAATAAGGGTAAATATAACGATGCCCGAGCCTGGATATTGGAAGACTCGGGAGAAAAATTCTACGAGGAACCTATTGAAGTCACTCCAGATTAAGAGGTAAAACCATTGCGGCTAACAGAAGAGCAGATATATAGATATAGCAGACACATACTTCTTCCCGAAGTAGGCGGCGTAGGTCAGGAGAAGCTCCTTCGCGCTAAGGTTTTTTGCGTAGGCGTAGGGGGCTTGGGATCGCCCGTGGCGCTGTATCTGGCCGCGGCAGGGCTCGGCACTTTAGGAATCGCCGATTCAGACCAGGTGGATATCTCGAATCTTCAAAGACAAGTGCTCCATTATACTGACGATATCGGCAAGCCGAAAACACATTCTGCCAGAGAGAAGCTCCAAAAGCTGAACCCTGATGTGAATGTAATTGTTTATAAAGACCTCATCACCATGGATAATATTAGAGAGTTGGTCAAGGAGTACGATATAGTGATAGACGGCTCTGATAACTTCCCCACGCGTTATCTGTTGAACGACGCTTGTTATTTTGAGAAAAAAACCTTGATTTCGGGCGCCTTATTTCAATTCGAAGGCCAGCTTTCGGTTTTCAAAACGCATAAGGGGGGAGCCTGCTACAGGTGTCTTTACCCTGAAATACCACCCAAGGGAATGGTGCCGACATGTGAGGAGGCGGGAATCCTGGGCGCGGTCGCGGGCACAATTGGGACTATGCAGGCGGTAGAGACGTTAAAAGAGGTTCTAGATATAGGGGAGCCGCTCGTGGACAAGCTCCTTACGATGAATGCTCTAAGTATGTCTTTTAATACCGTTAAGATCACAAAAGATCCCGAGTGTCATTTGTGCGGAGAAAATCCCACTATTCTTAGTATTGAAGAGTATAAAGAGCACAGCTGCGATATAGAGGACTAGGCTATTTCAAAAGCGGTTCTTTTATAACTTTTATATCTAAAGTTATACCCAACTTGACAACCCTTTATAGCTCCCACATACTACCTACTCAAATTGCCATCTAAACGCATTTTTACACCGAAAAATTTGGAGAATTTCCTAAATGGATTTGAGTGATGTTTTAAAAAGTACCCTTCTGATAGGGCCGGAGATTTCCCTGATAGTAGCAGGGATAGTGTTAATCGTTCTTGGCTCTATATTAAAGAAAAAGGCTGGGATTTATGTATTTGTACTGGCTCTGATCGGACTAGCTGTAGCTTTTGGTTTGAATATCGAAAGGTTCGGGACTGCAGAGACGGCATTTGGGGGCGCTCTTGCGCTCGATCAGTACGCCGCATACTTTAACGTTATATTCCTCATAGGTGCGCTTGCCGCCATAGTATTTTCAAAGGATTATCTATCTGCTACAGATGAGTTCGCAGCCGAGTTTTACGCCCTAATACTATTCTCCACTTCGGGGATGATGATACTCTCGTCCTCAAAAGAGTTCATGTCTCTATTCCTGGGATTTGAAATAATGTCGATTTCGGTCTACGTGCTGTCCGCATTTAACAGAAAGTCCGCACGCTCGACAGAAGCGGGAATAAAGTATCTCATACTGGGCGGGTTTTCCTCGGCAATACTGCTCTACGGAATAGCTCTTCTGTACGGAGCATCGGGCTCGATATACCTTGATGAAATATTAAAGAGCTTTGAGTTGACTAATCCTTTATTCGTTGCGGGCGCTGCGCTAGTGCTGATTGGATTTATATTCAAAATAGGTGCTTTTCCGCTTCATCAATGGGTACCGGACGTATATGAAGGGGCGCCGATGAGCGTGACGGCGTTTATGTCGGTCGGGGTAAAGGCGGCTGCGTTTGCGATATTACTGAGAGTGATATTCGAGAGCTTCTATCCGATACAGGTTAGCTTTATGCCCCTCCTGTGGGTCATAGCGGTATTCACTATTATAGTGGGTAACGTAGCGGCTATTGCTCAGAGCAGCGTAAAGAGAATGCTTGCTTATTCTAGCATCGCTCACGCGGGCTACGCGCTAATTGGCGTCGTTGCTGCGTACGGCGGGCAGGTGCTCGCAGTGAGCAGCGTAATTTATTACCTCTTCGCTTATACCTTTATGAACCTAGGGGCTTTCGGCGTGCTCACCTATCTGTCACGGGACGGAAAGGAGTGTGAGACTTTCGATGACCTATCAGGACTATGGAGCAAAAGGCCGTTCGTCGCGCTTTCGCTGGGCATATTTATGTTCTCGCTTGCAGGTATACCGCCTACTATCGGGTTTTTCGCCAAATACAGAGTATTTCTATCTGCGGTACAGGCAGAATTTTACTGGCTTGCGGTGATCGGCATCGTAGGAAGCGTAATATCCGCCTATTATTATCTCCGTGTTCTTGTGTACGCATTTATGAGAACGGAAATAAGCCCGTTCCCATCGTTTAAAGTTGCCTCGTCAATTGCTCTTATCGTACTTTCGATAGCAACTGTGGCTCTTGGTATATTCCCCTTTGATTCATGGGACTTAGCGCTTAAGGCTGCGGGCACTGTGCTCACGGCAGCACGGGGCGGGTAGTGAGACTACTCCGGTAATTCTCTTATAATTTAAACCCAACAATTTTGCATACTTAAACTGTATATTGTATAATTAGCTTTAACAATCTATGGCTAAAAGAAAAAACCGCTCCACAAAAGAGTCTTCAACTACCATTGCCAGGGAAATATTGGCCGCATTTCTGTTCGCAGTAGGTCTATTTTCCGCACTCAGCCTTATATTTTACAGCTCGTCCTCCGGGCTGGACGTAAAAGGCGCAATGGGGACTATCGGCGTTTTCATATCCGGCATGCTCGGAAAAGCTTTCGGTATATGTGCTCTTGTTGTTCCTATAGTCTTATTCTATACAGCGATATTAGTGTTTATGAATAGGGCCAGAAGCGGTATTTACAGAAAATCGTTATCGGCTCTTGTCTTCCTCATATCCGTTATGACTTTCCTTGGCCTAATATTCGGGCAGGGGAGCTTTCTCGGCTATAGCCCAGCAGGAGGATGGGTAGGGGGCGCAATCGCCGAGACACTAAGGGGCGGGGTCGCCGGGACTGTGGGTTCTTACTTAATTGTAACCATATTGCTTTTACTCAGTTTAATAATAATAACGAGTCTTACCCTGACTCAAATAATAGGGACTTTAGGAAAAGGACTGATGTTTGCAGCCGATAAAACATACGCTATCTCCAGGCTTCTTCTTGTTAAAGGAAAAGCCGCGGCTATGGATTTAAAGGATACTATTCAGGAAAGAAGGGCTAAGCCTGCGCGTGAGCCCGCATATTCATCCGCGAACGGCTCGTCTGCATTGAGAGAAGAGCCAGCGGGGACTGAAGAAATAATAAACCTGGTCGATGAGGTAAAAGAGGACGATATTAAAGACACTGTTACTGCCCCTACGATTCACCCTCAGATTGTGGTGGAGCATGAGGCTAAGAACGGCACTCTTGAATTCGAGCCGAAAAAGGAAGTAATTCATAAAGACTACAAGCTCCCGCCGTTTGATCTGATGGACGCCAAGGTAGAAACTGCGATAGAAGTCGACAGGGACGCTGTAATTGAGAAAGCAAAGCTCATAGAAGATAAGCTCAAGGATTTCGGAGTATCGGGGAAAGTAACCGAGATAAGGCCAGGTCCTGTAATCACGATGTTTGAATATAAACCGGCCCCCGGAATTAAAATAAATAAGATCGCCGCGCTTGAAAACGATCTTGCTATGGGGCTTAGCGCATTCAGTATCAGGATAATTGCCCCTATACCAGGGAAGGACGTAATCGGCATAGAAGTGCCGAACGCAAAACGGGAACTGGTTGTCTTACGAGAGCTTATTGAAGATCCTAAGTTTACGCAAAGTAAGTCAAAAATGACTATCGCCCTGGGTAAGGATATCTCAGGACTCTCGTTTTATATGGATCTTAGAAGAGCGCCGCATTTGATGATAGCGGGTACAACAGGTTCTGGTAAAAGCGTACTCTTAAACGCTGTGATAACGAGCATGTTGTATAAGGCGAGCCCATATGAGCTGAAGTTTATTATGATCGATCCGAAGATGCTGGAGCTATCGGTATACGAAGATATACCTCACCTCCTTCACCCTGTGGTCACTGAGCCAAAGAAAGCGGCGGCCGCCCTCAGGTGGGCTGTAGAGGAAATGGAAAACCGCTACAGGATTCTGTCTGAAGAGGGTGTACGCGACATAGAAACACACAATAGAAACGTTGAGAAGATGGATGTGGAAGACAAGCTCGATAGGATCCTGCCCTACATAGTGATTGTCCTGGACGAGCTTGCGGATCTTATGATGATAGCACCGAGCGAGATTAAGGAATCTATTACTAGGCTGTCTCAGAAGGCGCGCGCAGCAGGTATACACTTGATTGTTGCAACGCAGCGCCCGTCGGCAGACATTGTAGCGGGCCTTATTAAAGCGAACTTCCCGGCAAGGATCTCATTTCTGGTCTCTTCAAAAATTGACTCCCGCATCATCCTGGATACCGGAGGCGCCGAAAGGCTGCTTGGTAAAGGAGATATGCTGTTTCTAGAGCCCGGCACATCGAAACTCCTAAGGATTCAGGGCGCACTTATTTCGGACGAGGAAAGGGAAGGGATTACTGAGTTTGTAAAATCTCAGGGTTCGCCTGAGTATAATGCAGAGATAACACACATAGAAGAGAAAGAGGCAGGGAGTGATCTCGATGAAGAAAAGGACGAGCTTTACTACCAGGCATTGAGAACGATAGCCGAGACCAGGCATGCCTCTATATCTATGATTCAGCGTAAGCTTAAGATAGGTTATAATAGAGCTGCAAGGATTGTAGAGGTAATGGAGAAGGAAGGCGTTGTCGGGCCGCAGGAAGTCGCCGGTAAGCCCAGGGAAGT
>DEIM01000186.1 GCA_002352485.1 Candidatus Dadabacteria bacterium UBA2774
CCCTCGCAAACCCGGAGTATTAAATCGGGTTGCGAGGGGGGCTCTTTTTCGAAAGTAAAACGCTATAAGGGAGGGTATTAGAATGAAAAAACTATATTTTCTTTTTAGTCCGGTTTTGGTATTTGTTTTCGTGTGTGCTGCATTCGGAGCTCAGAACGAAGAGACGGCAAAGAGCTGGCAGGAGCAGGCTACGAGTACGAGGGCCCAGGTGATGAGCGTTTATGAGGAGCTGCAAAAGATGGGGGACAAAGACAACCCCACTGCAAAAGACCTCATTGCGGATGCTGTAATTCAGCTCGGTGAAGGGGATAAATTCCTTAAGCAAGGCGATGAAGCCATGGAAGCGCAGGAGTGGGAAAAGGCTAATTACGGCTATAACATGGCTTGGCAGTATTACGTTAAAGCCGCAACGGCCGGGTTGAATGCAAAGAGTATTCTGAGCAGCCAGTAGCGCTATCAGATTTTATATTCTTGCCTATGAATTGTGAATGTTTAGACATCGTACTGGAGACGTAAAGTACATTTGTAAATATTAGATTTAAGCGAGGGAGCACAGCTATGAAAGAAAATGAACTGTTTCTGGGACCGCGAGTCCCTAAGGAGTTGTGGGAAAAAGAGAAGAAGAGATTTATGATTCCCACGCTTATTATGCTCGCGGCCGCGATTGTGTTATTTATCTCGATATTCCTTCCGTACTGGAAAATAACACTTTTCGCGCCCCAGTACCCAGGAGGCCTGGAGGCGAGTATGTACGTGAACAGGCTTACGGGCGATATCAGTGAAATTGACAGCCTGAATCATTATATCGGGATGAAGCCTCTTGGAGAGGCTGCTGTGCTGGAGCGGACGCTGAGCGTGTTTATAATAATCGGGCTTGCGCTCCTTATTATAGGTACTGTATTCGTGCATAGCCCGTTTGCTCTTTTCCTCGCTATACCGGCTATCGGGTACCCTGTGTTCTTTCTGGCAGACCTGTATTTTTGGATGAAGACATTTGGTACTAACCTTGATCAAAACGCGCCGCTTAAGAACGCGGTGCAGCCTTTTGTCCCTCCCTTACTAGGTGAAGGAAAGATTGCTCAGTTTGCCACCGTAGCGACCTGGGAGGTGGGGCTCTATATGTCTATGGTGGCCTCCGTATTGATAATAATCGGACTCTACTTTCATAGAAGGGCTTATAAGCCCTTGATCGTAAGTTCTGCAGGTAGTGCCTAGAAAATAGGCCCGAGGGTTTTCATGCGAAGATTATGAACCGGCTCAGAGTTGCTTTATTTCTCATTTTTAGTTTCTATGCACCGGGTGCCCAGGCGGAGACGCTTACTGTATCTATAGGGGGCAAGCTCAGTTCCATATCCGAGGCAATTCAATCAGCCGGAGCCGGGGATACTATAGAGGTTCACGGCGGTACGTATAATGAGCATATAGTCGTAGATAAATCACTCAAGCTCATAGGGATCGGGAACCCGCGTATAAATGGCGGCGGAAAGGGAACGGTTGTTACAATTAAAGCTCCGGAATGTGTGTTTAGCGGATTTACGGTAAGTGGGAGCGGAGAGAGCCTTTCTGTCGAGCATACGGGAATAGTTGTTTCGGATTCTCCCGGAACCATCATTTCCGACAACACTCTCGAAGATGTTCTCTTCGGAATATATTATAAGAATTCCCCAGGCGGATTAATAGAAAATAACACTGTTGTAGGTAAAGACCTTAACCTCCCTGTTCGGGGCGACGGTATAAGGCTCTGGTACAGCCCCGATACTAAGATCCTTGCTAACCACCTTATACGTACCAGAGATCTCGTAATGTGGTGGTCGGGCAATACGCATATAAAGGGAAACACGGTGGAGAAAGGGCGCTACGGACTCCATTACATGTATAGTGACAACAATTTGTTCGAAGATAACGTCTTTATAGATAACTACGTAGGCGGGTTTTTGATGTACAGCGTTAATATTACTTTTCATAACAACATTTTCGCTCGTAATCAGGGTCCTGCAACCGGGTACGGTGTGGGGTTTAAGGACCTGGACGACATTACGGCCCGGGGAAACCTGTTCATAGATAACCGTATCGGGCTATACCTGGATAACTCTCCCCATATGATAGACTCTTGGAATACGATAAGTGATAACGTGATTGCTTTTAACGATATAGGGGCCTCATTTATGCCTTCGATCGAGCGCAATCTAATAGTTTCGAACAGCTTTATCGACAACACCGAGCAAATAGAGGTCAGAGGTGGCGGGACGCTTTCGGGAAATAAGTGGTATGAGAGCGGAAAAGGCAATTACTGGAGCGACTACGTGGGATATGACGCAAACGAGGACGGGATAGGGGAGATGCCGTATAGGGCCGAGAGTCTGTTTGAGAACTTGATAGACACGTACCCCAATTTGAGGATATTTACCTTCAGCCCCGTAGCCGAAGCGATAGAGCTTGCGGCTGAAGCGTTTCCGGTGATAAAACCAGAGCCCAAGGTGGAGGACTCCTATCCTCTTATGAGTCCCATTGTTCTGGAGACATACAAGGTTGAGAAAACCGGGTTTTCCTATAGCTTATTCTTTCCGTCATTATTAATGGTCTTAATACCACTGTGTGCTTACCTGTATATGAAATCGAGTTAGAGAGAGTTTCTTATGATAGAAGTAAGAGGTGTGACAAAGAGCTTTGGCAGTGTACTCGCAGTAGACGGAGTAACACTTGACGTGGAGCAGGGACAGGCGGTTGCGCTCCTTGGGGCAAACGGGGCGGGAAAGAGCACCCTGTTGAAATGCATACTAGGGCTTCTTGATTACAGCGGTGTTATAACCGTAGACGGGCGAGACGTTAATGATAACCCAAAGCAAACGAAGTCCCTTATCGGTTATGTACCGCAGGAGCCTGAGTTCTATGACATCAGGACAAGGGACATACTGCGCTTCTTCGCCTCTATCAGGCGGGTGAAAAATGAAAGAATTGACCACGTGCTCGAGCTCACCGGGCTTAAGGAGCATGAGTTAAAATCCACCACTGAGCTCTCGGGCGGAATGAGGCAGCGTCTTTCGTTTGCCATAGCGCTTCTTTCGGAGCCGCCGGTGCTAATACTCGATGAGCCGACTTCAAACCTGGACGCACAAGCGAGAAAAGATTTCCTTACTCTTGTATGTACCTACAAGAATGAAGGTAAGACCGTGCTCTTTTCATCGCATAGGCTCGATGAAGTAGATCTACTGGCAGACAGGGCACTATTTATGAGGGCGGGGAAGGTTATATTGGAGGCAAAGCCCGAAAACCTGGGCGAGACCCTCGGGCTCAAAGTGAAAATAAATTTAAATATGGCCGAGGAGAGCGTTGACAGAGCTATGTCCTTACTTCTTGAGGGAGGTTTCCCGGGCGTTACAAAAAACGGCGCCGGGCTTGATGTTGAAATAGAAAGCAGCCGCAGAATGGCTCTCATTAAGAAGCTGATCGAAAGCGGAATTGAGCTCTGGGATTTCAGTGTAGACGAGCCCACGATGGAGGATCTAGTCAAACAGATAGAAGAAAATGGATATTAAGAATGTTTTGCTCATCATGAGAAAAGAGGCAGCCGAGTCTCTTAAAAACAGGTGGTTTATTCTATATACAGGATGCTTTTCCGCGCTTGCGCTCCTTGTGCTGTTAATCGCGACATCGGGCACAAATATAGCCGGGTTTACGGGTTACGGCAGGACTGCGGCAAGCCTTATCAACCTGGTACTGCTGTTCGTACCTTTGATCGCGCTTATAACGGGGGGCATTAGCATTGCGTCTGAGAGGGAAAACGGCACACTTTCCTATCTGCTCTCGCACCCTGTGACAAAATCAGAGGTGTTTTTCGGGAAATACCTCGGTCTTCTAATAGTAATATGGTTTTCAATTTCAATAGGGTTCGGCATAGCGGGTGTGGGGGTTGCGCTGAGGGGCGGGGGCGGTGATGTAACGAACTACCTGATTACCGCACTGCTGTCGGCGCTCCTTGCTGCGTCACTTCTGGGCGTCGGGTTTATGGTATCGGCATTCTCAACAAAGGCGTCAAAGGCAATAGGGATATGCGTTTTCTTGTGGCTTTTTTTCATAGTGCTAGGTGATTTGGGGATCATGGGAACCACCGTGGTGTTGGACCTTGGCATAAGACAGGTGCTTATCCTGGCGCTCCTTAACCCTGGAGAAGTGTTTAAGATAGCTTCAGTGCTCGTACTGAGCCCGCGCTTTGAGATACTTGGGCCCGTGGGTGTTTACGCTGTAAGGACGTTTGGGAGGGAAGGCATTTTTTATCTCCTCTTTTCCATCATGGCGCTTTGGACCCTAGTACCGCTTCTCTTGGCTTATACAGTATTCAGCCGTCTCAGAAAGGAGGAGCTATGAGAATAACTTTCGCACTTATATTCGTTTTAATGTTTTTTCTATCCTGTAAAGACAACCCGGGAACAGGGCCTGCAGAGATATATTACGGAGAAGATATATGTGAAAGGTGTAAGATGATAATAAGCGAGGAGGCATATTCAGCCCAGTATATACTGCCCGGAGGGAAGTCTAGAAAATTCGATGACCTCGGTTGTATGCTCCACTATACGAGTGAAGGGGAGGGGGGTCAAAGTGAGCGGGGAGATATAATCACCTACTACGTTAAAGACTATACGAGCGGGGAGTGGATAGACGGCGCTTCAGCCTACTATGTACGCTCAGAGAGCATTAAAACACCTATGGGTCACGGAATTATTGCCGCCAGTAACGAGAAGAGCGCAAGGGAGCTGGCAGAGCGGGAAAGAGGAAAGTTCCTTGGCGGCTTTAATGAGGCGGCTCTGGCTGTACACGAAGAGGCTAAGAAATAAATACGTACAACCTGGGAGGGTAATATGGAACACATTAATCTCATGGATGGAATTCAGTATAACGAGAAGCACGGTATTGCCCGGCCTATACACGTGGATAAGAACGGGAGGCTTCTTGAGTTTGCGCTCCGCCCGGGCCAGGAAATTAAAGAGCACAGCTCGCCCTCATCTCCTGTTTACCTGATTGTGCTGAAAGGAACGGGTCTATTCAGAGGCTCTGATGACACCGAGACAAAAGCCGGACCGGGGTCGATCCTGATATTTGAAGTTGACGAGAAGCACTCTATAAAAGCTCTTGATGAGGATCTTGTGTTCGTTGCCGTACTCCATGGCTCTCCCCGAAGTGATTAGCTGTGATATGGCACATACGGCTTATTTTCATGCTGGAAACTTGAGTTAAATGTCTTATAGGCTATGTATTAAAATAAGACAATCGACGCACTCACCTATAATTTATCCAATAATAGTAGTATTATACGCCGGCACCTTTTTTGCACTTTATATAATTGAAAAAAGCTAAGAGAGGTGAGATATGCTGGTAAAAGATTATATGACACCAAATCCGGCATCAGTATCACCGGATGATGATTTAAGGGTTGCATTCAATATGCTCTCGGAAAGGTGGATACGCCAGGCACCTGTTATTGAAAATAACAAGCTAGTGGGAATAATCACCGACAGGGACCTCCGGATGGCTCTAGTTCAGCATGTTACTGAGCCTAATTTATTGGTAAGAAACGTAATGACTCCGGATCCTGTGGCTGTAAGTGAAGACTCCTCGCTTGAGGAAGCGGGAAAGATCCTTACAAGTCATAAAATTAACGCTACTCCTGTACTGTCTGAAGATGGAAAGCTTACCGGAATTATCACCACTACGGATATACTTAAGGGCATACTGCATATAGTTGAAGTTGCAAAATCTAAGGGCCCGATGATGACTAAATAGCCAAAATCCAGATGGTGGTTATCTCATGCTGTGCGAATTATGCGAATTGTGATTCGAATGCCCGGAAGGCAGGGTATGGACAACAACGTTTGCCAGGCCTACGAGTATGAGTACGATCCCGGCTGCCATTGTGAGCTTACGGGAGCCTCTGCCCACGGTTTTTTTGTAGACGAAGGGAAGGGCTGAAAGTATAGGTACAGTGCCGAGCCAGAATACAAATAATATCCCCGCTCCGTAGAGAGGATTCTTGGTGGCAACCGCTCCTATAACGAATATATATACCCATCCGCACGGTAGAAATCCGTTTACTATTCCGATGCTCAAAGATCCAAGGATTTTTCCTTGTGCAAAAGACCACCGAGCTGGTTTTGATAAGAGCGCTGTTATTAAGCGCGAAGGAATTATATCAAGAGGTTTCCCTCTAATTAGCCTGTAGCCTGTGTATATAAAGAAAGCGGATATAAGAATCACTGAGACAGTTGTAACTATGCCGTAATTATTAGATAAAAACGCTTCACCAAGCAGACCCGCCAGTGCTCCCAACGCAAGATAGCTTAAAAGCCGCCCAAAGTGGTAGAGGCTCATATGGCCGCCGGAGTTATTTACCGTTATTGCTATCGGGCCGCACATAGAGGCGCAGTGGGTGCTCCCTAGTATGCTTGCTACGAATACCCCCAGAGGTATTGATAAGTAAGGCCAATCTCTTAATAGAGCGTCAAATGGACTTAGGTCCGACAAGCTTTACGTCCTCCTCGATAAGAATTTCATTGTCTTTCAGATTGATAAAATCAACCGTAATATTTTTCATCCCCTCACTGCCCATGATCTCTTTAGGGAATTTCACGAAGAAGTGAAGAGTGACATTCTTACCCGCTTCAAGCTCAACCGTTTTGTTCTGTGAGATAATCTCCACATTTTTCGCCAGCCAGTCGGCGGGAAGTGCTACCCTGAGTTTCAAATCGTCAAATGACTGGTTCTTCATATGCATTTTGAAGTGATTTATGACATCTTCCCCTTCGTCCCCGTTACTTACAACCTGATAGGGATTGTCCTTGGCCCTTAGCACTGTCACAACTATATCTTCTCTCTTGGAGACAGAGAATAAGAGCGCGCCTACAACAGCGACTAGGAGAACCGAGTATATGGCCACCCTTGGTCTGAGCCACTTGGTAGCTATTCCTTTTAGACTGCTGCCCGTTGCGTATCTGATGAGCCCTTTGGGTTCATCAATCTTCTGCATTACTTCATCGCAGATGTCTATACATGCAGTGCAGCCGATACATTCAAGCTGTAGTCCTCGTCTTATATCAATACCTGTGGGGCAAACATCTATGCATTTGTAGCAGTTAATGCAGTCGCCTTCTTTTTGTCCTTTTCCTGCTGAACCCCTTCTAGGCTCGCCCCTTACCGGGTCGTACGATACAGTGAGCGAGTCATCGTCCATGAGTACTGACTGGAAGCGGCCGTAAGGGCACATGATAATACAGAACTGCTCTCTGAACCACCCGAAATCAAACAGAATGACGGCTGTAGTAAATGCCATCACGACGAATATGGTCCAGTTCTCACCCGGATTATGCTGAGTCATCTCGACCAGTCTGTCGGCCCCTACGAAATAGGCGAGGAAGCTGTGAGCGATGACGAGGCTGACTATTACAAATAGTGACCAGAGAAAGGAGAGTTTAACGAATTTTCCTGGATTCCAGGGTGCCTTGGCGAGGTTTCGCTGCTGAATGTGGCTCCCGATAATCCAGTACTCGAGCCTCCTGAACACACCATCTATGAAAACAGTCTGAGGGCATGCCCAGCCGCACCATACACGGCCCCACACAGCGGTTATAAAAGCAAGTCCGATGGCGAGAAACGCAAGTAAGAAAAATATAAGCGGGGCATCGTGGGCCCAAAAAGTGAGCCCGAATGTTGAGAATCTCCTATTTCCTATATCCAGGAGCAGCGCCTGATGGCCGCCGATCTTTATCCAGGGTAGTACCAGGAAAAAGATTATAAGGAATATCTCGACAACGGTCCTAGCGTGTCTCCAAAACCCGCTAACAGCGGCCGGGAACACGAACACCCTCCTGCCCGATTCATCCATAGTGGACGGGCGATCTTCGGGTAGGTTTCTCTGGTCAAGAACCTTCATTTACGCTCTACCTGCTCTCCTTGAGGCGGTTTTGCCCCCGGTGGATCTGTACCGTAAAGACTATATATATATACCACAACAGCTTCAAGAGTCTCTTCGGGGATCACACCTTCCCATGGGGGCATTCCCTTATCGGGTACTCCGACCCTGGCAGTTTGCAGCATAGAGCTTACCGAACCGTCGCCGTGTATCCAGTAGGGGTCAGTCATATTGGGTCCGATGAGTCCCTGCGCCTTATCGCCGTGGCAAGCGAGGCACTTGGCCGTGTATTCGGCTTTACCCGCCGCGAGTACTTCTTCGTTATCCAGAAGAGCCACAAAGTAATCTTCGGATTTAACCTCCAGGGTTTCTTGAGAGGCTTGTCTTTCCTGCTGAATTACGCTCATCTTACTGGCGAGCTCTTCGTCGGACGTGGGTCCGCCGAGGAACGTGTAATAGGCGTAGTAGATGACACCGAATATGACCGTGATATAAAACGTTGCGAGCCACCAGCCCGGAAGCGGGTTGTCGAGCTCCTGTATTCCGTCGTAATCGTGGCCTTTTATTAATTTATCGTCATCGCTCATGAGTTATTCTCCTCCTTTATAATATCATCGTCTTCAAGCGGTAAACGTTCCATTTTATCGTAGAGCTTCTTGTTGGCTCCGAAGAGCACCCTGACGACAAC
>DEIM01000145.1 GCA_002352485.1 Candidatus Dadabacteria bacterium UBA2774
TGATTCTCAGATCCAGGCGCAGGACAGGATACTTAAAACTAGTAAAAGGGCCTTTTGGCTTCCCACTCTAAGCGCATTCGGCGAGGTGAGGCAGTTTTTTTATGAGGGAGGAGCCGGATCAGACGTTGAGCTGGGTGAGGATTTCCCGATCGACATTGCAGAGCAGGACGACACGGAGTGGCTGGTACAGTTTCAGGCATCGTTCCCGCTATTCAGAAGCGGCGGGAAAATGGCCGATTACCGACAGGCCCGCTCAGAGCTCTCAAGGCTCAGGTTTGAAAAAGACTCAACCAGAACTAAGGTAGAAGAAGAAATAAGGACCTCGCTCAACAACTCAGGCGCTTCATTTCCGAGCATCAGGTTTGCAAACGACGCCGCAGAGGCCGCTCGCAAGAACCTCGAGCTTGTCACCGACTCCTATTCCCGGGGAGTAGTATCTATCATCGACCTTCTGGACGCGCAGAACGCCGCCCTCTCAGCCGAGTTAAATGCCGCAAACGCAGTGTATGATTTTCTAATAGACCTCATGAACGTGCAGCGGGCCGTGGGCAATTTCGATTTCTTCACAACACCCGAGGAGCGGATGGAATGGTTCCGGGAGCTTGAAGAATTCTATCTTGAGACCAAAAGTATGAAGGAGAGCCCGGAAAGCGAGTAGAGATAAACATTAAAACTAGTGCATCGAGCTAATAACCTTCATATGACAATAACTAGATACAAAACCTCACTATTCCCGAAGTATTTTCCTGCCCGGCAATTCCTGGCGCTTTGTATTCTTATTCTACTACCCGCGCTTGGATGCGGAGGGGGAGAGGACAAAATCCCTGAAACCATAAGACCTGTTCGGTATCAAGAGGTCTTATCAAGCGGGGGAGGAAAGCTAAGGACCTTCACAGGCGTTGCTAAAGCCGGTGTTGAGTCAAACCTGAGCTTTAAAGTATCAGGAACCGTTCTCGATCTTCCCGTAAAACTCGGAGATAAAGTAGCCGAGGGCACTCTCATAGCCGAGATTGATCCGAGCGACTACCTGATACAGAAACAGGAAGCCGAGGCCTCGCTCATAAGCTCACAGGCACAAGCCAGAAACGCACAGTCTGACTATAGCAGAATTAGAGCGCTTTATGAGAACAATAATGCTTCCAGGGGAGAGCTCGATAACGTAAGAGCGTCTTCTGAATCCGCAGACGCTCAGGTCGATGCCTCAAAAAAAAGACTCGAGCTTGCAGACCTTCAGCTAAGCTATACCAAACTCACCTCACCTGTAGACGGAGCAATCGCAGAGGTATATGTGGAGGTTAACGAGAACGTCTCCACAGGCGAGAAGATCGTCACCATAACGTCGGGCTCGAACACAGAGGTTCACGTTGCCGTGCCCGAGATTCTAATTTCCTCCATCCAAGATGGCAGCCCCGTCGATATCAAATTCGATGCGATTCCCGGAAAGATGTACACAGGCACCGTGGTGGAAGTCGGGGTCTCCTCAACCAGCGTAGCCACCACCTTCCCTGTAACTGTCAGGGTTAACAGTGAAAACGGCAATATACTCCCGGGTATGGCGGCAGAGGTAGTATTCCGTTTCGAGTCTCAAGGGGGCAAGAACAAGATTATCGTCCCCTCTGTTTCCGTTGGCGAAGACCGGGAGGGACGGTTCGTATATGTTCTGGAGATGGATGCTGATAACAAGGGGAATTCTCCAAATGTAATTGCCAGGAAAAAGGCCGTTACCGTTGGCGACATATCTGCTGAGGGTATAGAAATTGTAGAGGGCCTCAAAGGCGGAGAGCTCATCGTTACAGCCGGAGTAAGAAGGATAATCGACGGACAAAAGGTAAAACTTTTAGAAGCTCCTGAAGCCGTTCAATGAACATCACACGCTTTTCTATAGAAAAAAACAGAATTACTCTAACTGCACTCGTCGTAATAGTGCTTGCGGGGTTCCTGTCTTATTTCAATATGTCCCGCTCTGAAGACCCGGGGTTTATCATCCGTACGGCTCAGGTAACCACGTACTGGGGCGGAGCAAGCCCTGAGCGTGTGGAGCAGCTGGTCACGGATAAGCTTGAGAAAGTCATACAGGAAATACCAGAGATCGATTTTATCGACAGCACATCAAAAACCGGCATATCCGTAATACATGT
This sequence comes from Candidatus Dadabacteria bacterium UBA2774, assembly GCA_002352485.1. Taxonomy (GTDB): domain Bacteria; phylum Desulfobacterota_D; class UBA1144; order Nemesobacterales; family UBA2774; genus UBA2774. The sequence goes on from DEIM01000145.1 coordinate 2,139, forward strand.
AAACATTAAAGAGAGTTACACAGACATGAGACCCATCTGGGACAGTCTCAGGCGCAAGGTCGAGAGAGCCCGCACCGAGCTTCCAGATGATGTCGAGGGTCCTTTTGTAAATGACGAATTCGGCGATGTATTCGGGATCGTGATAACGATAATTGGCGAGGGCTTTAGCTACAGAGAGCTTAAGGACATTGCCGATGAGGTTCGCGATGAGCTATTATTCATATCCGATGTAGCAAAGGTCGAGATTTACGGCGCTCAGGAAGAGCGGATTTTTGTCGAATACAGTAACGCACAGCTCTCCGAGCTCGGCATATCCCCTAGCCAGCTAAGAGACATACTTACTTCAAGGAACATCATCGTACCCGGGGGTGATATAGACACGGAGTTTGAGAAAATTGTGCTCGAACCCTCGGGAAATTTTTTCTC
>DEIM01000234.1 GCA_002352485.1 Candidatus Dadabacteria bacterium UBA2774
TCGCTTTACCTCATTGGCGCGCTCATGGATATGAATTCTGAATAGGTTCCGTGTAGACATCATCTAAACTTTATATGAACAAATTCCTGTGCTAGCATTTAAACCACTAAGGAGATATTGAGACATGGCCAAAGTAGGAATAGTATTGGACAAACTTTACGTAGACCACGACAACGGCATGGGCCATCCCGAGACTCATGAGCGGATACTTGCCATAGTGGACATGCTCAACTTTACGAAACTCATAGACGAGGTCGTGAAGATCACTCCGAGAGACGCGAGTAAAGAAGAAATCACTCTCGTACACACAGTCGCGCATTTTGAAAACATGGCATCTACGAAAGGTAAACCGAAAGTGTTTTTGGATGCAGACACTTCCACGTGCCCTTTATCATTCGACGCCGCGGTAAGGGCCTCAGGCGGTATGTTATCCGCAATAGATAGCGTGCTCGAAGGAGAAGTGGACAGAGCATTTCCCCTTGTCAGACCCCCTGGACACCACGCCGAAGCAGATAAGGCAATGGGATTCTGCCTCTTTAACAACGTTGCCGTGGGCGCTGCATACTTAACACGCGTTAAAGGACTCAGCCGCGTGCTCGTAGTAGACTGGGACCTGCACCACGGGAACGGCACGCAGCATATGTTTTATGACGACCCCTCTGTTCTTTACTTCTCTACACACCAGCATCCCTATTACCCGGGCACCGGAAGCCTCGAAGAAAAAGGCAGCGGAGATGGCAAAGGCTACAATATTAACGTCCCCCTACCCACAGGTATGGGAGACTCCGAGTACTTAAAAATATTCGCCGAGATTTTAGGACCTGTAATAGAGCAGTATAAACCTGAATTTATTCTCGTTTCAGCCGGGTTCGACACCTTTATCGAAGACCCTCTTGGAGGCATGAAAGTCACTCCTGAAGGGTTTGCTAAACAGACCAGATTCCTAACAGACTACGCCGATAAATACTCAAACGGCAATATTGTGTTCATTTTAGAAGGGGGCTATAACCTTGACGGCCTGTGGATATCGAACAAAGAAGTAATTGAAGAGTTGCTAGACAAAAAGACATCTGATTACAGAGTGTTAGAGGATACACCTCAAGTAATTTCTATTATTGAGAATGTTAAGAAAGAGTACTCAAAATACTGGGATTTTAGCTGATCCTGCTCTTACGTTTCTCTTTTCTATAGTCTTTGCCTTCAAGATACATAAACTCGCACATCTCATAGAGCCTTGAGGCGATCCGCTCTCCAATTCTGAGCTCGAGAATCTCTTTTTCTTCACCTATTTCTCTTGCAATATCGGAGGAGATATAATTTGTAGTAATTACAGTTTTCTTTGAAGAGTTATAGCGTTTGGATATTAGCTGATCCAGAATGTTAAGCTCCCATTCGTTGCTCCTTCCCTTGCCAAGCTCATCTATCACCAGCACTTCCGTCTCTATGAGTGGAACTATAACTTCATTTTCGGGAGTCCCCTGAGAGTAGGCCTGCTTTAATTCGGAAAGAAGATAAAAAAAGTCCTTAAACATACATTTTACACCGTGATACAACGTTAGCTCGGAAATCGTTCCGATAGCAATGTGTGTTTTGCCCAAACCGGACGGGCCCATCAATAAAAAGCCCTTTTTCGTAGGGTATTTTTTGACGAATTCCTCTTTTGCATACTTAAGCGCCATCTGAAGGGATTTATTAATCTTTCGCGGCTCAAGCCCAGCGTCCACCTGAAGCACGTGCGAATACTTAGCCGGTATTCCCGCCAGGTTATATAGCTTAACGTTTCGCCTGACTACTCCGCAAAGGCTACACGGGGAGAGATAAGAGTATCCACCCTTTTTCTGAGATAACACGTTTCCCGACCCAACGCACTCTACACAATGATCAACACAGCCGCAAAGCTCTGCACGGGCGTAAGTTTCGCCCTCCAATACCTGAAACCCCGACCAGTGACAATCATCACACCCTATCTGCTGTCTTTCTATTTCCATACTCACCCTCAGTCGTAACTATATAAGAACCTTACTCCATATTTATTATGAATGATTTCATTCCGGAATGATATAACACTCTCTGAAAACGCCTTCTCTGTCATGTAACGCCCCCTGCCCTTCACCCTTTCTTCGGCCTCCCTTCTTACAGACTCCCTTTCCCCCTCAGGCAGCTCTGAAAAGAATCGCTCCAGGCAATCAGCCTCAAGAGAGATAATACTAGCTAGCGCATTATCCTCGGGGGCACCTTCTAATTCCAAAACCCTGTTTCTGAGCATTGTATAATAATCCCGCAAGCTTACATCTTTCTCTTCCTTTATAAAATCACTCAGCTTTTGTGCGGCTTCACCGATAACTCCCGTGTGCTCACTACTTGCTTCCTCGGATGTTTTCCTCTCTTTTAAGGGGCTGTATTCTTCTATGCTCTCTTCTATAAACGAAGAACACTGCTTCATGCTTCTTATTCTATTTCTCCCCTTATCATCCTTTGCATTTAGCTTCTCAAACGCCCGATTAATTCCCCGTAGCACTACTTCCTTGGGGATTTGTCTGTCCCGGAGCTTCGAGATAAGCGCATAATCCTGAGATGAGAGCATAATCCCCTCCCCCGCAAGCGAGAGAAAATAACTCTCCACATCCTTTATATATCGACCGCCTTCTGTCATCGGGATACCTATTTATATTAAATCAGTAGTGCCGTCATTGCGAGCGAACAAAGTGAGCGCAGTAATCCCAAACATAAATCTATTAATTTGTGCCCATTCGTGTCTATTCGTGGTTAAATCAAGTCTTACTTCTCACCCCTCCCCAATCAACCCTCTCATCTCACCTATAGTGGCTGCATAATCAGAGGAGCCGAATATCCCTGAGCCCGAGACAATAACGTCCGCCCCGGCATCCGCAATAAGTTTGATATTGTCGAGCTTTATCCCGCCGTCCACTTGAATAAGGGGCTTATGCTCTCTACCGTCAATAATCTCACGTAGCCTTTTCACTTTATCAGTCATCGAGGGAATAAACTTCTGTCCCGGAAAACCGGGTTCCACTGTCATGACCAATACCATATCCACATAGTCCATGATCTCCTCAAGCGCCGAGAGCGGCGTCATCGGACAAATCGCTACACCCGCGGCTACACCTTTTGCCTTGATCCTAGAGACTGCGTTAAGTAGTAGCCTTGTAGTCTCGTACTGAACCGTGATTCCGAGTACAGAATCACCGCCCGCGGCTATGAACTTTTCCGAGAATTCCTCGGGCTTTTCTATCTGAAGATGTATGTCTAGTGGCGGAGTGTCTGTGCGTGAAAGGGCCTCAACTATTGGCAGGCCCAGGGTCAGGTTCGGAACATAATGCCCGTCCATAATGTCTACGTGTATCCAGTCGCCCCCGGCATTTTTGATGGCGCGTATCTCTTCCCCTAGTATCGTGAAATCAGCTGAAAGCACAGAGGGAGCAATTAATTTTTTCATAATCATTTCCTTTAAAACAATGTGTTTATATACCGGTAGTATACAGGCCCCGGATTATACCATGCCTGGCACAATACGCGCTAGTCCTAAAAGATTAATTCAGGGACTTGGGCGAGAGCTTGACAGTTACCCGAAAACTATTTACCATACTCGTTTTTATTACCTAATCCACACTTCACACACAGGAAAAATATTATGTCACTTAAAAACTTTATCTTTACCTCGGAGTCTGTAACCGAGGGTCATCCGGACAAGATGTCCGACCAAATCTCCGACGCAGTGCTCGACGCAATGATTACAGGCGACCCGCACAGTAGAGTAGCCTGCGAGACTCTGATCACTACAGGGCTGGTAGTTGTGGCTGGAGAAGTAACCTCTAAGTCCGTAGTGGATATTAACCACATAGTAAGGAATAAGGTCAGGGAGATCGGCTACACGGATAGCTCGATGGGATTTGACGCCCACACGTGCTCTGTACTCGTTGCTATGGACGAGCAGTCCCCCGATATTGCGCTCGGGGTTAACTCGAGTGAAGACAAGGAGCAGGGAGCGGGCGACCAGGGCCTGATGTTCGGATACGCAATCGATGAAACACCGGAGCTCATGCCTACTCCTATAATGTACGCGCATAAGCTTTCCAAAAAATTAACTGACGTCCGCAAATCCGGCGCTCTTCCATATTTGAGACCGGACGGAAAGTCTCAGGTCACCGTGCGTTACGAGGACGGCAAGCCTGTAGGCTTTGACGCCATAGTAGTATCCTCACAGCATGCGCCTGACGTAGACCAGAAAACAATTTATGAGCAAGTTCTGGAAGAGGTAATAAAACCCTGCGTAGACGAGAGCATGATTTCTGACAGAACAAAAATCTACGTAAACCCCACAGGGATGTTCGTTACCGGGGGCCCGATGGGCGACGCGGGGCTTACAGGAAGAAAGATCATTATCGACACCTACGGAGGCTGGGCAAGACACGGCGGCGGAGCATTTTCTGGGAAAGATCCATCCAAGGTTGACCGTAGTGCAGCTTACATGGCGCGCTATGTGGCGAAGAATATAGTTGCCGGCGGATTGGCCAGAGAATGCGAGGTACAGCTCGCCTATGCGATCGGTGTGGCCGAGCCCGTATCTGTAATGATAGAGACATTCGGATCAAGCAAGATTCCGGAAGAGACACTATCGAACGCCGTAAGGGAAGTATTCGATCTCACACCGGCAGGCATCATCAAATCCCTTAATCTTCTAACACCAATTTATCAGGAAACCGCAGCGTACGGCCATTTTGGCAGAGACGGCGCAGGCTTCACCTGGGAAGTAACCGATAAGGTTGAAGACCTTAAAAAAGCGGTCGGATAGGTAGTAAACACAAACTATTTATTTAATCTATACGGAGGCAAGTATGAAATACGATGTAAAGGACTTAAAACTAGCCAAGGAAGGAAAACTAAGAGTCGAATGGGCTGCGGAAGAAATGCCGGTGCTCGATCTGATTCGTGAAAGATTCAAAAAACAAAAACCCCTTAAGGGAATAACAATTGCAGCGTGTCTTCACGTAACAACTGAGACCGCAAACCTGGCAATCGCGCTAAAAGAGGGAGGAGCTGAGGTAGCGCTATGCGCTTCAAACCCTTTAAGCACCCAGGACGACGCTGCGGCATATCTGGTGAAGAACCACGGTATATCCGTTTTCGCTATTAAGGGTGAAAACACCAAGACATATTACAACCACATTAACAGCACTCTAGACATGTCCCCGCAAATCACCATGGACGACGGTGCGGATATTGTCTCCACTCTTCATACATCAAGAAAGGAAAAGCTTGAAGGTCTAGTGGGAGGCACGGAAGAAACTACGACAGGGGTAATTCGCCTTAGGAGT
>DEIM01000107.1 GCA_002352485.1 Candidatus Dadabacteria bacterium UBA2774
GGCATCGAAGAGCCGCGGGCGCACTATAGTTCGGTAGCGGTAGGCGTGATGCATTAGCTTTATGAACTGTGAGGACCGAGATGAACTGTGAGGACCGAGGTGCCAGCGGCGTTTATACGCCGCTGGCGGAACTGGTCAGCGTGCGGCTTGACAATAGTAACGTTTATGTTACTATAAACTATGCCGTCACGGAAGATTGTTGAGTACATGGATGCTGCAGGCCGCTCGCCATTCGGCGGGTGGTTTTACAGGCTTAACGCGCCGGCGGCGGCGAAAGTGACCGGGGCGGTATTCCGGCTGGAGCAGGGCAACTTTTCGAATGTGAAGCCGGTAGGCAAGGGTGTCTCCGAATTCAGAATCGATTTCGGTCCCGGCTATCGTGTGTATTTCGGTCAAGACGGTGATGTGCTGGTCATCCTCCTCGGTGGAGGGACCAAGAAGGGGCAGAGCAAAGATATCAGCTTCGCCCACGAACGCTGGGCCGATTACAAGGCACGAAAGAAAGCAGAAAAGGAATGAATATGGCATTGACACGAGAGTTCAAGGAAACGGTTATGGCGCGCGTCCGTAAGGATGCCAAATTCCGCCGTGCGCTGCTCAGCGAGGCGGTCGAGGCGTTTCTCGGCGGTGATCTCGATACCGGCAAAGCGCTGTTGCGCGATTACATCAACGCTACGACCGGTTTCGAAGAGACGGCGAGATCAATCGGCAAGGACAGCAAGAGCCTGCACCGCATGCTCGGGTCCAGGGGCAATCCTACTGCGGAAAACATCTTTTCTATTATAAAAGTTCTGCAAGACGCTGACGACATCAGCCTGCATGTGAAGGCCGACAAGCACCAGGCTGCTTGAGCGTGCTGAGTAAAACTCGCCGCCGTGGGGATAGTGCATTAGTCATTTGACCCACGAGGACTGGGCGGCCGCTGGCGTGTGTAAAAGCGCCTGTCGGGCCCGATCCTCAATCGGCCTGTTACACCGGGACAATGTATTAGCAACCACTGAAAAGTGGTTGTTTAGTTGTTTATGGGGCAAAAGGGGGTAAACTTTTTATACTAGATCCGTATTATAACCCGGAACTTAGTCCGTCTAAATTTAGTTATGCCTCAACAAAGAAATGAAATGCTCGGTCTGTGACACCGAAGTAGAAAAAGCGGTCCGGGGTCCCGGGACGCTTTTCGTATGCCTCGAATGCGTAGAGGGGCTCGTGGGGGCGAAAGAAAAAGACATCGAGGGAAAGTGCTCGTTTTGTGGCACCGAGATCGGAACGGTTAAGGGTTTCTTTCGCTCCCGAAAAATTCAGGCCGTGGCAGTGAATCCAAGCAACGGAACTATTCTCTGTAATGAATGCGGTAAGTTGTGTCGTGATATCGTCAAGTATCAAGTCGAGGCATAACACGTCGTCCGTGCCGACGCCGGGGACGACGCACCATTTCCTGATGTCGTGGTGGCGGTGCGGCATAACTCAGCGTTGGGCATTGGAAACGATGAAACACATTGGCATAGCCATATTGGTTCTGATGCTTCTTAGCTGCAGCCGGGAGGAGGCACCCATGACGGAAAACAAAGTAGCGCCCGACGGCCCCCCAGGCATGGTACTGCGACAGATGGCCTTAACCACTCCGGCGGGCGAGCTTGGGTTCTCCTCGGACTCTGATTTCCCTCGAGTATATGGAGTCCTAATGGACTGGTACATCGGGGAGGCTACCGCCACAGTCATGTCTATGCGTGACGGGACGGCAAGTCTATACACAACGTCAACCTTTGGCATTATCGGCGGTCATGGACATGAGGCCGTGCGACAAGCCGCCGCACGGTACGTAAAACTAGCCGCACGCTACGTCGACTCCAGCAAGGTCGTGACGGAATTCCCCTATCCAGAGAGCGGTAAGGTGTACTATTACCTTCTGATGTACGACGGAGTCCGACTCTGCGTTGGGGATAAATCTGAAATTGAACGGGGTTCAGATCCTACCCGGCCCCTCTTCGCTGCAGCGCAAGACGTGCTGACAGAACTCAGGCTGATAACGGAGAGATAAGACGCCCGATCAATCGTTGCACTTGACTCATTCGACGCGCCTCTCGCCTTGTTCAAGGCTTGCTCAGGGCAGGTGAGCTCGGCCGTTCATGTAAAACGTTATAGCTAAAAAGAGAATTAATTATGCAATGCTTTAAACACACAGATGTAGCTGCGGTCGGACTATGTAAGTCATGTTATAAGGCAGTTTGTAAAAGCTGCGCCATTGAACTAGAGCATGGATTGGCATGTTCCGAAGAATGTGAGATAGATGTCGATGAATATAATCAGATGAATGAAAGAGCAAAGAAGATTTACGGCATTGGTAATCGGAAGTCAAAGATACCATCAACTGGAGTAATTCTTTGGTTACTATTATCCTCAGTCATGTGGGTTCTGTTTTTGGCTCCATTTATCATGAAAGGAAAATTGGTTTATGCCAATCTTGCATTGGCAGCGTTGTTTACGGTTATTGCTGGAATTGCCTACTACAGCTCAAAGCGTACTGGCCTGCAATGCTAGCTATAAAAAATCACTCCATCAGATGAAAAAACGAGCAGCTTGTTGGTTGTCTCGTTACGCTCGGCGCTAGTGGGTTCAATCGTTATATGAAATTACTATGAAAAGTAAAACAAGATTTCAAGACATTCTGGCATTAAACGTTTGGGTAAATATAGTATCTAAAGTTAACTGGACAGCACTAATTTTATCCGGACTACTCGTCTCTTTAGGTATAGCATTGCTAAGCCTTAGGCGAGAAAGCTTATTTATGGATGCTTGGCTGTTAATAGCAGGTTTCGGTATAGGATGTACATTAGTAGTTCTGTTAAGTATACCAATATTTATGTTGGCACTTATCTATAATTATTTCCATAAAGGTTCACTTGGAAACAAAGAATTCTTATTGAGTGATATAGGAATTACTGAGAATGATGGATATAGAGAAACTAAAGTGTCATGGAAAAAAGTCAGGAAAATATATATAACTCATAATCATATATTTATTAGGATATCAATATTAAAATATATGATTCTTGCTAGAAGAGACTTTGAAAGTGATTATAAATTTGCCCAATATTATTCTGAACTGTTGCGGCTTAAAGAAAATTGCATATATTGATGTCAATCGGGCCTGATCCCGCAGGAACTTATCTACGAAGAACGCGGTTCAGTTGGTTAAGATTTATGGGTGTCTCAAAGCGGCCCTGGGTCTTCCCGGCGCCGCTTTTTTGTGGGCCGGAAGAAAAAACCTTTTCAAACAAAAAGGAGGTCCCGATGTCACCCGAGCAAAAGGGGTCGGAGTAAATTTTCATGAAAAATGGCAAGGAAAAAAGGCCATGAGAAAGCAAAGGAGTCAGGGTCGATCTAAAGTACGTAGCCGGCTAAGCCAAACGGTCGGGGCCTTCGCGGCCCCGGCGGAAACGAACCGATAAAACGATGCAAGGGTTGGTGATGAGACTGACATCGCAAGCAAGCACAAGCAAGTGCCGGGGAGCCACCCGGTAAAAAAGGGGTCGGAGTGAGATAGCCCGTAATACGGGAATGGACACCGTAGTTAAGCAACATTGCTGATACTCTCATAGGCTGCTGAAGTTATCTGCGCCGAGGTCAAGATCGAGATCAAGCAGGAACTGAGCCTGGAGGATGTCGTGATGCGCATCAAAACGGGCTC
>DEIM01000080.1 GCA_002352485.1 Candidatus Dadabacteria bacterium UBA2774
GTAAAGTTCCCCGATAAGTTGAGGCATCAGATATTTTTAGAGCCAGAAGGCATCAACACCTATGAGATTTACCCAAACGGCATATCGACCAGTCTTCCGCTCGAGGTGCAGTACGAGATGGCCAGGACAATAGACGGGCTGAGTGAGGTCGAGATTATGCGCCCTGGCTATGCTGTCGAATACGATTACGTTGACCCAACGGGCTTAAAACCCACACTCGAAACAAAGCTCGTGGAGAATCTCTACTTCGCGGGGCAGATAAACGGCACCACAGGGTATGAGGAGGCTGCAAGCCAAGGTCTGATCGCTGGTATTAACGCGGCTCTACGCGTAAAGGGCAAGTCACCGCTCATACTTGACCGCTCGGAGGCCTATATCGGTATCCTGATCGATGATCTCGTCACAAAAGGAGTGGACGAGCCTTACAGGATGTTTACCTCAAGGGCTGAATACAGGCTCTTACTCAGAGAAGACAATGCCGACATGAGATTATATGAAAAAGGTTATAAACTAGGGCTTCACACGGATGAAGAGCTAGGCAAATTTCTCGATAAAAAAAATAGCGTCAGAGAAGAGCTTGGCAGGCTTGAGACAACAAAGCTCACGCCCAGCTCGGGAAATAACCGTGTTTTAGAGGAACTCGGTACATCCGCGCTTAAAAAGCCCCAGAGCTTAAAGGAGATTCTAAGGCGCCCTGAAATTTCATACCGTGATCTTGGCTCTTTATATCAAGGGTCGCCTCTCCGTGAAATTGGAGACGATGTTATTTCTCAAATAGAGATGGACACTAAATACGAGGGATACATAAAGAGGCAAAAGGAGCAGATAGATAAGTTTAAGAAACTTGAGAACCTGAGAATTCCCGAGACCTTTTCTTATGAAGATATACCCGGGTTATCTAGGGAGATAGTTCAAAAACTGTCAAATGTACGCCCGAGCTCTTTGGGCCAGGCAAGCCGGGTATCCGGCATTACCCCCGCAGCAGTATCTGTTCTTATGGTTTATCTAAAAAGGGATAGTATTCAAACGCAAGGGGGAGTTTACTCCACAACTTCCTGATCCTGCTCGTCATCATCTGAGTCGCTAAGTTCCTGCTCTAAAAGCTCCATCATATCTTCATAATCTCCGCCTATATAACCCGAGTTCTCCGGGTCCTCAAGCATATCGACGAGATCTTTAATTTTTTTACGTCCTTTTCTGGCCACGCTCTTTTTCCTCCCTGAAAATTAACTCGTTTATAGTATAGCCAATAAATTTTCTTATGTGAGCCTAAAACACAAATTCTTTTTAATTTACCTTTCTATTCTAATCAACATTATAAAACTATGAAAATGAAAAGCAATATGTCTCCAATATATTCAGATCACGGCGTATCGGCTGCCAAGAGCTCAAGCATTTTATCCACATCCGAAGTCGGTAGCTTACATATGTAGTTGAGACACACATAAGCCGTAGACTTCCCGTCTATCTGAGCTTGGCTTTTTGTGAATTCTGCGATAGATGCTATCCCTGAATCTTTCTCAGGCTCTTTCAGAAGAACAACCTTATTGGGGGAATAGTCTTTATTCAAAGCCCTTAGCATCGTCTGCGTATCCTCTTTATCGGGATCACCTACTACTACCACTTCAAATGAAGGACCGATACCGAAGTCAAGACCGCAAAGGAGCTGAGTGTAGGCCATAGGGGCCTGGGCAACGGTGTTTGAAAAGGCTCTCCCGAGCTCTGATGCCTTTTTGTCATACTCAGGATTTCCTGTAATTCTCCCGATCTTAAGAAGATTCAGCATAGCGACCGAATTACCTGAGGGTACAGCTCCGTCGTATATCTCTTTTTGGCGTGCTATAAGCTCTTCAGCGCTGTCAGAGGTGAAATAAAAACCTGAGTTCTTATCATCCCAGAAATTCTTTATCATCTCGTTCTGAAGCTCTATCGCAGCTTGAAGGTATCTAATATCAAATGTCGATTCATAAAGCTCAAGGAGCCCCCAGATAAAAAATGAATAGTCGTCAATATTACTGTCAATTGCGGCATCACCGCCCCTGTATCTGTGAAGAAGCTCTCCCCCCGGTTTACGCATGTCGCTTAATATAAAATCCGCGGCTTTTTTTGCGGCCTCTGTATATTGAGGATCATTCAACACCCTTCCGCCCTTTGCCAAAGACGCTATCATAAGGCCGTTCCAGTCGGTCAGGATCTTATCATCCTTATGGGGGTGTACTCTCTTCTCACGTACATTGAATAATTTTTCTCTTGAGGTCTCGATTCTCTTGTTAAACTCTTCTACGCTCATGTCGTAAGACGCTGCAATCTCGGGTATCGGCTTTTTTAAGTGCAGTATGTTAGCGCCTGTTTTTTTGCCGGACGCTTCGTCGCTGAAGTTGCCTGTGCTGCTTACGTTAAAAGTGCTTATTATAAGCTCGGCGTCTTCTTTCCCGAGTATGTCTACTATCTCATCCTCTTCCCACACATAGAACTTTCCCTCTTCTCCTTCGCTGTCCGCGTCTTCGGCCGAATAAAAACCGCCTTCTTTAGATGTCATGTCCCTCATTACATATGTAAATATTTCACCTGCTGTATCTGCGTACTCTTTATTCCCGGTTGCCTGATAAGCCTCTATATACGCCATTGAAATCATCGCCTGGTCGTAGAGCATTTTCTCAAAATGAGGAAGGAACCACTGTGGGTCTGTTGAGTAGCGGTGAAATCCGAAACCCACATGGTCATATACGCCCCCCTGGCGCATTTTCTGGAGCGTTTTCTCTACCATTTCGAGCGCCTGATCGTCTCCAGTGCGTTTCCAATATCTAAGCAGGTAAAGTTGGTTGTGGGACGTCGGGAATTTAGGAGAGCTTCCAAATCCTCCGTTATTCTCGTCGAACCTTCCGAGGAGCTGATTGTACCCCACTCCGAGTGTAGAGACAGTCAGGTCTTTGCTCTCATTGTTTTCTGTAACATCAGTCGCTTTTTTAACCGCAGCGGTAATATTCTCCGCCGACTCTAATACCTTTTCCCTATCGTTTTCCCACAGCTCCTTTATTCGAGGCACGAGGTCCATCATTCCGGGCCTTCCGAACCTAGTTTCCTTGGGGATGTACGTGGCCGCGAAAAACGGTTTTTTGTCGGGTGTCATAACCACGTTCAATGGCCAGCCGCACCCGCCCTTTGAGAGCATCTGACACACGGTCATGTAGATATTATCTATATCAGGTCTTTCCTCACGGTCGACTTTTATCGAGACGAACGTTTCGTTCATCAGTTTTGCAACTTCCTCGTCTTCAAACGACTCATGCTCCATCACGTGACACCAGTGGCAGGTCGAGTATCCGATAGACAGCAGAATCGGCTTTCCCTCTTTACGGGCTTTCTCAAACGCCTCGTCCCCCCACGGGTACCAATCGACCGGGTTGTCGGCGTGCTGAAGCAAATAAGGACTCTTTTCGTCTTTTAGTCTGTTTTGTTTTTTCATGTTAGTGGCGTTCCCGCCTCCATCGGTCGAGCCGTAAGTATGTATGGACAGGCAAAATAAAAGCAGTAAAGTTAGGATACCAGTTATTGTGTATTTCGCCGTAAGTTCTGGTGGGACATTTATGTTGTTACGCATAGAGATTTATAAGTATATATGATGCAAACTTCAATGTACGGAATGTATTTGACTACCTTAAGCTTCGCCCTAATATCCATTATATCCTTTCTTGGTTATAATTTAGCTTAGGATTATCCATGCAATTACTAGATAAAAAGTATTCCGATATTGTTCTCGAAGAAAAGCTCCTGCTACAATCCCTTGAGGCTGAAATCAAAGAGCTGTCGAGTGAGGAGATGCTTAAAAAGCTTCAGGCGATAAAGGAAAACCTTGAGAATCTATTTTCAATCGTATTTATCGGAGAGTTCAGCACGGGTAAATCCTCTATAATAAATGCCCTCTTAGGTGAAGAAATTTTGGCTGAGGGCATTACTCCAACGACTGATGAGATAACAATCCTAAAATACGGAGATATAAGCGGGCAAGAGACTCAAGACGGCAGCCGTCATATCCCGCTCTCTCAGGAAAGGCTCAAGGGTATCTACATTGTGGACACACCAGGGACCAACGTGACTCTTGAGCAGCACGAAAAACTCACCCAGGATTTTATTCCCAGAGCAGATATAGTGTTTTTTACCATAGGTGCGGAGCGCGCCGTTACAGGCAGCGAGGCAAAGCTCATAGAGTTCATAAAAGAGGATTGGCTCAAGAACATTGTGTTTCTTCTTAATAAAACGGATATTGCAAAAGACCCTGAAGAGCTGGACACGCTGATCCGTCATACCAGGGGAGAGCTTGAGCGCAATTTTAATTTCGAGCCCCATCTGATTCCGGTTTCCGCCAAGCTCGCGCGTGAAGCCCGTACTTCCTCAGACGAGGCGCTTTATCAAAAGAGCGGGTTTAAGGAGCTTGAGAGCTATATCTTCAGTACACTTGGTGAAGAAGAACGTATCAGAATGAAGATAAAGACCACCTCGGAATTCGCTGTCAGCCTGTCTTCCGAAACTGAGGATGTACTTAAAGTGGACATAGATAAGATTTCCCACGATGAAGCCCGACTCGGGGAGTACGAGGCTAAGCTTGAGGGTATGAAAAACGAAATAGTAGGGAACTCTGGGCAGTTTACAGAGAGAATAAGGAGTAGGCTCCTCGAGTTTAAAACAAGGGGGATCGAGTATATAGACGACCTCATCAGGTTCTCAAACATTTTCAAGCTCGTGAGCAAATCTAAAGTGGCAAAAGAGTTTGAATACCGTGTGTCCCGCCAGACAGTGGAAGAGCTCGAAAAAGACCTCGACGCCATGGTAATGTGGACAGAGCGCTCTGCAAGGACTCTTCTGGACAGCGCTCTAGATTTCTACAACGAATCCATAAGACCCGAATCCTCATCTCCGGGAACGGCTTTTACCTACGACAGGACCAGGCTCATAGACACAGTGCGGGCAGAGCTTGAGAAAAAGAGGAAAGAAATAGACCCGGCACTCCTCGGAGGAAACCTGGTGGACTCTGCAAGGGGGGCGGTGGCTTCTGTTCTAGGGGTGCAGGCAGGCACTCTTGCCCTTGGCGCTGCTGTAGTAACGGCTTTTTCATCAATAATAGTGGATGTTACGGGAATTCTTGCCACCCTGGCCCTTATGGCAACTGCTTTTGCTATCCTCCCCAAAAAAAGGAGGGATGCTATGAAGGAGTTTAGTACAAAAGTAGACGCGCTGATTGAGGAGATTACCTCAAGTGTTAGCTCACAGCTCGAGCGTGATTTAGACGGTATTAAAATGCAGGTATTAGATTCTTTGGTCCCGCTCAGGAATTTTTATCAAATGGAAAAGGGTAAGCTTTCAGAGTCATTGATCAAAGTAAACAAGATAAAGGAAAAGCTTACGGATATAAGTAACAGCGTTTAAGTGAGAGTTAGTTTAAATAAAATACCGTGACGAAATTTTGGCAGGATGCTTTAATCAGAGTCCGAATCTGTTCTTAAAGAGTGTTTTTGTATAAATTTCTTTAATCTTATCTGAACGCCCGGTAAATTCGATCCCCATTTTGCATTTATCTTTATTATTCAAGTCAGACCACTTAACTTTTCCTTCAAATTTCAGAGTTTTATCGCCGGTAAACAAACGGGCCCTTATTCTGGATTCTGGTGGCAGTCCCCTGAGACCTTCAATTCCAATACCGCCCTGTGAAAGGTTGATGACGAACCCGCCCAATCTGGGCTCTGAGTGCTCTTGATAAATATTGTTTCTGATCAGGCCGTACTTAATCCTCATATTGAAAGGTATTCTTAAAGACTGTCTTCTAGTGATATATGTGATCTCTGATCGGGTTGTAACCCTCTCAGTTTTTGTATCTTCTTTAATCGTCGGGGAAGAATTCATAAAATGATAATATCCTTTTAATTCCAAATTCACAATTAGACTTTGGTTTGAGTTTGCCTTATAACTTTTGTCTAAACAGATAAAAGTGTAGTTAAGCATTTAACTATCTTCAAAGCTACCTTTTAGGAACTATTCAGATTGTAAGTTTCCCGAAAGGCTTTTACATTCTCAATTATCATATATGCTAAAGCTCTTCTTACTTAGTACTTATTGATTCTCAGGAGACAGATTTTTATATGCGAAAGGACAATTTAAGAAATATAGCGATAATTGCACACGTTGATCACGGGAAGACCACTCTGGTCGATGCCATGCTTAACCAAAGCGGTGTATTCCATGAACACCAGCAGGTAGAAGAAAGGGTAATGGACTCAATGGACCTTGAGAAAGAACGAGGAATAACCATAACGGCCAAAAACACCGCGGTTCTCTATAAGGACATTAAAATTAATATAGTCGATACTCCAGGGCACGCAGACTTTGGCGGGGAAGTCGAGCGAAGCTTGAATATGGTTGACGGAGCATTACTTCTTGTCGATGCAAGCGAAGGTCCCTTGCCGCAGACGCGATTTGTAGTGCAAAAGGCGCTTGAAAAAAAGCTTCCGATCATATTGGTGATCAACAAGATCGACAGACCCGATGCTCGTCCGGACGAAGTTATAGACGAAGTATATGATCTATTTATCGAGCTTGACGCAAACGAGGAGCAGATAGAGTTTCCTATTGTCTATACGAACGCGAAAATTGGCGCTGCGCACAATGAAATTGATGACGCGTCAGATAATCTAACTCCTCTTTTTGACAAGATTATATCCTCGATCCCAGGTCCTGAAGTTGGGGACGGCTCTATTACACAGTTTCTCATTACCAATTTAGATTACGATAACTACGTCGGAAGGCTGGCTATAGGCAGAATGATGAGCGGTGAGCTTGAGTCTAATCGCAGCTATGCCCTTTGCGGTGAAGGAGACAAGGTCTCCACAATAAAAATTTCCGTTTTATATACTTACACCGGGCTTCAGAAAACACAGGTAGAGAAAGTTGATGCCGGAGATATTATCGCTATAGCAGGTGAGGAGAACGTTCAGATAGGTGACACTGTCTCGAATACCGATAACCCTGTGCCGCTTGAGCGCATAAAAGTTGATGAACCTACAATTTCTATGATTTTCTACGTCAACAGCGGACCGTTTGGCGGAAAGGAGGGCAAGTTTTTAACCTCCCGTCAGATCAGGGAAAGGCTTGACCGGGAAAAGCTTAGAAACGTTGCTATTCAGATTAAGGACACCGAACGGGCAGACGCGTTTGAAGTTGCAGGTCGCGGGGAGCTTCAAATGGCTGTTCTTATTGAAACGATGAGACGCGAGGGTTATGAGTTTATGGTCTCTAAACCAACAGTTATCACAAAAGAGGAAAACGGCATTGTTACTGAGCCTGTTGAGCGCATTTTTATTGACGTTCCCGAAGAGTTTGTCGGAGTTATTACTGAGAATGTTGCAAAAAGAAAGGGGCGTATGGTGAATCTTCATAATAACGGCAACGGGCGGGTGGACATTGAATTCGTAATAACCTCAAGAGGGCTTATCGGATTCAGAAGCCAGTTCCTGATCGACACCAAAGGCTCAGGGGTTATGAATACACTCTTTGAGGGTTACGAGCCCTGGTACGGACCGATACCGCAAAGATCGACAGGCGCCCTTGTCTCAGACCGTCCCGGGAAAACCACTACCTACGCGAGCCTTGCTATGGTCGATAGGGGCGAGCTTTTCGTTGATGTCGGTACACAGGTTTATGCTGGAATGATAATCGGCGAGAGGAATCGAAACGGTGACCTCACTGTGAATATTACGAAAGAGAAGAAGCTTACCAATATGAGAAGCTCCACTTCTGAAGCGACCGTTGTACTAAGACCCCCAAGACCACTGTCACTGGATCAGGCAATAGAGTTTATTGCCGAGGACGAGCTTGTAGAGATCACCCCCGAGAGCATGAGACTCCGCAAGATGGAGCTTGATGCTGCCAAAAGAGCGATATTAGAAAAACGGGCAAAGCAGGAATCTTAAGGCTTTCCGGCTAATCGGGATCGCAGTCAAATTCCTCTAAATCGTCAAGTGAAGTGACCTCTTCATCAAAGATAAATACGGCCCGGCCCCCGTTTGTCCACCAGGGCTGACCCATAAAGTTCACATGGGGTTCGTCTCTGTCGGCAGGTATTATGCCTCCTTTGATCATTCCTACTTCTTTGAGTGACTGCGAGAATATCATGTCCTGTATAAGATAGTTTCTTGCCTCGTCTATATCAGGATCGATGGCATGAGCGGTTTTCCATTGGGTCTTCCACGTAAAGTATGAGCCAATGTCTCTACTTACTGCGCCTATCCAAATAGTCTTTCCTTGGTAAACATAAGGTGTCAGCCAGAGTCTTAGATGATTCCGCTCGTGAATTGTCGATCTTGCTTTCTGAAGTCCAATATCCTGAGACCTTTTATAGAAATAGAGTGCGCTCATCGGAGAAGTTCTCAATCTATTATGTGTAAAGAAAGCCTTCGCAGTTTTCCAGACCGAGCTTACGTTTATTGTTTCCGTGACGTCCCACCCCTGTCTGGTGAATGCTCCGAATATAACATCGGGCTCACCCACGACTACGAAGTTAAGGGGGTCATTTTCACCCGTGCCGTCCTTTTTTTGAGTACAGCACGCTATGCTCGACATGACCTCTACGAGCTCTTCACATGATTCTATATTTGTTATTTCTTCTTCCTTATAGAGATTCTCGAAATCGATATTATGGTAGTCCAGTTTCAGACCGGGCACTTCGTGCCTAAACACAAAGTGTTTTAAGTCGTTTTCCCTATATAGTGCTATATCCAGATATTTAACCCCCGGATCCCATGTGGAATAGTAAAACCCCGACGCCTCATTCCTTGGAGGAATATGCCTTGTGATGGATTTATTTTTCACATATGAGTCTATGGCCTTATTAACATCTATGGCAAAAGTTTGATGATTCATTGTAGCGACTTCATTGGATGTGAAATAATAGGGGTCTGTATTGGTCTTAATTAAGTAGTAAGGCTCATCGGTATTATTTTTGATGTTTATCCATACCGGTTGTATCCGCTCTTTGGCCAGATCGAGTCCGAAGATTTCAACGCTTTCCCAATCCGATAATACAGCGGTGGATACTTCAAGGCCGTCCTTGGTTATGCTCTGCGATCTTAATAGAACTGTCGGACTCGACTCTGGTTTTTCGATCGGATTGTAAGAGTGACATCCGAATGTAGAGTTTTCTCCTACACTGCAGTAATGTTTCGCACATCCGCTTACTGCAAAAGCTGTCAGCAAAATTAGGAATAAAGCTACATTATGCTTCATAATTTAGTTCCCAACAGACCCAGGGTTTTTTTTGATAATGCCCTTTGATTTATATGGGTATTCCCACTCATAAAATTGTATATCCGAGGCTCCGGTAGGAGTGTCTTCAAAAAGAAGCACTACGACAAGGCCGTCCGACCACCAGATTTGCTCTTTGTAATTTATCTTGGGACTCTTCTCTGTAGTAGGCTCAAGGTTTCTGATCCAACCGACCTTACTGACATTCTGGGACAACACCATGTCCTCTGCTAGATAAGAGCGGGTCTCGTTTAAATTCGGGTCTATCTTTTTAGTCAGAAAATCACTGATTTTATTTACGTCTGTTCCAATATCCCTTGTAGTTGATCCCACCCATACGCTTTCCCCCTTGTACTTTACAGGTGTAAGCCAGATTCTTATCTCGCTCCTTTGCCTAATCGTACCTTTTTTTTGTTTACGTATTTTTTGAAGGCTTACATCCTGTGCTCGATCGAAATAGTATAAGTTTTCCATTGGGGATAATCCGAATAGCGGGGAAGAAAAATAATCTTTGTTTGTCCAAAGATCGGAAAAAGGCTCTGTTACGTCCCACCCCTGACGTATCAGTGCAGAGAATACCTCTTCATCATCACCGATGAAAACAAAATTGATAGGATAGGCGTCTTCTTTAGTGTCCTTAGTTTTTATACAGCACGGTAGATTCTTAACAGCTTTAATAAAATCATTTTCATTACTATATCTTGTATATTCATCCGTTGAATATATGCTCTCAAAGTCTATTTTATTGTATTCTTCAAGGGCTTCGTAAAGGACAATATAAAAAATAAAAGTCTCAATTTTTTCTTCACTGAAGAGACTAATATTCACATACTTTATCCCAGGGTCGAAGTTCGTATAAACAAACCCCTTTTTCGTCTCACCAGGGGAAATCTTTGAAAGCTCATAACCGTAGCCGTTAAAACGCTCGCTTAACTGAGGGTGCACTTCTCCGCCGTTAAACAGGCCCTGATACAGAAACGCCACTTCGTTAGGCGCAAAGTAATCGGGATCAAGCGATATCGGCAAGAATACAAAATCGTGATCGGTATCATTGGTAATCTCTATCCATACGGGCTGAACGCCTTTTTTAAATAGATCAACCCCGAATATCTTCTTATTTTCTTCGATTGTTAAAACGGAGACTGTTACGGTTATTCCATTCTCGGTTTTCGTCTCGGCACGTTTTAGGAAATCGACCTCTGCAATCGGATCGGCAGGATAGTCTTTAAATCCTCCGCAGGAGACGAGACTAGTTATCAAAATAAATAGTAAAAGTGCTAAGGGAGGTCCGGGATTAAATGGCCAGTTATTCATAAACTTAAGGTTTTTAAAAACACAATTTCTAGTTGGATAATAATATTTTATTGCTTTAGATTACACAAAAAGTTATGGCAATCAACCTGATTGCCAATATGTAATAATTCCCTATAGTTAGGGTATGTATATTTTGATTGTAATAACTCTTATTGGGATAATTCCGAGTTATTATCTGTTACAATATATATGAAGCAACCTTGGGATTGGGACTCACGAAAATGTCTCAGAGATTAGCAATACACCGATTTAAAAAATGAACGATAAAATTCGATTAAACTTCTTTTACAAGTTTGTCATTGGCCCCATTTTGGATAGCTGGGTAAGGCGTGTAGAAGGTGCCTCGAATATTCCAGAGTCTGGCCCGGCCATAATCGCGCCCAACCACATTAGCTATCTAGATCACTTCCTTGTCGGGAAGTACGTGCTCACGGAACGAAATAGGAA
This sequence comes from Candidatus Dadabacteria bacterium UBA2774, assembly GCA_002352485.1. GTDB lineage: Bacteria > Desulfobacterota_D > UBA1144 > Nemesobacterales > UBA2774 > UBA2774. The sequence continues at coordinate 11,053 of DEIM01000080.1, forward strand.
GGTTCACATACTTACTAAAAAAGAGCACACTACAGACTCTATGCATATGTTATGGTACAGACTTTTCTTTGAAAGGTACGTGACGATGATCCCGATAGACAGACAAATGGGTAGAGACGGTTTAAGGGCTGCGGAAGAGTATCTGAATAACGGGTGTGTTCTTTTGTTATACCCCGAAGGCACTAGGAGCCTCGATGGCAGACTTCAGAGCGGTAAAAGCGGCATAGGTACTCTAGTCCGCAGAACGTCTGCTCCCGTAATCCCGGTCGGTGTAAAAGGCACTTTTGAGATACTTCCCAAGGGAAAGTTCTGGCCGAATAACAAGAAAGCGGACATCACTTTCGGAGAGAAATTGGTCTTCAACGGCGAGCCATCCAAAACCATAACCGATACCATAATGAAAAAGATAGCCGAGCTTTCGGGGCAGGAATATAAATTTGCAGGATAAGGCAGAAAAAATATCTATTATCGGCGCCGGCAGCTCAGGCACCTCCTTGGCAATATTGCTCGGAGGTTCCGGGCACGATATTAGCCTCTGGTGCAGAAGAGAAGAGCAGGCCGATAAAATAAACTGTGAAAGAGAGAATAAGCAGTATCTTGAGGGCTACGCTTTGCCGGAATGTGTCGTTGCTACGCACTGCGCTTCTAGGTGTGTTAAAGACAGCGACCTGGCAATATTTGCGGTTCCGTCTGATTATTTAAGACAGACGGTAGTACAGTTCTCGGATCTTATTAAGGGATTACCGATTCTTCATACAGTGAAGGGGATCGAATCCAATTCTGGCAAACTGATGTCCGATGTGCTTAAGGAAGAGCTTGGTTCTGAGGCTAAAATAGCCGCGATTGCAGGCCCGAACCATGCGGAAGAAGTTGCCGGAGGACTTCCCACTGCAACAGTAGTTGCGTCCGAGCACAAAGCACTCAGTATTAGCATATGTAATTTACTTAACACTCCGAATTTCAAATCCTATCCCATCTGGGATATAAAAGGAGTCGAGCTCTGCGGTGCCATTAAGAATATCGTAGCCATTGCCATAGGCATCTGCGACGGGCTCGGGTTGGGAGACAATGCAAAAGCGAGCCTCCTTACTCTCGGGCTAAGCGAGATGAGCCGTATCGCGGAAAGCCTGGGTGCAAAGAAGGAAACGTGCTTTAGCATTGCCGGGGTCGGGGACCTCATAGCCACATGTTCGAGCCGCCACAGCCGCAACCGCTTTGTGGGCGAGATGCTGGCAAAGGGGTGCTCGATGGATGAGATTAATACCCAGATGCACGGTATGGTAGCGGAAGGAGTTACGAACACTAAAAACATTTACCAGCTCTGCCAGTCACATAACCTGGACACCATATTAATCGAGCATATGTACAGAGTGCTCTACGAAAAACTCGATATAGAAAGCGCAATAGAGCAAACTATGGACAGGCTCTGATTTTATTCTCTCGGTCCCGATGGTAATCCAAACCAAAAAAAGTAAAATACAGGACTAAAGATAACGAGCCTAAAGC
>DEIM01000121.1:0-5992 GCA_002352485.1 Candidatus Dadabacteria bacterium UBA2774
ATGGTAAAGAATATCGAGGACAATACCGCCTCGATCGAAATGAACGGCACGACGGAAAAGATACAATCGAGGACTATGCTGTGGACAGCGGGGGTTAAAGCATCAAAGCTCGGTATCACAATTGGAGAAAGGACAGGCGCTGAGCTTGACTCGCTGGGCCGCGTAGTGGTAAATCCCGATTTGAGCGTTCCGGGACACCCGGATTTATTCGTGATCGGAGACCTGGCCAATTATTCACACCAGGGTGGAGAGCCCCTTCCCGGCGTAGCCCAGGTGGCGATGCAGGAGGGCAGATATGTCGCTGGCCTTATAGAGGACAGATTAAAAGGAAAAGAGACCGCTCCATTCAAATACGAGGACAAAGGTAATCTCGCCGTCATAGGCTCAAGTCATGCGGTTGCCGACCTCGGCAGGCTCCGGTTTTCGGGATTTTTCGCCTGGCTCGTCTGGGCGTTCATTCACATCAGCTACTTGATCGAGTTTGAGAACAGGGCCGTAGTTTTCTTCAGATGGGCGTGGAATTACTTCACAAGAAAGAGGGGTGTACGGCTTATTACCGGTGAAGACGCGCTTCCGCAGGTCAAAAAAAACCGTGTCGGAGAGGAGTAACAGGAATTTCAGCATAACCTTGCAACAGCAAAACCGGAATAATTGACTTTGTACTGTTGTAACGGTAATTTATAGGCAGAGGTGTAAACATGATCGGTGGACTTGGAATTTGGGAGCTTTTAATAATCCTCGGGATACTGCTTTTAATTTTCGGTCCCAGCAGATTGGGCGACTTGGGCTCATCGCTGGGTAAGGGAATTAAAGGGTTCAGGAAATCCATGAAGGACGAGGAGATAGACGTAACTCCGCCTAAAGATCAAACTAAACCTATTGAGGATACAGACCTCGAAACACCCCCCTCCTCTTCCGAAGAAAAAGAAAAGGTTCAATAGCATAACCCGCTGCCAAACGATCCTCATATACTGATTCTGAAAGTTTATTTGACTACTTCGTAGATACCTGAATAAGGGATAATTCCAAAAGTTGTTTAGCTACGACCACTCACCCATGTGTTCGCGTTCAAAAGGACATTTGCCGAGCTTGATATGCTCTTCGAATTCGTGACGGAACTTTTTCACTATAGATTCAACAGGCATCGCGCAGCCGTCCGCAAGGGCGCATATCGTCGTGCCCCTCATCTGTGAGCAAGCGTCAAGGAGAGTATCGATGTACTCCATCCTGCCCCTCCCCTCTTCAATCATGGTGAGCATTTTCTCAAGCCACCAGGTTCCTTCCCTGCACTGAACGCACTGCCCGCACGATTCGTCACGGTAAAAATGCGCCAGATTCTGTGCTACACGCACCATGCAAGTGGAATCATCTATTACCGTAACACCTGCGGTTCCGAGCATCGAGCCTACCTCGGAGAGAGTATCAAAATCCATCTTTAAATCCAGCTCATCCGCCGTAAGAAGCGGCGCTGAAGAACCCCCCGGAGAAACCGCCTTTACCTTTCGTCCTCCCGGTACACCTCCGCCGTATTCATCAATCAGCTCCCGAAGCGGTATCCCTAGCGGGAGCTCATAAAGCCCGGGGTTATTAATCTGTCCGCACAGTCCGTATATCTTGGTTCCGGTGTTCTTTGGAGTACCAATTTCAGAGAACCACTCTGCCCCCCGGTTTATAATATGGGGAACGAATGCGAGCGTTTCGACATTGTTGACAATGGTAGGGCAGCCGAATAGCCCGCTCTGCGCGGGGAATGGGGGTTTCGGTCTTGGCTCGCCGTTCTTACCCTCTATCGACTCCAGAAGCCCTGTCTCTTCCCCGCATATGTACGCACCCGCACCCCTGAATACGACCACGTCGAGGTCAAAACCCGAGTTAAGAATGTTCTTACCCAGGTAGCCATTTTCATACGCCTCTTCCAGAGCGCGCTCTAAAACACCTGCTCCGTAGGGCATCTCACCCCTAATATATATGTATGATTTATGTGAATTGATTGTGTAACACCCGATAATAATTCCCTCTAACATTTGGTGCGGGTCTTGCTCTATTATCTCACGGTCCTTAAAGCTTCCAGGCTCGCTTTCGTCCGCGTTACAGCAAAGGTATATAGGCTTTTTTGAATCCCTCTGTATAAATCCCCACTTGACTCCTGTAGGAAACCCTGCTCCGCCTCTTCCCCTAAGCCCCGCTCTTTTGATCAGGTCTATGATATCATCCGGATCCATGCCGAGTGCTTTGGGGAGCGCTTGGTACCCGCCCCTTTGGATATACGATTCGATCTTGTGGGAGTCTTGGACTCCGGCGTAGCTGCGGATAATTCTTAATTCTGGCATTTAATTCCTCTGAGTATTTGTTTGATAGGCTGTAATTTTATATGGGTTTTGAGACGCTTGGCAAGTTTTAGTAAAAACTTCATCGAATATTATCTCAGTAAGACCTTCAAATTTAGCCAATTAGCTTGTCAACCGTATATTTTGCAAATGCCATGGAGCATGTAAACGCCGGGGAAATTGCGTTTAGTATATGTATCGAATCAGCTTCTGTTAGAACCACGAAATCCATAACCAATTCCCGGGAGCTCCAATCCACCAGCTGAGGACGAATACCCGCTTTTGGGCTGTCTATCAGATCGTTTTCCTTAAGCTCCGGGATTAGCTTTCTGGCCTCTTTGTAAAGATTCCCACCCGTATATTTTTTAATTTCGCTAACAGCAGCTGTCCTGAAAGCATCGTTTGTGAAAAAGAGCACAGAGTCCCTAAATAGTATAGAGAGCGTCTCTTTTGACAAGTCGTCTAAGAATCCGTATTCCTCTCGCCCGAGCGCGGGTATGGCAGTGGGTCCGAGGTAAACACTCCCGTCTGCGCCTCTTGTAAAATGAACCCCGAGAAAAGGGTTTCTAAGATCCGGTACAGGGTAGATGTTTGAACTAACAAGATGTGAAGCCCCTGGGCTTAGCTTTTTATATGTCCCCTTAAATGGAAGTACTTTGTATTGCTCTCCGACACCGAAATGCCCCGCAACCTTGTCTGCAAATGAACCCGCCGCGTTAACGAATTTTTCAAAATTTATCTTGCCCGCCGAAGTAACTGCCGTGTGATCTCCATTCAATCCGGTAAAGGATGTGTCAAAGAGAATATCCGCCTTTCCGCTTTCTATAAGTTCATCTTTAAGAGATTCGAGTATCTCAAGCGGTGATATGACTGCTGTGTTGGGGGAATACAGGGCTTTTCCGTTCCTCGCTGCGTAGGGTTCTATTTCCGAAAGCTCTTTGTCATCGATAAAACGGGACTCGGCGCCTGCGGAATCGGCCCGTCTTTTAAGCTCTTCAATCCCTCCGAGCTTATCCTCGTCACCCGCCACGATTACCTTACCGGACTCCTCTATATTGAGCCCTCTTTGGCGACAGTAATCTTTCATCAGGGTGTTCCCTTCGACGCAGAACCTGGCTTTATTGGTACCGGGGGAATAATAGATGCCGGCATGAAGGACCCCGCTGTTGCGCCCGCTTGCGTGAGCGCCGAGCGTCTTCTCTTTGTCTATTATCAGAATGCCGTCCGCACCTCTTTTTAACAGCTCGCGTGCGGTCGTAAGACCCGTAATTCCGCCGCCTACTATTAGCACCTGGCATTGACGTTCCATCATAGATCCTCTTGGTATGAAATTATAACTCAGGAGATATTCGATAGCCACTCTATGAGCACGGGCACGGTTGCCCCAGGGTTTTCCATGCAATCGTGGCGGGCGTCCGGGATAAATTTAATCTCGACGTCGTTATTACCCGATTCATTCAGAATACGCTTTAATTCTCTTGGCTCATCCGGATCAACCGCATAATCGTTTTCACCATGAATAAAAAGTACAGGGATACTCAGGTCTGAAATTATCTCATAAGTCTTGGCGTTTGTGGCCTCCGGGCTTCGCATGAACCACCATGTTTTATAGGTGTGGAGCTCTACGTCCGAAGGGTTAAATGTCGGGCCCCAGGCCCTGTAGACAATAAACACCCTGTCGTTTTTAGAAGTGCGTGGGTCATTGCCCAGCACCTTTTTTGCTATCTCGTAGATATGGTCATAGGAGGGTATGCTGTCCCACTTCTCGAGCCTCTTCTTATTGGAAAGCGGCAGTGAGTATGAGCAGCCCTCTAGTATGAGACCTTTGAGGTTTGGGTGTTGGATATTTACAGCATAGTACACGCTCTGGTTGGCGCCCAGACTCCAGCCAAGTATTACGATATTCCTAAACCCTTCCTCGGCCAAACGGTCAACCGCAGCTTCTATATCCATTATTGAATCATCGAATATCCCGCCTCCGAATATCTGGCCCATAAAAGCCATTCTGGTATTAATTGAAAACGAGCTTATTCCATTCTCTTCAAGTGCGTTAGGAAGAAGCCGCGGAGTACCCCTGGCTAAAAAGTTGCCCATAACACCGTGCACTAAAAGCACAATCGGAGTTTCATATAAATCCTTCTCTTCCTTAAACTCCCCGGTAACCAGCATCCCGTTTACCGTAAACCCGTCTTTAGCCGGGAAACTTAAGATCTTTCTCTGTCTTGAAACCATATGAGTAGGGTAGTTAGTCTTTAAATCTTCTGTCCAGCCATCTCACTATTATATCTCCGAGCTCTTCCTCTTTATCCTCGAACGTGTGACCTGCGTTTACGTAAAACGCGGACACGTCTTTATTACCGGCGTTTAGCGCGAGCTGCGCAAGCTGCTGCGCTTCTTCGTGCCTAACTACCTGATCGTGCCAGCCCTGTATAAGCAAAATAGGTACTTTTACATTCTGAATTTTTTTGTGCGCCATAGCATACTTAGCTTCGGGCCCTGCAAGGTGCCACCATGTCCTGTAAGTGTATATCTCGGTATGCTCCGGACAGTAGCTGTTTCCCCGCGCCTTGTATATCAGTATGGTGCGGTCCTGCCCCGTGCCTTCGAGTCCGGGCTTGATGATGTCTTTTGCCTCTTCGAACACCTCTTGATAAGAAGGCTCGCTGCCCCAATAATCCCACCGCCTGCGGATCGAGTCGGGCATCGAATAAGGAGCTGCAAGCGTGATTAAGCCGTTAATGTTATGCGTCTTCCTGGGATCGTTTCTAAGGGACGCATACCTTAATATAATGCTGGTCCCGAGACTATATCCGGATAATATAACGTTCTTGTATCCAAGCTCCTGGGCATACTCCACCACTCTGTCTATCTGAGGGATCGTATCGTTTAAAATACCGTAGCCGAAAAATAAGCCAAAGTTTGCCATACGTGTATTGATGGCAAGTGAGGAGTAACCTCCTTCGGCTAGAATAGGGGGAAGAAAACGCTGGCTTCCGTCTAGGAAATTACCCAGAAACCCATGGACATGGATTACAATAGTGTTGCCGTCAGCTCTATTACCTTCTTTAAAGGTACTGTGGTAGTAAATACCGTCTATTTTGCTCTTCCCGAACGGTATCGATACCAATTCCTGATCCATATAGTCCATATTCATGTCCCGTCGCACGTATATTAATCGAGTAAATAAACTAACCTGAGATGAAATTTTTGCAATCTAATAATCGAATAAAATATATATTGTTAAAGTTCGGTTGATGAATACGGAGTGGAGATAATAGTGAGGCTAATACACTTTACTTAGAAGTAAGAGGCCGGATCATTTATTATCTTATCGGCAAACGCCTTGGCATCTTCCCAGTTGGAGAGCTCACCCAGCTCCAGCACCTTTTTGGTAGAAGCACCCTTTGCTATGAAAATATTTGTCTTCGGGTCCCAGATAAGCTGCCAGTTGTCGCTTCGTACGTCCCTTACCCATCCGAAGGGGAAATTGCCTACATTACTCATACGGTAATACCCTGTCCTTTTATCTCGAAAAGATTAGTCTCGAACAGAATTGTGCCAGATTTAATAGTTATTACAATACGGGGCAGGAATAATGGGGACAGAGGCGAGCGTCTCACAGCGATGCCAGTGGGGGCCGCGAGTGAATGCTTTTCATGAATGAG
>DEIM01000121.1:6011-31222 GCA_002352485.1 Candidatus Dadabacteria bacterium UBA2774
AATCAAGAAGACAGAGGCAAGCGTAAAGCACCGCCGTATCTGTGGGGCTTAGTTCTATCGGACCTTCTTACTGACTTCTTTAGACCCGTCAGGTGTTGTGAAAAGCACCTCTGTATATCCACAGCGCAGCATCCTCTGCATAGCGGTTTTATCCTGGTGTGTCTGAAGGAGAAACGGAGCGATGAAGCTTTTCTGAGATGTGCAGTAGTAGCAGCTAAACACGATTATCTCGTCCAGCTCCCCCCTTGTGGACACTTTCACGGGTGATTGATGTTTCTCGTACTGCCTGCTCCACTCTGCCGCGCAGCGGGACCTGTCGGGATTTGGGAATACCTGTGGCACTTCCACTACAATGTCCCGTGTCCCTCGGAAGCCTTCGAATACTGCTGTCTTGAACCCGCACTCATAGAGACGCATCATCCCGGTCTTTCCCCTGTACTCGGTCTCGAGGAACGGTTCTACGAAATGCTCTTCCAAGCTACAGTCCGGACAGTCAAACACCGCTATCTCGTTATACTGCCCCCTGGTGGTTACACGTATCTCCGCCTTACGTCTCTTATACATGTCAGTCCATTCCTTCGCGCAGTAAAGACGCTGGGGATCGGGCTCTATCTCGGGCTCTATTACCTCGAGCACTTCTTCTACGTCTATAGTCTCTTCCTGAGCCGAGACCGGTAGTATTTCGGTAACAAAACCTAAGATTGTAAATACGAATATTGCTAGAAAAAACCTGATTGCGAGATTCATCCTACATCCTCCTTTCTGTAATTGTACAGCATTTTCGGGAGAGATGGAATACCTTGAGCAAAACTTTAATTTTGCATACCAACACACTCAGGTTATTGGCTAGTTGGTTAGAGATTATGGGATTAATTACACCCCGTGTTTTTTAGTTAATATTGCTGTTTAGCTCGGACAATTCTCTCGTTATGTCCCTTGCGTCTTCCTTGAAATCGTCAAGTGCGCAATGTCCTCGTATCTCGCAATCATGGTGCTGATCTCTAAAGACAGAATTAAGAATAAACGTAACGCCGATCACCGCCCAGAACCCCCAGAAGAACCAGTAGACTAACGGTGATTCCGTAAACATATAGAGAGACCCGCCTATAAATGAGCCAGTCAGAACGACCAGGGGCACGATTACCGAACCCTTAATTGTATTCAACACAAGCCCGAGCATCTCCCCAGGCTTTTCCGCATTCCGGGTTAATCCCCCTCCAAGCGAGGCTCCGGCCAGCACTGAAGCGAACAGCGGAAAGATGGGAGAGAGCAGCTGATAAATTAGCCCTGAGATCAGCCCTACCAAAACGGCTCTGAGAACCGGCACGTCCTTACCGTTAAATAAAACTGCCAGTGGAACAGCGCCCGCAAATATCAGCGGATAGAAAAGAAGTGAGAACATCGGGAGCCATGCGTCAAACATGTATGCAGATATAGCCGCTGCGAGGCCCCAAATCCCCCCCAGGATACCGCGGGCTAATCTGGATTTAATATTGAGCTTCATTTAACTCTCCTGTTTAGTGTAAAACGAGCAGGGAGGCACGGTCTCACAACCGCGCCCCCTGCTCTTAAGCATGAGTTGCCATACTATTTCTGCTGCTGTCTCGCCTCGGATTTAAAATCTTTTATAAGCCCCTTACCCTCTTGTGAAGTGGGAGCGGGCGCAGAATCCATCATCATTGTAGAAAGCGCTTCGCGGATCTCCGCCTCCTGTTTTAAAATCTCAGGATTATTTGGCGAGCTATTTTTGAGCTTCTGTACTCTACGCATAGCGGCATTCATATGACCGAGAGCCTCTTCTTGATCACCTTTTTCATACGCTGTTGCCGCCTCATAGTACTGTGCCGCCGCGTCTACAGAAACTCCCCGTGTTGTGACTTCGTCATTCTCTTTTTCTGCGACTAATTCTGCATCCTCTGTAACCTCATACTTGATTTCCTGCTCATGAGATATTGCGCCGTCATCACCGAGAACGTCCCCGTACTCGAGCCTGGCTGTAGCAAGCGGACTCTCACCTGTTTTGCCTACAGGAGCCTTTAGCTTCACCACAATATTCCTCTCCTGCCCGCCGTAGAAATCCCCGAGCTTAATACGCACTTTACCGTCCTTGGTGGTTTCATAGGCATATCCGTACACGTCGTTCACGCTTACACCCGGGGCGAGGGTGAGGGTGAACACAGGGTCTTTGGCAACAGTAGAGGCGAGCTGACCGAATTCTCTATCGAATATCCCAGCTAGCTGAGAGGGGGATTCAACAAAGTAGTAATTCCCCGCCCCGTACTCTGCCAGGTTCATCATAATGTTTTCGTCATAGTTGACCCCCAGCCCCATTGTTGTCACGTGAATCCCTTTTTCTGCCGCTTGGCTTGCGATCTTAATCAACTGCCCCATATCCGTTATGCCGTAATTAGCGAGCCCGTCAGAGAGAAGTATCACGCGGTTTATATAGCCCTTGCGCTCAAGCTTATCGAGCTGCCCAATACCTGTGATAAGCCCCCCGGAGAGATTGGTCGAATCTGTCGGGTAAAGAGAGTTAACAACCGATGTAGCCCTTTCCTTGTTGTTAAGGAACTGTATCGGGAAAAGAAGCTCTACGTCTGTTGAGTACGCGACAACAGAGAGCCTGTCCTTAGGACCAAGCCCCGAGATAATCTGCTTTGCCGCCTCTTTTGCGTATTCGATCTTCCCTTTCTCACTCATTGAGCCGCTCCTGTCTATAACAAGCACCAGATTGACAGGCGCTCTGTCTACAATCGGAGCTTCACTACCGATAATCTTGGTATTCAAGAGCACCTCGCCGTTTGAGCCCTTATGAATGTATGGGTGATCGAGCTGAAGGAACCATGAGAGTCTTTCAGTAGTGTTATTCTCAGGCTTTGGGATTGTAGGGAACGCGCCTAAGTATTTAACGCCCGCAAGCGTGATACCTGCGACAAGAAATAATCCTATTATGATCGTATTTATACCGTACTTCATTTTTTACTACCTCCTTTACCCAAGGTTTTTTTAATTATGTCTATCTCTTCATCAATGAGCTTTCTTTCGATCTCAAGTGAAGCTTCTTTTCTCTCTCTTGAAGCGGCGGAGAATTCACTTGTTTTCTCGACCCGCTCTTCCATCTTATTGAATACCGAAAAGGAATCGTCCTCGTTTGTCAGGACATCTGAAGGAGCACTTTCTCTGTCTCCGGACGGCCCTTTATTAATAGAAATTTCCTTTAACAAAAGACCTCTCCTCGATTTTGAGGCCCGTACGCGCTTCTCAATATCGGAGTAACGCTCCTCGTACTCATCAAACTTGAGCTTGTCTTCGGCTAGTCTTAGAGTGATTACTCTTTGTTCCTCTTCCAGAATTCGTCTCTTTCTGACCGCGTCCCTGGCATTCGTATCCATTCCTTTGCCGACGTATTCCTCGGCTTTTTTCTGCCAGTACTCGATCTGCTCGGTGAGCTTTGTAAGAAGCTTATTCTCTTCCTCCACTCTGTAGCGGATATGCGCCATCTTGGCTTTAGCAGTTCCAAGCCCCTCTTCCATCTCCTCCACCGCCTGATTAAGTATCTTCTCCGGGTCCTCTGCGCGAGTTACCCAGTCGTTAAACTGGGACTTCACTATAAACCCTATTCTTCTTTTAAATCCCATAACGGTGTCTCCTCAATTTTGATTTATGAGATATTACGAACGGGGGGTTGGGAAAGATTTAAAACTCTGTGGAATAGATTAATTCTGGATATGAGCTCACAACGGAATACTTGGAATTAGGGGACCGAAAATCTCAGTTGGCGGGTTCCGTGCCGGAATCCGAATCTTCGTAATTCATATAAGCTGAGTCAATTTTCATTTCTTCAAGCTTTTCATTCACGAACGGGCTTTGCGCAGGATCGACTCTAGCCAGATTGTTATAAGAGACAACAGCGCTGGCCATATCACCCGTCTGCTCGTAACACTCGGCCAGAGATTTATAAGAGCTTGCTTGTACTTCCGTAGGCGGGGGTGGAGAGGAATTTAGTAACGCCTCGTTCGTTTGTATCGAAGCCGCGCAGTTTCCCTCGGTCTGCTGACGCTGAGCAAGCTCAAGCTCACCGGCATAATCTCTCAAAATTGGCTGCTCTGCTTTTAACAGACTCTCAGATGCCGCCTCGTCCGAAGATTCCGGTATTGCTTTAATATTACCTTTAGAAACACTCTCTTTCCTGTAAGTAACCAGGTCTTCCTCAGTTACATCTTTTTTACGGAGCATGCTTTTTTCGGGGGAATTTTCCGCAGTTTCTGTTTTAGAAGGAGGTGCGGGAGATATTCTTGATTCAGCGGGAGGTTTCTCCTGTTCCTCTAAATCCGACGCTACTATTAGCGCGTCGTTAGGTTCTTGAGCCTCGAATGCTAAAGTCCGCTCTTTTTCCTCACTATCGCTGAAAGTTTCTTCCTGTTTTCCCGGAGCTTTCATCTTCATCGCTCCAACCTCTCTCGTTACACTATCTACACCTTCAAAACCTGTCTGCCCGTAATAGAACCATACAGAGAGAGCTATAGCAGCGCTTATTGTAGGCACGAGAATGGGAGAGTAAGACCACTTTTTCCAGAAAGGTGTTTTCTTAGGAGAAGCATTTTCCCTTGCGGCATCGCTAAGTGACGAAAGCACTTCCGCCGATACTTCAGGTAAATCTTCATCTCGCGCGGCCATCCTGATCTCTCTGTAATGCTCAAGCTCAAGAGAGCAGTCCGGGCAGCCGCGCATGTGCTCCTCTAGTGCGCCCGACTCTTCAGAGCCCAGGAGATCCTCCAGATAATCGATCAGTAGCCCGCTGCATTTGTCGCAATTCATAGCTATTTAAACTCCCTCTTTTGCTTTTTGTTTCTGCTCAAAATAACCTGACTCTGAGAACACGCGCCTCAAATATTGAAAGGCGTATCTGAGCCTGCTCTTCACAGTACCCAGAGGAGACTCTGTAATGTCCGCAATTTCCTGAAATGAAAGCCCTTGTACTTCACGAAGTAAAAACACTTCTCTGAACTCCTCTTTAAGTCCCTTCACTCCTATATCTATTAATTCCCTAAGCTCTTTATCGTATGCCTCATCGTCCTGCGCCCTGGTGTCGCTCTTCACGATTTCGAGGACTACTGCTCCCCTTTCTTCTTCACTATTTATAGGGGCGTCGAGCGAGCGGTGCCGCCTGTAACTCTCGGTCCTCAGGTAATCGATGCAGTGATTACGGGCAATACTGTAGAGCCAGGTGGTGAATTTCTGCTCAGGGTCGTAGCGGTCCTTGCGCTCTATAACCTTAAGGAATATTTCCTGAAGCAGATCCTCTGCGTGAAGCTTGCTTCCGCCGGTCATCTTCATGATGAAGCGGAGCACACCACCACTGTGGCGCTTAAGGAGTAAGTCAAAGCTTTCCGCGTCGCCCTTCTGGAATTTCCGCATGGCATTCTCGTCCCTGATTTCTGTATTTATCGTTAGTCCTATCACCGGACGCTCATTTGCGACTTCTGTACTGTCTTCATTATATTACGAGCGGGGACGAGAAAAGCTCTAATTCGGCTCATATTTAAATAATAACCCAAGCCCCCGTATGAATACCAGCAGATTTTATGACTCAATTAACAAAATATTCATTGATTCACGTTTCTCATCAATTATGCTTTTGAAATATAGTGCGGACTAACTTATTAAACTTCAGTCCGGGGAACCGTCCATGAAAAAATTTTTAGTGGCGCTGGTAGTACTCGTCTTGATCCTTGCCGCGCTCGTAGCGCTCGCGGTGCTAAACCTGAACTATTTCATAAATCAGAATAAAGAATATCTACTAACTCAGGTAGAAGAATCACTTGGTAGAAACATAACTGTGGGCAATGTGGAGACCGGTTTTACGGACGGCATCGGCATAAGGATGAGCGGCTTCTCTGTATCGGATGACAGAGATTTTTCAGAAGCTGAGTTCATAAGCGCTAAAGACATTCAGGTAAACGTCGCGTTCTTTCCGCTCCTAAGTAAAAAGATAGTGGTAACAAAACTTATTCTGAGTGAGCCTGTGATAACCGTCATAAGAAATAAAAATGGCGACTTTAATTTCTCAACTATTGCAAAAGACAGCAAATCCGAAAAAAGCGGTGACGAAACAGGCAAAAGTGAAGAAGATCAGATAGGCGAGATTCCGATTGCCGCTTCCAACATTGCGATTAAAAACGGACGGGTCACTTATATAGATGAAGAGAACGGCAGGGAGCTTGAAGCGCGGAAGATCGAGCTCGAAATTAAAGACCTCGGTTTTAAAAAAGAGATTGGGGTGAAGCTTAGGGCAGCCGTTTTAGCTAAGGACCAAAATGTAATGTTAGACACCACGATCGGCCCTCTTAGCGCAGGAATGGACTTAGGAGACGCCTCTGTTAAAGGCGACGCGCGCATCGGCGATCTTAACATAAGCACCTTAAAGAAATCCCTTCCCATGCTCAAAGAAAAAATCCCCCATGGTTTAGATTTCTCAGGCCCTATAGAAGCGAAATTCAAGTTCAACGGTAAAGCCGACGCACTGACGCTTACGGACATAGATGTGGACGCTTCGGTGTTCGGAGCAAGCAAGCCCAACTTCAAGCTCACAGGAAGCGCGGGCCCAATCGGAGAAAGCGCCGAGAGCCTAAATTTAGATACAGAGTTTGACCTCAAGAACGCGGACATAAACAAGCTCAGACAGCTCACCTATCTTAAAGGCTCAATTCCCAACAGCCTGTCCTCGCACGGGAACATCAGCCTGAGAGGAAAAGTAACAGGCACACCCGAAGACCTAAAGCTCCGCGGTGTAGTAGTGGATGCGACCGCTACTAGGCTCGCAGTTATCGGCAAATTCCTTAAACCGAGCGATATGCCTCTGGTAATCACAACTGGAGCGGACATAGGCAGCGATAAAATTAATATAAGCGAGACCGAAATAAAACTAAGCACGCTGCTACTATCACTCGCAGGCCAAATAAATCAGGGTACGACGACGCTACTGAACCTATCGCTAAGTTCCAACAATATAAATCTGTCCGACATGAAGGACATATTTCCGGCTCTCAAAAAGCACGGGGTATCGGGGCAGCTAAAGCTGCTGCCGACAAAAATCACGGGTGAGTCGGGCAAAGGACAGACCCCGAACATTAGAGGAGCTCTCGATGTAAAGAACGTAAGCGTGTTGCCGCCCGATTTTAAGCAACCGATAAAGGACATAAACACCAAGATAGAATTCACGGGCAACTCGGCCAGTGTTCAGGACCTCTCGCTCCGCTTGGGCAAATCACAGGTACGCCTGAGCACGTCTGTCACTAGCTTCTCGCCCCTTAGGCTGAGCTACAAGGTATCCTCGCCCGAGCTTAACCTGAGTGAGCTGAAAAAAGAGGCTCGGGAGAACAAAAAGCCCGATGTGCTGAAGGACCTGAAGAGTAAAGGCTCTCTTAGAATGAGTAATAAAACAGCTGTATTCAGCGGTAATGTCTCAGCGTCAAATGCGGTGTTATCCGACTTTGAGCTTACCGATCTGAAGTCAAATTTAAGCCTCACGGGAGATAAAGCAAAGGTAAACAGCTTCAGCACGAAAGCCTACGACGGCACGATCAGCGGTAAGGCGAGCTACACGATGGGTACCACACCCGAGTTCGCACTGATATCGACCGTCAGGGGGATCGATCTGAAGACCTTCCTCACATCCAGAAACCCCAAAGGTGAGCAGAATATCGAGGGGAAAGCAAATTTTGATCTGAATGTATTCGGCAGTGGAAAAGAATGGGAGCAAATAAAACCAAACTTAAAAGGAACAGCAAAAGCGGAGATCATAGACGGCGCCGTGCTCGACATAAACCTCGCGGAAGAAGTGCTTAAAGGCATCACCGGACTACCCGGACTTACAGTATTTATATCGCCCCGGGTAAGAGAGAGATATCCGCAAGTGTTCAGCACACGCGATACGGAGTTTGAAGAGTTCAAAGCCTCCTTTATATTAGAGAAGGGCAAGATGCGTACAAACGATCTGCGGATTACTTCGAGCGACTACAGGGTAACAGGACGAGGCTGGATAGACCTTGACAGTAGGGTGGATATGAAATCGCTCCTTACCCTTTCAAAAGAGTTGTCGGAAGACCTGGAAGAAGACGTTCCGGAGCTTAAATATATATCGAGTGACAAAGGACTACTCGAGATACCCTTCGCTATTTCAGGTCAGCTTCCCGACGCCAAGCCCAAGCCCGACATGGGACACCTGACCACTATGGTAGAGCGTGCCACCATCCGAAAAGGAAAAGAAGAGCTAAAAAAACAGGTGCTCGACAAGCTATTGTCAGAGAGCGAGAAAGAGAACTCTCCGGATGCGGAAGCCGAAGAAGCTGCAGGTGAGCAGACTCAAAACACAGGAAGTAAAAAGAAGAAGAAAAAGAAAAGGCTCGATGAAAAGATTCTGGACGAGTTAGGGGATCTATTCTAATTTAGGCGACCCACCCTTTTCCGTCTTATTGCGACTTCCAAAGCGAGTATGATACCCTCTTGCTAAATAGAGATAACTATGTGCGGACGATACACGCTCACTCCGGAGCAAAAGAAAATACAGGCTGAATTCAAGGTTAAGCCAGGCCATTATGTCCACGAGCCCAGATACAACATCGCTCCTTCACAGCCCGCCCCTGTGATAGTTAGAGAAGACGAGAATGTAATGAAGATGATGAAGTGGGGGCTCGTGCCCTATTGGGCCAAGGACCCGAAGATCGGCTTTAAGCTCATAAATGCCCGCGCCGAGACAATTACAGAGAAACCCAGTTTCAAAACGGCTTTTAAAAAGAGACGGTGCCTGGTGCCGGCGGACGGTTTTTACGAATGGGAAAAAGGACAGGGTAAGCGGGTAAAGATTCCCCACAGGTTCGTGCTCAATTCGGGAAAGTTATTTTCGTTTGCGGGGTTATGGGATATCTGGCAAACACCGGAGGGGAAACCGCTTGAGACATTTACTATCATCACCACGAGCCCAAACGAGCTTATGAAACCCATACACGATAGGATGCCCGTAATTCTCCATAAAGAGGACGAGGAGCTGTGGCTCGATCCGGGAGCAAATGAGAATGCGCTCTTATCTATACTTAAACCCTTTGAGTCCGAGCTTATGGAGGAATACGAAGTCTCTATCAAAGTAAACTCGCCCAGGGATGACAGCCCCGAGTGTGTGAATCCCACGCGGAACTTCCCTGAGCAAGAACCACTTCTTTGAACTTTTACTTAGCTCCTATAGAATTACTCACCTAAAATAAAATTGTCCGGAGAAGAAAATGAAAAAGAATTTATTCTCAATCTTAGGGGTTCTACTTTTTACACTATTATTTTTACCAGCGGCCCAGGCGGATGAGCTTGAGCAATCAATCGATGCCCACGGCGGCCTTGAAATTTTCAGAAGCTACGGGACTCTCGAATACGACCAGACTTTTGATCTCACAGGAAAATTTAATTTAACAAACCATCAGCTGATTGATTTAAGTTCCCGAAAAGTACTTATCACAAGTGACACTTATAAACTCGGTTTCGATGGGCAAGAGGCCTGGATTGAGCCTAATATGGAGGCTTTGGGCGTACCGCCGAGGTTCTACGCTTCGACCCCGTTTTATTTCTTCGGCCTGCCTTTCCTCTTTGCCGACCCTGGAGTGAACGCGGAGCCCTTAGGGACCAAAGAGTTAAACGGCAAGGAATATAATGTGGTCAAATTTACCTACGATAAGGGGGTAGGAGACACTTCGGACGACGATTACATTGCGTATTTCGATAAAGAAACGAACCGGCTGGAAGTGCTGAGCTATATAGTAACGTACCCCCCTCTTATGCAGGGAAAGTCCAAAGAAGAGCTAGAGCGGCACGCGGCTGTATATGAAGAGTGGCAGGAAGTGGGCGGATTGTTAGTGCCCAAGAAGTTAAGCTTTTATGAGTGGAAGGATGAAAACCTGGGCGAGGAATCACACGGCACCATGGTGTTTGAGAATGTTTCATTAATGGGAAAACGCCCCGAACCTTCGACGTTTACAAAACCCGAAGGCGGAGAGATAGATAACAGTCACATAGTTCAATAGAAAAATTCCCACTATATGGCATAATTACATCTTCCAAAACAAAAAACAAACTTAATTATATAGAAGGAGGAAGGTATTCATGGCTAGTAAATCACACAGAATTGAAAGCGACTCGATGGGGGAAATGAGTGTTCCCGCAGACGCATACTACGGAGCTCAGACGGCAAGGGCAATAGAGAACTTCCCTATAAGCGGTATCAGAAAGCACAGTCTTTTGGTACAGGCAATGGGCATGATAAAACAGGCTGCGGCAGAGTCCAATATGGAGCTAGGCTTAGTTTCCAAAAAACAGGGACGCGCAATTGTAAAAGCTGCCCAGGAAGTAATTGACGGAAAGCTCGATGACCATTTCGTGCTTGATGTGTTTCAGACGGGATCAGGCACATCTACAAACATGAACACAAATGAAGTCATAGCTAACCGTGCCAACGAAATCCTAGGATTGAAAATGGGTGATAAATCTGGGGTACACCCAAATGACCATGTGAATTATGGTCAGTCCAGTAATGACGTATATCCCACAGCAATACATGTATCGTCAATACTCTCGATAAACGAGAACCTACTGCCGGCGCTAAAGAAACTTAGAGGAGCGCTCGCTGCCAAAGCAAAACAGTTTGACAAGATTGTAAAGATCGGACGCACCCATCTGCAGGACGCAACCCCAGTCAGGCTCGGCCAGGAGTTCGGCGGGTACGCTAGCATGATCGAGCACGGGATAAAAAGAGTTGAGTACGCACGCGAAGAGCTCTCCGAACTCGCAATAGGCGGCACTGCAGTGGGAACGGGAATCAATACCCACCCGCGGTTCGGCAGACTCGTGGCAAAGAGGCTTAGCTCTATGTGTAAAACTAAGCTCAGGGAAGCCGACAATCATTTCGAGGCTCAGGGGTCAAAGGATGCCGTAGTCGAAGCGCACGGCTCACTTAAGACTCTCGCAGTAAGCATGATGAAAATTGCAAACGACATCCGCTGGCTCGGCTCAGGACCGCGCTGCGGCATAGGGGAGATACACATTCCCGCTGTTCAACCCGGGTCCTCAATAATGCCCGGGAAGGTAAACCCAGTAATCCCCGAAGCTGTATGCCAGGTAGCAGCCCAGGTTATGGGTAACGACCTCACGATAACCATTGGCGGTCAGTTCGGGAACTTCGAGCTCAATGTGATGATGCCGGTTAAGGGACACAATTTCCTACAGTCGGTTGATCTCCTTTCCAGAGCCTCAGAGGTCTTTGCAGATAAATGCATAAAAGGCATTAAGGCAGACAAGAAGCGCTGTGAGGAAATGATTGAGAAGAGCCTCGCAATGTGCACCAGTCTGGCGCCTGTGATCGGTTACGACAACGCAGCCGCTATAGCCAAGGAAGCTTACGCTAAAGGAAAGACGGTAAGGGAAGTTGCGCTTGAGAAAAAAGTGCTTCCGGCTGAAAAGCTCGCCGAGCTTCTTGACCCGTGGTCGATGACAGAGCCCGGCACAAAGAAGTAAGCCCGGTTAAGATATCAGCGCGGCATTAGAGCCTGTTTGGATTAGAGCGTTTTCCGAAAGAGCTGTCTCAGAACAGCTGCGAGGAGTAAGACCGCGCCTATGGCTAGAAATAGAAAAGTAAGCGGCAGGAAGAAGCTTTCCTGAAGCACACCCTCGGCATCGAGTCTACCGCCGTAAAGGGCTTGTTCTGATATACCGCACATAACGCCTAGAAGTAAAAACCCTATGCTAAAGAGGGTGAGCTTCGTGAATTTTGTCATCAAGAATAAGCTATGGGTGCACTGGAAACTTGTCAATCCCGATTTCAGTTGGATTATTCACTCCGAACCTAGACTAAGAAGCACTCAAACGCTTTCCTAACAATTTCCTTTCCGTCAGTCGGAATAATATCTCTATGAGCTAGAACGACACGGTCGAAATCAAGCGACAGCACTTTACGAGCAGACTCTCGGGCTTTTTCTCTATCTTTTAGGAACACGTAGTACTCGAGCTTTGAGACCTTCGGTCCCCCGTATAAGCCGAATAAGCGAAGGAATAATTTAAAGCCCAGTGAGAGGTCTTTAGGGAAATTAAATAAGAGATCAGTGAGTATGAGAGTCTTACTCTCTGGATGATAGAAGACTATCTCGTTAACCGTGGGCATTCCACTGAATAAGAAGTTCTGGACTTCACCTTTAGGCCCGAAATTCGTCTTATCTGTAATCACACCTTCAAAAGTTAAATCTTTTCTTTTCTCCGCAAGCCCGTGCGCTCCCCAGAGCTCCGCTTCAGGATAAATGCCCTTACAGTCTTTTACATAAAGGTGATGAAACTTATTAGGCGCGACTATAAATTTCACCTCACCTAAAGAATTCAATTCGTCTCTAAGCGTATCGTTTATAGGAACCGGGGAATGGAGAAGGAGCTCTCCCGTACCGAACCGGACAATACTCATCCTGGTCCCAAACTCCATTCCCACAAATTTATGCGATATCCCGACTGTCCAGATGTTTTTATCAAGCTGAACCAGCTCGAAATACTGTACGCTTTTACCCGTCATCGCTATATATTATATACTCAGATTTTATAGTGCATATTTAAAGTTTTAGCAAAACTGCCCAATATTGCCGATAAAATTGTGCAGTTGCATATTATTTGCATATACATAATAGTTTTAGGCCTTATTTGGCTATGCAAATTAAATTGTGCAACTGCGAAGAAAAAGTCTTGACAAGCCTCTTCTCATGTATATATTATCACTAAATCAATTTCCTCAGGAGGCAAAGCAAGATGCCAGCAACAACCAAAGCAACGCAAAAGTCAAAAGAGTTTACAGAGCCTGTAAAGGAGTTTTCAGGAACCGTTAAAGAAAACTATCTAAATGGACTCGAGTATACATTTTCACTGTGGGAGCAGAACTTAAACGCAATTAACTCCCATGTTACTCAGATCCTCGATATGGAAAAAGAGTTTGTGAGTAATGTAAACGGATACTACAAGGATTTCCCAAAGGACCTACCGTTTGCCAACGGTAACACAGTAGATGTCAGTGACCAGTTCGACAAGTACATTGATTTCAGAAAAGAGCAGGCTCAGGCAGTTAAAAGCGTTAGCGAGAAGCTCACTAAAGACGTTCGCACACAGACTGAGGCTAATGTCGAAAAGGCGTTCTCATTCTTTGGCGATTATCTGAATCTCATAAAGATGTAATACAGTTTTCGATTTCCTAAAGAGAAGCTCTGAGGACGGATAGATTTATCCGTCCTCATTTTCAACTTTCCGCTTTTACTATCAGCTACCTTACGACTCTCCATTCCACAGGCTTTAACAACTTGAGTTTTATATATCCACCCGGCTATAATATAGTAACTTGCAGTGATGGAGAGGTCATTTTATGCGTCTTAGCTTATTGCTCTTAACTTTTATCTTAATACTTCCGCTATCGGGCTGCGGCACACTTAAAACCGGAAAGACTATTGCTATAGACAACCCTATTGAGACGTCCAGGGGCAAGAAATCATTAAGTGACGCCAGAAGGGACGTAAAAGAGTCCAGGAGACTGCTCGATAAATGTCTTGAGCTGAACGAAGGGGATGAGACCAAGTGCGAGGTACAAAAAGACAATTACGACAGAGACGTAGAGGTCTACGTGTCTCTTCAGCAATGATCAGACTTGCAGCTCTGACCATAATACTTTTATTAGCATTTATCCCGATATACTCTGTGTTTTCGGAGAGTGCAGACAGCGCTCCTAAAGTAGTACCCACATCTGAAGACGGCGTTCAGAGAATCGACATAGTAGTAGACAGCTACTCTTACAATCCGGGCCACATAGTAGTAACCGTAGACAAACCCGTTGAATTAAACCTTAGGAGCGTGACCTCCGTAGTGCCTCATAGCTTTGTAATTGACGACCCAGAATCGGGAATCGAGATTAAGGAAACGGTACCCTCGGGAAAAGATTTAATGGTCTCTTTCACGCCCGGGCAAACTGGTACGTTTAAATTCTACTGCAGTAAGTCCGGTATATTTGGATCACACCTGGATAAGGGGATGGAAGGAACTATCAAAGTCGTTGAGTAACACCCGCTATTACTAAATATCAGAACCTTAGCTGTAAATCAAAATAAAAATTCGAGTCTGCAATGTCGCTTGTAGGTCCTGCAACGGGGAACTGTACCGCAAAGCCCGGGCTGAACCTTTTGCCGAACCTTATACCGGGAGTGACAAAGATGTCAGTCTTGTCGTTTACGTCGTCAGTCGTAATCGTATACCCGTTGAACTCGACGAAAACCAAAGGAGAAATAAGTTCGATGGGCACGTTCACACCGGCCGCGGCCGAGTAATCGATCCTGAAATCAAAACTGTTTCCCTGGAAATTTTCGGCGTTAAAGATAAAATCCGTACCTACGCTCCCCTGTAGACTTACAGCATCTTTCCATATGCCTGCCGACAGATAAGGCGTTGCTGTCACAGCTTTGTAAATGTACGTGGGCAGGTCGCGTCTGTACGCAGTCACGGCTTCGAGCCTGCCCTGGGAATCTGTAAACGCCGTAGGGGGTACGAACTCAAGCCCTGCGGTAACCGCATAGTTTTGCGCTCTGGCCAGCACCTGCTTTACGCCGATAGTTATATTGGAAAATTCATAACCGTTACGGGCGCCTTCTACGTTGTTAACACCTCCGTAAGGGGCGTCGATGTAGACACCCGTGTTTCCGCTTTCGGTCGGAAATTCGAGCCTGATAGAATAAAAGAAAAGCTGGTCGCCGAAGCTCTGCTTAAGGGCCACTACCTCAAGATCAGCCATTACACGCCCGAGCGGAAGAGGTCCCTCGAAATAGAGCGGGTACCCGAGCGAAAGCGCTTCCGCCTTAGAGTTACCTATCGTTATCGGCCCCCTGAACTCAAATGTGCCCGAAGCAGGGTTTAAGATACCAATGTTCCTGTCCCTTACAAAGAACCTCATTGGGTTGGTTATGTACGCCCCGACAGTGGCCACCGTGTTATCCTGCTTATAAAGCCACTCAGAGGCGTACTCCATCGATATTCCAAGGGGAATACCAACGCCGGGGTTAATAATCAGATCGTGGAGAGAAGGCTGAACCGCGAGCCCCTCTATAGCGTATTCAAAGAGAGTGCTCTGAATTATCGAGCCCAGAGCGGAGGCCCACATACTATGTCCACGGGCTCTGTAGAACTGGTAAGAAAGCATCCCGAAGAATGGGTGAGCAATCCAATTTACAACAAAAGTATCGCCGTCGTCCCATTCGGGCTTTTCCGTTATGTTGTCCCACCATTTTGACCACGAGGTGTTGAAGATCTTAAGGCTCTTGTCACGGACCCAGTAGAGCCTACCAGCCCATTGCACAGTATACCAAATACCCGTGTCAATCATATATTCCCTAAACCCGGCGGGTCTGTCCCCGGGATATGCAATTGCCGCAGCAGGCTCGGGATTATAGACGTATTCCCCGTTCTTATATACGACTCCCTCTTCTTCTGTGGCAAAGAGGTCTACAGGCCTCTCCTGCGCAAAAGCCCCCGTATATAAATTGAGAGATAATAAAATTAGAAAAAAGCCGGTGTATAAGCTTTTCAAACCCTATCCATCCTCCATACTCTCCTTTATGTACCCCTTATCCCCTTTTCACATTCTAACAAGTATTATGGGAAAAAGAAAGAGAATTTTTTAATCGGGATAGAGTGGGATTAAGTGAGTCCTAAAAGGGGTTAGAATCTGACCTGAAAATCTATTATGAAACCTACTTTAGAGATTTCCTCGTCAGGGCCGTGCAGCGGCACCTGGACACCGAATCCCGGGTTAAACTTCCTACCAAACCGAACTCCACCTGTAAAAAATAAATCGGTTTTTTCAAAAGTATCGGCAGTGGGCTGAGTATAGCCATTGAATTCAGCGAAAAGAACAGGAGCGAGCACTATCGGGAAATTAGCCCCTACGGTAGCGGCATAATTAAATCTGTACTCAAAATCGTTGCCTTCGAGCTTTGAAGCATTCAGGACGAACTGTGAGGCCGCCATAGTCTGAAAGCTGAATATTCCCTTCCATACAGCTCCTGAGATATAGGGAGTAATCGTCCACGCGCTCTGAAGGTTTACAGGGAAGTTCCTTTTATACATAAGCAGAGTCTTCAGTCTGTCCAGATTGTCTTTGAATGCAGTGGGAAGGTATAAATCCATCCCCAAGGAGACTGCGGAGTTATGAGATTTCAGCATTACGTGCTTCCCGCCAATGAGCAAATTGGCAAACTCGAAACCGTCCGAGAGCGGGTCGCCGTCAACTTCTATCTCGTTCACTCCCGATTGCGCTATCTGTACGTATAAGCCCCACAGCTCATTCGCAGAGGGGACGTCTACCCTTACCGAGTAAAAAACAAACTCTCCACCGAGATCTTTATCCATGTTCACAATCTCGATATCCGCCATAAAGCGGCCTATCGGTAAAGGCGGCTCCATATAAAACGGGTATCCAAGTCTGAGCGCCTCGTTGGAATTGGCGTTAAACGTAAGAGGTCCGCTAATAGACATAAACTGCTTTGAAAGAGGGTTATAGATTCCCACCTGTCTTCTGTCTACGAAGTTCCTCATGGGGTTGATTATATAACCGAGTATTTTTGCAGGGACGAAATCCGTATCCACGAGCCACTCCGAGGACTCTTCCAGCACGAATCCCGCAGGTACTCCGAGTAGTGGGGTGAATATGAGGTCTGATAGTGAAGGGGTCTCCACCAGTCCTTCGATCGTATACTCAAAGAGCGTACTCTGTACCACAGTCCCGAGGGCCGCCATCCAAAACGAATGCCCCATGGAGCGGTAGTACAGATAATCTACTGCGCCTACGATGGGGTGAGTGATAAGGTTCGTAAAGAATTCGTCGCCGTCGTCCCTTTCAGGCCACTGCGTAATATTGTCCCACCAGTCGGACAGAGAAGTGTTGAAGATCCTGCTGTTCTTATTCCTAACATAGAACATCCTCGCACCCCATTGGAAGGCGTAAGCAATCGCGGTGTCGCGCAGAAAATCTTTAGTCGTGAGGTCGTCGTACGTACCCGGCCACTTATAGACACCGTCTTCGTCAGCACCGTAATTCTCTACCCAGGGGTCACCGCGGAGCATGCTCCCGGCGGAAGCTCCCGCCCCGCCCAAGAGTACGGGTGTGTCCCTCATGTCCTCATAGTAGAGGTCTTCCCCCTCAAACCCAGGTTGAGCTACAGCTTCGAGCGTAAGCCCGAATATAGCTATCATTATCAGATATCTAATCTTCACCCTCACTTTCTCTTTCTTAACTTTCTCTCTCGAAGAAGGTTAATTCTCTATGATAAATAGGCCCACATAAGATACATGTAATGTAACGGTAATAAAAGGGGTTTTATTTGGTTTTATTCCTGCAGGTATCGCTGAACTGCTCTCACCTCTGTCCCCAACCGAGTAATTTTTTGGCCCTGCCCTCCCAGGTGTAGTTCTTGACATCCTCCTGAGCGCCCTTTGCGATAGCATCCGCAAATTGACCATCTCCCAGAACTTTCCGGATGCCCATGCCCAGAGATGTTACGCTTCCAGGGTTTACGAGTAAGGAGTTGCGACCATCCTCCAGCACTTCGGTAACTGAGCGGATTGCGCTTGCGACTACGGGCTTAGCAGAGGCCATATATTCAAAGAGCTTGATCGGAGACGTGAAATCCTTTGCTTTTGTCCCGCCCTTTATGGTCATATCCTGGGTGTAGGGAAGTACCAGCGCGTCAGCCGAGGCAAGATATTTCGGCACGCTCCCGTGAGGCACAAATCCGGTCAGCATAACATTTTCGGCATTCCGACCCTCTGCCAGAGCGCGGACCCTCTGTACATCCTCATCCAGGCCGCCCACTATGAGGAATAATATGTCCTTTAGCTCTCCTGCGCAGTCAATCAGTTGCTCGATCCCCCTGCCCTCATATATATTCCCCGAGTAGCACACTATTTTACGCTCCTCGGGTAGTCCCAGCCCAGCCCTTGCCTCTTTAGTTCCGGGAAGTGACTCATAGTCCTCGAGATCCACCCCGTTATGCGCTACCGTCAGCTTATCCGGCGGAAGGCCGAGCCCGAGGTAAATCTCGCCTAGCCCGGCTGAATTGGTAGAGAACCTGACTAGGTACTTGGAATCCTTAAATGAATCGAATAGCCGGTACGCCCCTTTCACGAGGGGGTGATGGGCGTCGTATATTGTAGGAATTTTGAAAAATACAGTAGCCAGATACGCGTACACAATATTTCTCGTCACAACGAGATCAAAATCCCTTCTTCTAACTCTGGTTTTAAAAGAAGCCAGGACACCGTGAACGATGTTTCTCAGGCTGGAGTTACGGAAGTAAGGAAGTTTACTGATTTTAAAATTGTCGATGACGCCGTAGTAGGCTCGAATGTCGTCCTCATCGTGGTTTGAGGACAGCAGCAGTTCTGTGCTTACGCCGAGCCTGCCCATAGCCTCGCACATCTTCATCACGTGCACGGCGCTCGCGCCCTTTGAGAAAAGCTCGGGGCTGCCTACATAAATTACTCTCAGTGGCTTCTCTTTAGACATATTTAACCATCCGGATTCCTCTTACCCTTTGAATCCTAACTCAACTTAAACCTATAGAATATTGAGCTAATTCAAAACAGCAACTGTACTTAAAGCAATAGCCCTAAATTCACCCGAAAGCAACAATGTTAGAAATAATAACGAGACTCATATATAATAAGCCCGTATTATCTTAAGACTCGGAGACAGAGAGCGTCCTTAAACATTTGCGACTAATAGTTTATAACTGCGGAATGAATATATGAAAATAAGATCAATAAAAGGGTTCCATGACATCCTGCCGGAGGATATCGGCAGATGGCACCACATTGAAGAGCATGCAAAGCGCTCGTGTGAGCTATACGGTTATTCTGAGATCAGGATTCCTGTTCTGGAATTTACAGAAGTGTTCGCGAGGAGCATAGGGGCAGCAACAGACATAGTCGAGAAGGAGATGTACACCTTCGCTGACCGAGACGGCTCTTCTCTTACGCTCCGCCCGGAAGGCACCGCTGGGGTGGTCAGGTCCTACGTGGAAAACTCGATGTACACCAAGTCCCCTCAGATAAAGCTCTACTACACCGGGATGATGTTCCGCCACGAGCGCCCGCAGAAGGGACGCTACAGAGGGTTCTATCAGATCGGGGCCGAGATCTTCGGCTCGGAAGCCCCAGAGTCTGACGCCGAGCTTATCGCCATGATTAGCGGGTTTTTTGACGGTATCGGTCTTAGCAAGAGCGTTACCCTTGAGCTGAGCTCCCTTGGCGACGGCGAGTGCAGACCTGCTTATAAAACTATGCTTATGGACTATTTTATCGGGCATAAAGATGAGCTTTGCGAAGACTGTCAAAGGCGGCTCGACACAAACCCCTTGAGGATACTCGACTGCAAGCAAAAGGGATGCATCGAGATCTCAAAGAACGCGCCTAAGATGTTGGACAACCTTTGTGATGACTGCACACAGCATTTCACGCGCGTAAAAGAAAGCCTGGACAGTATTGGCATTCCCTATGAGATAAACCCCAAGATCGTACGGGGGCTCGATTACTACACGAGGACTGTGTTTGAATTTACTACAGATCAGCTTGGGGCGCAGAACGCGGTGGCAGCAGGCGGTAGGTACGACGGGCTGGTTAAGGAGCTTGGAGGCCCCGAGACCCCGGCAGTGGGTTTTGCAATGGGGATCGAGAGGATAGTGCTCCTTCATAAAGAGGTCATTCCCGAAGGCTTCGAGAAAAAAACGGATATATATATCGCCTATTTAGGAGAAGAGGCGCGCGATGCGGCCTTTAAGCTTGCTTATGAGATAAGAAGCTCCGGCGCTCGTGTGGAAGCTGACTACGGCGGTAAGAGCCTAAAGAGTCAGATGAAGCGCGCGGACAAATCAGGCGCCCGCTATACCGTAATTATCGGCGAAGAAGAGCTTAAAT
The DNA here is from genome assembly GCA_002352485.1 of Candidatus Dadabacteria bacterium UBA2774. Classification (GTDB taxonomy): domain Bacteria; phylum Desulfobacterota_D; class UBA1144; order Nemesobacterales; family UBA2774; genus UBA2774. The sequence continues at coordinate 26,028 of DEIM01000121.1, forward strand.
CGGGCATAGTGAAGCTAAGGGATATGGAAGAAAGCTCCGAGCATGAGGTAGGCATGGAAGAGCTAAAAAAACTCGCGTCTGAATTGAAGTCCTGATAATTTATCATTCCGGCCCCTGAGCCGAAATCTAATCATTTATCCTTTTAAATCCCTTTTGTATTCTCCCTTTTTCTAAGGGAGAGATAAAAAGGAAAAAATAAAAGCTTACCGCTTTTTCTTTTTACCCTGGTTACGGCGCTCTTCGGAGTTTACAGTCTTATAGTCCTCGATGAATAGATCCGTAAGCTGCGCTACGGTGCCGCCCACGCATTCCTTAAGCTTTACGGCAGAGCAGGTGAACAGTTTCCCGGTTGACCATGTGGCCGCGGCGGTATTGATGTTCTCCCCGAGCTTCTTTCCGAAAAGTACCACGGTCTGGTAAAGCTCCACGTCTACAAAAACTATATAATAGTCCTCGGTCTGTGATTTACTGCCTATGAATTTTACGAGTAAATACGCGCCTCCGAATACGCTGAACCATTTCCTTTCTTCAAGGACCATAATGTCCGCGTCAGCGAGTTTCTGCTCGACCAGGGTCTTCAGATAATCCGGCTTCAGGCCATCCTTTGCGGCATCTACGGATATTTCCTCGATGATAACAGCCACACCGGTTATGTCCACGAGCGTGTCGCGGTCTGAAGAGAGAGCGGGCAAGGCTCCTATGATGGAGAGAACGAATAGTAATAATACCGGGGTTACGATGAGGTAGCGCATGGAGCTATATTGTCGCACAGAAAGCTCATAAAGAAAAATTAAGGTCTTCTAATCTTGGCTATCCTTACTGCAGAACTCCCTAAGAAGCTCAAGGTTGGTCGAGACCAGCTTGTGCGGGCCCGGGAAGCGGGTTTCGGTGAAGATCTTAAGCGCCTCTGTATAGGCGTTTATGGCCTTCTCACAGTTCTCATCCTTATTCTCGACCTCGGCGAGCGTTGTGTAAGCGGCGCCGATATTGTTCTGGGTCGAGGCGAACTGAATGGGGTATTTGTCCATGGTATAGATGATAAGAGCGGTCTCATAGGCATTGATCGCTTTTTTAGAGTTCTTAGCCCTGTCTTCCTTTTCGCCGAGCGTCCTGTACACGACGCCCAAGTTATTTTGTGTGGCCGCAAACTGAAGCGGCTGCTCTTTAATAGTCCTCACCTTGAGCGCTTCTTCGAATGCCCTCAGCGCATGGCGGCAGTTAACCTCTTTCTCCTCGACCTCGGCAAGTGTCCTGTAGGCGCTCCCCATGTTTGTCTGGGTCGAGCCGTACTGATCGGGGTAGCTGCTACGGCTGTATATTTTAAGGGCTTCCTTATAGGCGTTTATTGCGCGCTTGCAGTTCTTTCCTTTTTCCTCAGCTTCGGCAAGCGTTCTGTAGACAATGCCGATGTTGTTCTGGGTAGCCGCGTATTCGAGGGGAGACTCTTTTATGTCGAACACTCTCAGTACCTGCTCATAGGACTCTATGGCTCTCCTTAAGCTCTGGACCTGGTCCTCGGTCTCTGCAAGAGCCTTATACAGACCCCCTAGGCTGTTCTCTATCGATGCGAACTCTTGTGGGTGGTTGTCGTACCTGTAATGTTTAAGCGCTTCCTGATAAGCCTGGGCCGCGTTGTTTGTGTTTTGGGCAGTGGGTTCTTTGTGGAACAGCATTTCGCATGCGTTCCCCATGTTCTTTTGAATAAGCCCGTAATCAGCGGGGCTACTTTCTTCTGTATAAAACTTGAGCGCATTTCCGTAGGACTGCACCGCCAGCCTTAAAGTATCTACCTCTCCGCTCTCGGAGGCTAAATCTCCATAGGCAATCCCGAGAAACTTTGACAGCTCCCCGTACTCCGAAGGGGCGTTTTCCTGAGTGTAGTATTTAAGCGCCTCAGTGTAGGCGTCTACTGCTTTTTGCTGATACGCCATATTACCGTCAACCTGGGCGACTATCCCGTAAACTATGCCGATTTTCCTTTGAACCGCACTATACTCTTTTAAGTATCGTCCCTCACCAAAAGCCTTAAGCGCCTCAGCGTAAGCCACAATAGCGTTTTGATATTCCTCCGGATTACCCGATATCTCGGCTATTGTGCTGTACGTGCTGCCGATATTCATATATAAATTACCGTATGTCTCCGGATGTTCTTTGGGGTTAAATACGCTAAGAGCGCGTTTGTAAGCTTCCAAAGTTTTACGGTAGCTATTTATATCCCCTGAGTGATCGGCGAGCATCTTCATAGACTCGGCTATTTTTGTCTGAACCTTGCCGTACTTCTCGGGATAATCCTCAGGGCTGTAAACCTCAAGCGATTCCTCGTAGGACTTAACCGCTCTCCTGTAGTTATTCGCAGAGCCTGTTTCCTTGGCGACTTCTGTATAAAGGCCTCCGAGCCTGGACTTTATCCACCCGTACTGCTCGGGGGCCGTTTGAATAGTCTCAGTCAGCAGCGCTTTCGTATAATACTCAATTGCCTGATTCGAATCACTGAACTGGGGCTCTTCCATGACCGCGTCCACACCCGAGTCGCCCGAAGCCGCTGCGGCAAGAACTGCCTGTGGCATGGACTCTACCCTATCCTCATCTTGCTCGGGCTCTTGAGACTTAACTTCTTCTTGGGGTTCAATGACTTTCTCTGTTTCATTTACATCCTCAGATTCATCGACATCTTGGGACTTAACTACTTGAAGTAGTGGTTTTTCCTCAAATGTATTAGTTACCTGCTCGGGCTCCTCGGTCCGCGCGGTCTTTTCAGGCTGTTTGTTATTAAGCCTGGTAATAGCCTCGTATGCCCGGACGACATTGTTCTGTATCTCCATATGGCGCTCGGGGTAATCCTCGGGGCTGAATATACGCAAAGCTTCGCGGCACGTGCCGATAGCTTTATTTAAAAGCTCCACACTTCTCTCTCGCTCTCCCATAAGTAAATATAAAGAGCTCAATTTCATATGGACCGAGCCGTATTCCATAGGATTAAGGGCTTCACTGAAAATACCAAGCGCATCGGTATAGGCATCTACAGCCTTCTCATACTCCCCCTCATCGGAGCTTTCACGGGCAGCATCTTCAAGGGTTTCTGCCCGGCGCATGTATACGTTTCCGATCTTAAGCTGCGCGCGGGAGTATTCCTCTCCGAGCTCAAGGGAATCATATAGATCCTGTGACTGCCGGTATACCGACAGAGCCTCTTCGAATTCACCATTTTCCAAGCTTTGGTCCGCAAGAATATTCTTTACAGACGCCTTATCGGCCAAAGTTTCTTTGTGCGCGTTTTCTATACCCAAGCTCTCATACACTTGAGCAGCTTCCCCATAGGCCAAAAGCGCCTTCTCTGCTGTAGCCGAGCTTGGATCTTTCTCAAGAAGCTCACGGTAATTATGACCAAGATTCCTCTGGATAGAGGCATATTGTTCAGGAGCGTCTTCTTTAGTGCATATAGTTAATATTTCAAGGTACTCTGCTTCCGGACTCGTCTCGGTCTCTGCTTCTGCGTGTCTGTAATTACCCAGCATATCGTATATCCCCTCAAGTTTGTCATCTATACTGTGTGCAATATTCTGATCTTCCGCATTTTTAGAAAATTCCCGTGCGTCTTTGTAGAACTGTATAGCAGTCTTGGAGTTATTTATCGTATCTTCAGTAAGTGCGAGCTTCTGATGAACCGAGCCAAGCTCAAGAGATAATATAGCTCGCTCGGCTAAATCGTTTGAACCTTGATAGAGCTCAAGGGCGAGTCTGTAATTCGAAGCGCTCTCTATTAGGGCGCCGGACTCTTCAAGCGCTCCAGCCAGAGCTTTGTACGCGGCTCCAAGCTCGTTTATTAAAGCGTTATCCTGAGCAGATTGAGCGTCAGAATCGTAACCCCTTTGCGCCTCCGCATACGAATCCACCCTCTTTTGGAGCCAATCGACATTTCCCTCGGTGGATGAGATTTCAGCAGATGCGTCGCCTATCATTTTATGGAGCAGGGCGTACTCCGCAGGATTATTTTCTAATGTAAACCGTGTGAGGGACTCAGCAGCAAAATCGATTGATTTTTTATATATCTCTGGATCCTTACAGTCCTGCGCTACTTCAAAGTAATGCCCGGCTATGGTTTTAGTAATATTGCCATAATCTTCCGGGTGCCTGCTAGCGTTGAAGTGTGAAAGTGAATCAGTGTAATACCTCGTAGCTGATTCAAGATTAGCCGCTCTATCGCTTTGCTCAGCCAGCTTCTCGTATATACCGGCTATTCGTCTGTTCAAATTAGCCGATTCTTCTGGGAATTCTTCAGCTACATAAATATCCGAAACCTTCTCAAAGTGTTCGAGCGACGTGGCTAAATCGTCGGCCTCCAGCTGTTTTTCACCTAATTTTATGTATATGCCGGCAATCTCGACCCTGGCTTGCATATTGGCCTGAGAGTAGTCTTCGGGCGTATAGAATTTGATTGAATCAATATAGGATTCTAATGCTTTGTTGAGATTATCCTCTTCTTCCCGGACTCTGGATAAAGACCTATAAACGCACCCGAGCCTGAAATTTATACAGGCCCGCTCACGCGAGTAGCTTTCCTCACCGTATATGCTGAGCGCTCTTTCATAAGACTCCAGGGCAAAGCTCAAATCTTCGGGTGCAGCCGCGCTTGAATCAGGCACGGTGCCGCCCCCGAGAGGTATCCCGAGATAGGAATCGCCGAGCTTCATCTGAAGTAGCGCATGCTCATAAGGCGAAACGTCCTCGGTGCAAATCTGAAGTATCTCTTGGTAGACTGAGCGGGCACCCTCGCCCCCGCCCGCGTCAAATTCGCTTAGGAATTTATATAGTCCTTTAATATCATCCGTAATTTGAGCGTACTCTTGTGAGCGCTCACTTTCAGTATAAAACTTGAGAGAGTCCCTGTAAGCCCCAAGAGCGTCTTTAATGCTGCAAAGATCGTTATTTGTGCGGCCGGTCTTTTCGAGCACCTGAGCAAACTCCCTTTTGTATTTGCCGTACTCTTCGGGGAATTCCTCAAAACTATAGACCTTAAGCGCTTCCGTGTAATGATCGAGCGCTCCCGCGCAGTCATCCAGCTCGCCCTTTGCGCCCGCGAGCATAGCGTATACGCTGCCCATCCTTTTTCGGAGCTCTTTGTACTCCTCATAATACTCTTCACGCGTGAATACCCCAAGCGCCTTATTGTAAGAGTCTAGCTCAAGCAGGTAGTT
>DEIM01000079.1:0-6983 GCA_002352485.1 Candidatus Dadabacteria bacterium UBA2774
GCATCCTTCACCACGGTTGCCCCCTGCCCTAAACCGCCCTCAAGAGTGATTGCAAGCATGAAACCCTGAACAACACAAATAAGCACAGTACCGTAACGAGAGTACTGATTTATTTTGCGTCTTCCGGCCTCTCCCTCTTTCTGCATAGCCTCAAGTGTAGGGAAAGCCTTCACCAGTAGAGACATAATAATGGAGGAGGTAATATAGGGCATCACGCCAAGCGCAAAAACCGATGCACGCTCAAGTGCCCCGCCTGAAAACATATTCAGTATGTCAAAGATCGTACCCCTAGTCTGTTCAAAAAGTCTCAGAATCTGCTCAGGGTCAATTCCCGGAATCGGCACAAATACGCCGAAGCGGTATATAATAAGTATTACGGCCGTAAATAAAAGACGCTTATTAAGCTCGGGAATTCTTGGAATACCACCTACATTTCTATTCATAAAATTTCTGCCTTACCGCCTTTATCCTCAATTTTCTTAATTGCGCCTTTTGAAAAAGCGTGGGCCTTTACAGTGACTGTTTGCTCAAGCTCACCCTGACCCAGGATTTTAATCGGGTTTTTCCCGCCGGTAAGCCCCGAACTCTTAAACTCTTCGGGTGTTAATACATCGCCTTCAGAGAACCTATTTAGGTCTCTAACATTTATCAGATCATACTCTTCTTTGTTGCGGCTAGTGAAGCCTCTTTTGGGTGAACGGAGCTTAAGCGCAGTCTGCCCTCCCTCAAACCACGGTGACACACCGCCTCCAGATCTGGAATTCTGCCCCTTATGTCCCCTACCGCTAGTTTTTCCCGTACTACCCGAACCTCGGCCTACTCTTTTTCTTTTCTTTTTCGATCCGGGCTGGGGTGATAAATTATTAAGCATTATTAATTATCCTTTCAAAACTATTTTTCAATTTTTGCGTGCTTATTATTTCTAACTAGATACATTGCTTGATGCGCTCTGGTTCAGATATGATTTTGGGAGATCAAGCTCGGTTAATTCCTTACCCCTCAGACGCGCTACGTCCTCAGGCATTCTGAGTGAGGCAAGTCCATTAATCGCCGCGCTCACTACATTTAAAGGATTGGTCGATCCTACAACTTTTGAAAGTATGTCGTGAATTCCTGAAAGCTCTACAACAGCCCTTACAGCACCACCGGCAATAACTCCAGTACCAGGAGACGCCGGCTTAAGCAGTACTCTGCTTGATACGTGAACCCCTATAATTTCATGGGGAATTGTGCTTCCAGATATCGGAACTTTCACCAGGCTTTTTTTAGCTTTTTCAATGGCTTTTCTGATAGCGTCCGGAACCTCGTTTGACTTCCCAAGTCCCGTGCCCACAATTCCTTTACCATCACCTACGACAGCTAGAGCAGTAAAGTGAAACCTCTTTCCGCCTTTGGTAACCTTGGCTACTCTCCTTATATCTACGACTTTGTCATTTAGCTCGTAATCATTTGGATCGATCTTATCTTTTTGCAATCAAGCCTCCCAACTAATACAATTTATTTCCATGCTTTTAAAATTTAAGCCCTGCTTCTCTCGCTGCATCGGCTAGCGCTTTTACCCTTCCATGATACGGATATCCACCGCGGTCAAACGAAACCTCTTTTATCTTCTTAGCCAGTAAAAGCTCTGCAACATGCTGTCCAACCGCTTTTGCCGCATCAAGCTTTTGACTCTCACCTTTCAATTGCTCTTTTACTTTTGGTGTGAGTGTAGATGCGGAAGCAAGCGTTATACCGTTGGAATCGTCTATAATTTGAGCGTAAATATGTCTTGCCGATTTAAACACACTCAGCCTGGGCCTCTGCTCACTACCCTTAATCTTTTTTCTTACACGTTTGTGTCTTAGGTCTTTTTTAGATTTTCTGCTTGTTCTTTTTATCATGCTTTTGCACCAGCCTTACCAGGTTTTAGTCTAAGTATCTCACCTTCGTACCTAACCCCTTTCCCCTTATAGGCATCGGGCGGCCTGAGTTTCCTTATCCTGGCTGCTATCTCACCTATTATCTGCTTGTCTATCCCCTCCAGTATGAGCTTCGTACCCCTTTCCTCCACTTTAGCTGAAATACTGGAAGGTAGAGAAAATTCAACGGGGTTTGAATACCCGAGGTTGAATTTAATCGTGCCTTTTCCGATGAGCTCTGCCCTATAACCCACTCCGACAATATCAAGAGTACGCGTGAATCCCTCACTCACACCTGTCACCATGTTTGACAGTATAGAGCGTGTAAGCCCATGAAGAGCCTTTATTTTCTTCTCATCATTTATTCTTTCTACAACTATATTATTTTCTTCAACCTTAGCTTCAATCCCTTGGGGAATATCCCATGCGAGCTTCCCTTTTCCGCCCTCAACATCCACATGGCCGTTTTTGAAGCTTATTTTTACCCCATCGGGGACTGCTATAGGTTTTCTACCAATTCGTGACATTAATTCTCCCTCACAATACAGAACAGATAAGCTCACCACCGATGCCCTGGTTTCTGGCTTCAGTGCCTGTCATAATCCCTTTAGAAGTGGAAAGTATACAGATTCCCAGTCCACCTTTTATGCGGGGGATTTCCCCCTTATCCACATATATCCTGCGGCTGGGCTTACTTATCCTTTGTATCTCTTTGATAACACTCTCTTTTTCAGATGTATAAGCGATATTAACTTTTATCTGAGGCACTTTCTTTTCTTCTGTAATGCTGTAGTCCTTTATATACCCCTGCTCTTTAAGTATTCTGGCAACCTCGACTTTTAGCTTCGAGAGCGGAACCAGAGTAGTCTTATGCCCCGCTATAATAGCATTTCGTATCCGGCTTAACATATCTGCAATTGGGTCTGTCATAAACTTATGCCTCTTATCTTTAATATTCCTGTTATTTTATTACGAGCTGATTTTACCAGCTTGCTTTCCTAACACCAGGTATCTTTCCAAAGCTTGCCAGGTTTCTGAAGCAGAGCCTGCACATATCGAACTTCCGCATATACCCTCTGGGTCTGCCGCACAAAGGACAGCGATTTCCTGCCCGGACTTTAAACTTGGGCTCTTTCCTGAATTTTTCCATTAACGCTTTTCTAGTCATATGCCCTCTCTCCTAAGATTTTGCAAACGGCATTCCAAATTCTTCCAATAGCCCTTTTGCTTCCTCATCCGTATTTGCGGAGGTGTTTATTGTTATATTCATGCCTTTTACGTTCTGCACTTTGCTGTAATCAATTTCAGGGAAAATGATCTGCTCTTTTAGCCCTAGAGTATAATTTCCTCTTCCATCAAACGCCGTTGCCGAAACTCCCCTGAAGTCACGTACTCTTGGGAGCGCGAGGTTAATTAAACGGTCGAGAAACTCGTACATATTGCGCCCTCTTAGAGTAACCATGCACCCTATCGGCACACCGTCACGGAGCTTAAACCCGGCAATCGACTTTCTCGCTAACGTAACTACAGGCATCTGACCTGTAATCTGTCCGATCTCAGCCTGCGCTTCTTCTATAACCTTTTTATTCTTTCCCGCGTCAGTCAACTTTCCGAGCCCCATATTTAATACAATTTTTTGAACTTTTGGAACCTGCATAGAGTTTGTATAAGAAAACTTTTCCATCAGCGCTGGAGACACGTTATCTTTGTAAAAGTCCTTTAATCTAGTAGTCATTATTAACCTATCTCCTCCCCGCTCTTTTTGCTGTAGCGGACCTTTTCTCCACTCCCCAGCACTTTACGACCAATGCGCACAGGCCCTCCTTCCGAGGGGTCATAGGCCATCAGGTTAGATATATGCATCGAGGCCTCTTTTTCGACTATTCCACCTGTCGGATTTTGCTGGCTCGCTTTTTCATGGCGTTTTACCATGTTCAACTTCTCAACTATTGCCCTGTTCTTAGCTCTTAAGAGCTTTGTTACCTTACCGCTTTTACCTTTTTCTTTTCCTGAAACTACATAAACGGTATCACCCGTTTTTATATGTAATTTGCCTCTGTTTTTGGATACTCCGCTGCCTCTAACTGCCATTTTACACAACCTCCGGCGCTAGTGAAATAATCTTCATAAACCCTTTCGTACGGAGCTCACGGGCAATTGGTCCGAATACACGGGTTCCCATAGGCTCGTTCTCTTTGTCTACTAATACAGCCGCATTATTATCGAACCTCACATAAGATCCGTCGGTTCGTCTCTGTTCTTTTCTGGTGCGCACTATCACTGCTTTGTATATAGCTCCTTTATCAACTTTTGCATTCGGTATCGCCTCTTTTACCGACACAACAACAACATCGCCGAGCCTTGCATACTTTCTGCCCGATCCTCCGAGCACCTTAATACAGAAGAGTCTCTTCGCCCCTGTATTATCGGCGGAGTCCAGATAAGTGGTTGATTGAATCACTCTGCCTGTCCTCCTTTATCCTCTGGCTCTTCTGCCTCTATGGCTTCGGATTCATTTTCTTCAGCTGCTTCACTTGCGGCTTGTGGCTCAGAAGCTTGTACTGCTTCAACGTTTTCTACTTCAGGCTCCGCTGCTTCGAGCTTGCTGCCTGTAATTTCGGCCTCTTCCTCTGCAAGTTTCGATTCAGACTCTGCCTTTTCTGCCTCTACCATCTTAGAGCGCTCGAGAATCTTACTCACTCTCCACCTTTTGGTCTTGCTCGAGGGCTTTGTCTCGATTATTAATACTTTATCCCCTACCTGGCAGTTCTCACTTTCATCATGAGCCTTAAAAGTAGTATTTCTTTTAATTGCCTTAGTGTAGCGCGGATGCTTTTTAATCTGAATTACGTTCACGACAACGGTTTTATCCATTTTATCGCTCACCACAGTCCCGATTCTGGATTTATATATACCTCTTGGCATTATTACTCTTTCTCCCTCAGGGCAAGTTCCTTTTCTTTTATCACTGTGTGCACTCGGGCCAAGTCTCTTCTGAGCTTTTTTATCCTGGCCACATTCGTAGTCTGTTGTGTTGCAACCTGAATCTTCAAATTAAAGAGCTCTTCAGAGAGCTCATTTTTTTGTTTCGTTATCTCTTGTTCCGTCAGTTCTCTCAGCTCGCTCGCTTTCATCGGAGTATGTCCCCCTGTTCACGTGTCACCATGCGCGTTTTCACCGGGAGCTTATGTGATGCAAGCCTGAAAGCCTCTTTGGCAAGCTCCTCTGTAAGTCCGCTGATCTCATATATCATGGTTCCCCTTCTAAGCGGAGCCACATAACTGTCGACATCGCCTTTTCCCTTACCCATCCTGGTTTCAGCAGGCTTTTTAGTTATCGCCTTGTGCGGGAATACTCTGATCCAGAGCTTTGCCCCTCTTTTCACATGGCGAGTGATGGCAATACGAGCAGCCTCAATCTGCCTCGATGTCAGCTTTCCACACTCAAGCGACTGAAGTCCGAACTCACCAAAGGCAAGTGAAGCCCCTTTAGTAGCCTTTCCTCTTATTCTTCCTTTAAACAGTTTCCTGTATTTAGTACGCGAAGGTTGTAACATTATTTATCACCGTTAAGTAAGTTGTCTATGTTTCTTCTCAAGTACTTCACCTTTAAATATCCAGACTTTGATTCCTATTATTCCGTATGTCGTTTTAGATTCGGCAAGCCCGTAATCTATATCCGCTCTCAGTGTGGCAAGAGGTACTCTGCCTTCTCTGTACCATTCTTTTCTTGCGATCTCAGCCCCTCCGAGGCGGCCGGAAACCATGATCTTTATTCCAAGAGCTCCAAGACGCATAGCTGAAGCGATCGCTCTTTTCATGGCACGCCTGAACGCGATCCTTCTTTGGATCTGAAGCGCTACGTTCTCAGCCACCAGCTGAGCGTCAATCTCAGGGCGTTTCACTTCCCGGATATCCAAATAAATATCCTTACCGGTCATTTTGGAAAGCCTTTGTCTTAGAGACTCGATCTCCTGCCCCTTTCTTCCTATGATCATTCCGGGTCGCGCTGAATTGATAATAATCCTTACCCTTTCAGACGCCGCACGCTCAAGCTCGATCTTGGAAATAGCAGCCTGATAAAAATCCTTCTTAATAAGGTTCCTGATTTTCAAATCCTCATGTAGGAGGTCTGAATATTTTCTTTTCTCAGCAAACCACTTTGAGTCCCATGTTTTCGTTATTCCTAATCTAAGCCCTATAGGGCAAACTTTCTGACCCAATTTATAGCCCCCTTTCTTCAAGCACTATAGTTATATGACTCATTCTTCTCTTCCTTGATGTAGCCCTTCCCATAGCTCTAGCCCTAATACGTTTTAGCATTGGGCCTTTGCAGGCATAAGCCTCTTTTACATATAGAGTCTCTGTGTCACTGTGGCCCTTTTCAGAAGCGTTTGCTACAGCGGATTTGAGAATTTTGGCTATATCTGGTGCCGAGCGCTTTCTTAGAGTGGAGAGGGTCGAAAATGCATGCTCTACACCCACACCCCTTATAAGATCAAGTACCAGGCCCACTTTCTTAGGCGATTGTCTGTAATATTTTTTTATTGCTTGCGATACCATATTATATTTCACTCACACTAAATTTTATTTAACTCAAAATGCTTTTTACCAAATTTACAGGTAGATGCGATCCGACGCTCATTCTGTCTTCTTGATTTTATTCCTGCCCTAGCCCACATACTACGTTCACTCGCGGCCCCCAGCCTCCGTCCTCTGATTAATTCCCNNGACATCGCGGTGAAACGCTCGCCTCCGTCCCCATTTATCTACCCTTACCCATTTTCGCTTTCTTATCCCCTGCATGACTCGAGAAGGTACGCGTTGGAGAAAACTCGCCTAATTTATGTCCGACCATATACTCGGTTACATATACGGGAATAAACTTCCTCCCGTTATGTACCGCGAACGTAAGCCCTATCATATCAGGCGTAACCATGGAATTCCTTGACCACGTTTTAATAATACGCGGGTCTCCGGATTTCTTTTCCGCTTCTATCTTCTTAAGCAGTTTTTCGTTTACAAACGGTCCTTTTTTATTCGATCTCGGCATAATAGTTTCCTATATTTAATCCATTCCGTA
>DEIM01000079.1:7139-10014 GCA_002352485.1 Candidatus Dadabacteria bacterium UBA2774
GTGACGCTTTCTACCGGCCTTTCCGAACACTACAAGCTCATGCTCGGTATTTCCGACTCTGCCAAGTGTGGCCATGCAGTTTTGGTGAATAATGCGTATCTCACCCGAGGCCATTTTTAGCTGAGCATAGTCCCCTTCCTTGGCGACGATCTGAGCCGATGCGCCGGCAGCTCTCGCGAGCTTGCCTCCGCCTTTTGGCTTGATCTCTATATTATGTACAGTGTTACCAACAGGGATATTCCTTATGGGCAGTGCGTTTCCTGTTGCTATTTCAGCACTCTCACCCGACATTACCGTGTCGCCCACCTTTACTGCGTCAGGCGCGATTATATATCTTTTTTCACCATCTGCGTAATGAAGAAGAGCAATCCTAGACGAGCGGTTCGGGTCGTATTCAACCGAAGCTATCTTTGCCGGTATTCCGAACTTATCCCTCTTGAAGTCAATTATTCTATACTGACGTTTGTGACCGCCGCCCCTCTGAAAACTTGTAATTCTCCCTTGAGAGTTACGGCCGGCCTTTTGCTTATTGGGCGCAACAAGAGGCTTATGTGGCTTATCTGTAGTTACGTCCGCAAAATCGGACCCCGACATAAATCTTCTGCCCGGACTTGTAGGATTGAATTTTCTAATACCCATAATCAAACTCCCTCAAAGAACTCTATTGCCCCTTCCCTCAACTTTATATACGCCTTCTTAATTGAGGGCCTTTTCCCCGCTGGCCGTCCGAATCTCTTTACGACTTTACCTGCCGTAACAAGAGTCCTGACCTTGTCTACTTTTACGTTGAATATTTTTTCAATTGCGTTTTTGATCTCGATTTTATTAGAGCGCTTGTCTACCGAGAAGACATACCAGTCAGCCTCTTTCGCATCGGATGCTTTCTCAGTAACCAGAGGGCGCTTTATTATTTGTCTTGGGTCTTTCAATGTGATAACGCCTCCTGCGCTTGTGCGAGAGATTCCTCAGTCATAACTAGAGTATCGAATTTTAGGATGTCATATACGTTTATACCATCCACCTTAAGAACCTTAATATTTTTAATATTTCTGGCTGATTTCATCAAATTATCATTATCTGATGCAACGATTATCAGCGCTGATTTAAGCTCGAATTTTTGAACTAATTCAGCTACATTTTTAGTTTTAATTTCAGGTAGGGTAATTTCGTTAAGCGCCACTAAAAAGCCTTCGCTATATTTTTGCGACAGGGCGCTAATGAGTGCGTTTCGCTTCGTCTTTTTATTAATAGTATAAGACCAGTCTTTTGGCTTAGGTCCGAACACAATGCCGCCCTTTCTCCAAATTGGCGACCTAGAACTCCCGGCACGCGCTCGTCCCATGTGCTTTTGCTTCCATGGTTTTGCGCCTCCGCCGCTCACTTCACCCCTGGTTTTCGTAGAAGATGTGCCTGCACGTTTTTTAGCAAGCTGCCAGTTTACAACCGAGTGCAGGAGGTGTTTTTTTACCGGAGCCTCGAATATCTCAGGTAGAAGCTCTACACTTCCCACCTTGCTTTTTTTCATGTCGAATAAATCAAGCTGAGGCACGATCACCACTTCCTTTTGTAGTATTCTTTATAACTAATATGCCACCGTTAGGACCTGGCACTGAGCCTTTAATCAACAGTAAATTCTTTTCCACATCCACCTTTACAATCTTTAGCCCCTGAACAGTCACTCTCTCATTTCCCATCTGGCCTGCCATCTTGATTCCTTTCCACACTTTACCTGGATAAGAAGCCTGCCCTATACCACCCGGCCTTCTGTGAGCCATACCACCGTGAGATGCCGGCTGACCGCTGAACCCGTGACGCTTCATGGTACCGGAAAACCCTTTACCCTTGGATGTTCCTGCTACATCGACTACATCGCCTTCGCTGAATATATCAGCATTAACCTGATCGCCCTCGTTGTATTCTTCGAGCGCGCCCCCAAACTCCATCACATGCCTCTGGGGCGCGACACCTACTCGCTTAAAATGCCCCAGCGTGGGCTTATCCGCCCTTCCCGGCTTTAGCTCTTGAAAACCCAACTGAAGGGCTTCATAGCCGTCTTTCTCTTGGGTTTTTTTCTGAAGCACGTAGCACGGACCAGCTTCAACAACCGTAGTTATTACAACGGTGCCGTCGTCTTGAAATATTTCGGTCATACCTAATTTTTTACCAATTAATCCTTCAATCATTACCATTTATCCGTTTAATTTTATTTCAACTTCAACGCCGGAAGCTAAATCCAGCTTCATGAGCGCATCGATTGTCTGTTGTGTAGGCTCTAGTATGTCTACAAGCCTCTTATGCGTCCTTACCTCAAAGTGCTCTCTTGAATTTTTATCTACATGAGGAGAACGGAGAACACAATAACGACTAATATGCGTGGGCAACGGTACCGGGCCCGCAACTCTCGCGCCCGTCCTCTTTGCGGTGTCTACAATCTCCACAGAAGAGCGGTCAAGCAATCTGTGATCAAACGATTTTAATTTTATTCTTATTTTCGCAGCACGACTCATATAACAATTCCTTTTATATTACTACTTTATAATGCATACACTACAAAAGTTTTGTATACACCCCAAAAAGAAAACAATTTAATGTACTTAGCCTAATCCGGTCTTACTACACGTAAATCTAAATACCTAATTTTTACTCCGTGATTTTAGTAACAACACCAGCACCGACAGTTCTTCCGCCTTCCCTTATTGCGAAGCGCAGCTGCTCTTCCATCGCTACAGGTGCTATAAGCTCTACATCCATGTTTATGTTATCCCCGGGCATTACCATCTCCACTCCCTCTGGCAGCACTATTGAACCCGTTACATCCGTTGTTCTTAAGTAAAACTGCGGTCGGTATCCTGGGAAAAACGGCGTATGCCTTCCG
>DEIM01000047.1:0-427 GCA_002352485.1 Candidatus Dadabacteria bacterium UBA2774
CAGTGACCTTCTTTATGGTCTTATGCACTTTTGTGAGAAGCTCTTTGGCGCCTCCCGATAACTTATCTACTTCGGGGGACTTGCCATGCCGGCCTTGTATATTAGGCATGGACTCGTGTATGAGTCTCCAGAGTCGGTTAAGGAATCTGAAAGCTCCTTCGACACCCTCTTCGCTCCAGTCAAGGTCCTTTTTAACGGGCGCCGCAAAAAGCATAAAGAGTCTTACAGTGTCCGCGCCGTAAATCTTTATCATATCGTCCGGGTCTACTACATTTCCGAGGGACTTTGACATTTTTGCTCCATCTTTAATTACCATTCCCTGGGTCAGGAGGTTGGTGAAGGGCTCGTCCAGATCGCACATATCGAGGTCCCTCAGGGATTTTGTGAAGAACCTGGCATATAGGAGATGAAGTATTGCGTGCTCTAT
>DEIM01000047.1:514-9394 GCA_002352485.1 Candidatus Dadabacteria bacterium UBA2774
TAGCGGAGGAAATACCATGAGGACTCTACAAAGGTATCCATCGTATCGGTCTCGCGCTTGGCCTGCGATCCGCATTCGGGGCAGCTTACATTGACGAAGCTATCTACTTTTGAGAGAGGTGATCCGCCTTTGCCTGTGAATTCAATATCGAGCGGTAGCTCTACAGGGAGGTCTTCATCCGGGACCGGAACAGCACCGCATGTGTCACAGTAAATGATAGGAATCGGCGTGCCCCAGTAGCGCTGACGGGATATTCCCCAGTCTCTCAGTCTGAAGTTGATCTGTTTTTTACCGATTCCTTTTTGCTCGGAGTATTCGATGACCTTTTCTTTGCCCTCTGTTGACGGGAGTCCCGTAAATTCGCCCGAGTTGACCATCATACCGGGCTCCTCATAGGCCTCTGTCATATCACCGGTGTTCAGATCCTGACCCTCTGGAGATATCACAATCCTGATAGGAAGACCATATTCGGTGGCGAATTCAAAATCTCTCTGGTCGTGCGCGGGTACGCACATAATTATTCCCGTGCCGTATTCTACCAGTACGAAGTTTGCGATATATATCGGAATCTCATCACCTGTAAAAGGGTTAACGCAGTATGAGCCCGTGAAAATGCCTTCCTTTTTCGCCCCTTCTCCAATCCTCTCTAAATTGCTTTCCATTTTAACCCTGTTTATAAAAGAAAGCGCTTCCTTCTCCTCTGCTTTTCCTTTTATCAATTGCTCGGCAAGAGGATGCTCGGGAGCAATGCTCATGTATGTCACTCCGTAAACGGTATCGGGTCGGGTAGTAAATATTTTCAGACTAGATTCACCAGCAATCGGGTCAACAAGAGGAAATTCGATTTCAGCACCGGTGCTTTTGCCAATCCAGTTTTTCTGCATGGAGAGCACTCTTTCAGGCCAGCCTGATTTTAACTTATCGGCCCAATCGAGAAGCTCCTGGGTGTATTCCGTAGTTTTAAAAAACCAGCCGTTCATTTCCTTGAGCTCGACTTCAGAGCCGCAGCGCCAGCAAAGCCCGTCCTCTACCTGCTCGTTTGCGAGCACGGTTTCACACGAAGGGCACCAATTGACAGTAGTAGATTTCTGATAAGCGAGACCCTGTCTGAACATATGTGTAAAAACCATCTGCTCCCATTTGTAGTAAGTGGGGTCGCACGTGGCTATTTCTCTTGACCAGTCGTAGCTGAATCCGAGGAGTTTTAGCTGCTCCTTCATCTGAGAGATATTCTGATAGGTCCATTTCGCAGGGTGTACACCGCGCTCAATTGCCGCGTTCTCAGCAGGGAGACCGAAAGCGTCCCAGCCTATTGGGTGTATGACGTTCAGACCTGTGGTCCTTTTGTAACGGGCTATTACGTCGCCGATCGTATAATTACGTACGTGGCCCATGTGTATACGCCCTGAAGGATAGGGAAACATTTCTAGCACATAGTATTTCTCTTTATCCTGATCAATTGAGACTGTGTATAGATCCTCATCATCCCAGTACTTCCGCCATTTATTTTCTATATCTTGTGCGTTATAGCTCTCTTTCATGGTGTATTCGCCTGTTTGGAAATTTGTATTAGGATAGATTTATTTGGAAGAAACTCAAGGTACACACAAAGATTCAGATTCTATAGCGCACCGGTTTTGATATTATGCGGTCTTGTATTATATTAGGGAGCAATAGGATGAGTAATAAAAATAACGAACTTGAAGAGATTGTTTCTGAGCTTGCAACGTATCTAAGGTTTCAAAAAGATATGGGAATAAAGAGTGTATTCAGAGGCATAAAGAAAAAAAGTGAGCCTGTAAAGAATGAAGAGAGAAAACAAAGTAAAAATCCTGAGCCAGAGAGCAAAATGAGCACGAACGAAGATATCATAACAATAGAAGAGCCCTCGACGCTTTTTGACGGTTCGAAGACTATGACTCTTGAGGAAATCAGAGAGGAAATTGGGGATTGCACCAGGTGTCAGCTCCATGAAGGTAGAACCAATCTGGTATTCGGAGCCGGGAACCCGAAGGCGAAGCTGGTATTTGTGGGAGAAGGGCCGGGTAGGGACGAGGATATGCAGGGTAAACCGTTTGTGGGAAGATCCGGGCAACTGTTAACCAAAATTATCGAGGCAATGGGACTCACCAGAGAAGACGTATATATCTGTAACGTCGTGAAGTGTCGCCCGCCCAACAACAGAACCCCCGAGCCAGATGAAATGTCTACTTGTGAGCAGTTCCTGTTTAAGCAGATTCGCACTATTAAACCTGAAGTAATAGTATGTCTTGGAGCGACTGCAGCAAAGTCGATACTGAGAACAAAGAACAGCTTGGGCAGCTTGAGAGGAAAGTTTCACAGCTACAGCGGAACGAAACTTATGGTAACCTACCACCCTGCGGCGCTACTTCGGAATCCTCATTTTAAGAAACCCGCCTGGGAAGACATGCAGGCCGTAATGAAGGAGCTTAGGCTCCCACTTCCTAAGAAATAACCGACCGGGGCGATTAGCTCAGTGGATTAGAGCGCTGGCCTCCGAAGCCAGAGGTCGGGGGTTCGAATCCCCCATCGCCCGCCATTGTTTATAAACGAAACTTACTTCCCGAATTTTTTGTTATATTTTTTCATGCAACCGGCTACATAGCTATCTACAACATCCGGACCGGTCTCAAACCCCATTTCCTTAAAATGCTCTTCCCAAAGGGAATGAAATAATGCCCTGCATTCATCCTTTGCCTTCTCCGGCTGGTACTCGCTATGATCAACAGCTATTGCCTTACCGCCCTGCTCTCCCAGGATTTCCGCTCTTAGCTGACTATCGGTCTCTGCTTGCAAGTGCATAGGCATGAACAACAATAAAGCGACTATTGTTAGAAGAATTATTTTCATCCATTCCCTCCAAATGCCTTGATATTCTCATTATACAATAAGAAGCAATTGAGAACTAATTTGTAGGCAGAATTAACTTATCTAGCCATGCCGGGATTAAATGTATTTGATAAGAATCTGAAATAATTTTATTCTATTATTGATGGCAAAGAAAACAAAACCTCTCGGCAGTACTCAGGAGAATGAGGCTATTCTCGCAATTCTGGACAGTACTTCGGCAGAGATAGGGCAGAATTTTTTTGTATCACTTGTGAAGAACCTCTCAGAGGTACTTAACACTACCGCCGCATGGGTGACCGAGTATTTTGAGGATGAGAAGAGAATGCGCGCCAAGGCATTTTATATAGGCGAGAGCTGGATAGATAACTTCGAATACCCTGTAGTGGGTACGCCGTGTGAGACAGTCGTGACTGAGAAGCGCCTTGTGCATATAAGGGACAATTTGTTCGACAAGTATAAAGGAAACCCTGAGTTAAAAGACTTCAGAAATACAAATGCTGTGAGCTATTTAGGCATCCCGTTCGAAGATATTGACGGAAGAATTCTCGGCCACCTGTCTGTAATCGACACAGAGCCCATTCCGGAAGATCAGGAAGTGTTTAATATTTTCAGGATATTCGCTAACCGCGCGAGCGCCGAGATGCGCCGCCTTCGCGCGGAGAAAGAAACCCGGGAAAGGGAAGAGAAGCTGAGGCGGCTCTTTGACAGCGCGATGGACGCTATTGTGGAGCTTGACTGTGACTACAAAATTACAAGATTAAACACGGCGGCTGAAAAACTGTTTGGGGCAAAAGGAGATAAGTTCCTGGGCAGGATGTTTAACCAGCTTCTTACAAAGAAAAGCAGCGAGAAACTGCTGCATTTAACCGAGCATTTAGAGGAGCGCCCTGAAGGCGAAAAGTTTATCTGGATCCCTGGTGGCATTACCGCTGTTACAGAAATAGGCGATGAGTTCCCGGCTGAGGCAACTATCTCTAAATTCGAGATGGATAATCAGGAATTTTTCACATTAATACTTAGGAACGTGAATGAACGTCTTCAGGCGGAGCAGAAAATTCGCTCGCTCACCACGGAATCGGAATACCTTAGAGAAGAGCTAAAATCGCTAACCGAGTCTGATGGGATTATAGGTGAGAGCGAGGCGCTAATGAGAGTCCTGAGCGACGTGAAAAAGGTAGCAGCCACTCAGGCGACTGTCTTGATCTCGGGTGAGACGGGTACAGGGAAAGAGTTGATAGCAAGGTCAATACACTCACTGAGCCCGAGAACCGAAAAACCATTTATTAAAGTAAACTGCCCAGCCATTCCATCAAGCCTTATAGAGAGCGAGTTCTTCGGTCACGAAGAGGGAGCATTTACCGGGGCGACACGAAAGAGGGAGGGGCGTTTTAAAGTTGCGGACGGCGGGACAATATTCATGGACGAGATAGGTGAGCTACCGATAGACCTTCAGTCAAAGTTACTCAGGGTGCTTCAGGAAGGAGAGTTTGAACCTGTGGGAAGCTCTAAAACCGAGAGCGTGGATGTGCGGGTGATAGCGGCTACGAACCGTGACTTACTTAAGGAAGTGAACGAAGGGAAATTCAGAGAGGACCTTTATTACAGACTAAACGTTTTTCAGATCGTAGTACCACCGCTTAGGAAAAGAGCTCAGGATATAGAAAACTTAGCAAACGCATTCATTGAAAAATTCTCAAAAAGAAACGGGTTCACCATTTATCCTATGACCAAGGAAGAGCTTAACCGCCTTAAAGCTTACAGCTGGCCAGGTAATGTGAGGGAGCTTCAAAATGTAATAGAGCGCGCTGTGATTACATCTGTAGACGGCAAGATAAATCTAGACCGGGCGCTTCCGAGCACTGATGTAAGAACTGACACACGAACTACTTCATCACCGGATACAAACAATGAAAACGTTATGTCGGACACGGAGCTTAAGGAACTCGAGAAAAGAAATATTATCCGCGCACTTAACAAGACCGACTGGAAAATAGCGGGCGAAAAGGGCGCAGCGGCACTACTGGGCCTACCGACTTCAACACTCAATTCGAAGATAAAATCATTTGGTATAACCAAAGAAGATAAAATCTAACTTAAGTAGGCAGATTTAACTCTTTCTATCGAAAACTCACCCATTATGCTAACGGCATTTCGCTAGTAGCGAGATAACGCTACATTCAAACCCTGCCCACTATAGCTATATCCGCCCCATATCATTGAATATTATACAATTCCACAACTTTGGCACACCTCTTGCAATTTAGTATAAGCAAATAAATCATTAGGAGGTAAGACAAATGAAGAAGTTAGTAGCAATTACCGCATTAGGATTAGCACTTGGGTTTTCAAACTCATCCTTCGCCTCGGACTATATGGGTATCTATCTGAGTAGTCCGACAGCTCAAGATATTACTACTGAGATAAGTGGCGGGGAAGTTGAAACAAACCCAATGAGCTTCTACCTGAGCCCTGTAAAGAAGGGTACAGGCCGTGATCAAACGGCCAAGGCGGCTGACAATGATGAACCTACGCTTTTGGTATTCGGCGTCAGCCTGTAACGCTTTCATACGGGGCGTGAGTTAAATTCAGTTAAGCTTACGCCCTGTAATTCAAATAGGAGAATATTAATGAGTAGCCCAAATATAGAAGCAAAAATTAAAGCGAGAGACACTTATAATGCAGCAGCAGACTGTTTCGACAACAGCCCGCTTGCCTTCTGGGCAAAGTACGGCAGGAAAACGGTCGAGAGATTATCCCTTGACCCGGGGTCAAAGGTTTTAGATGTTGCATGCGGAACCGGGGCGTCGGCTCTTCCAGCAGGAGAGATTGTGGGCTGTACTGGAAAGGTTGCGGGGATAGATATCTCAGAGAATATGCTCAAGCTTGCCAGGATAAAAGCTTGGGAGCTTAATCTCTGTAACACAGAGTTTGTGTTAGGCGATATGTCGGAGCTTGCTTACAAGGACGAATCCTTTGACGCTGTTGTGTGCGTATTCGCCATATTCTTCATGCCCGATATGGAAGAGCAGGTAAGAGAATTATGGCGGAAGGTAAAACCCGGCGGGAAGCTCGCCGTCACTACATGGGGTCATGACTTATTTGAGCCTGTTTATAACAATTGGAAGAATGCTGTTAAGAGCGTGAACCCGGAGCTTTACTGTGCTTTTAATCCCTGGGACAGAATTTCCAAACCTGAGTCACTTAAAAAGCTGATGGAAGATGCGGGAACAACTAATATCACCGTTGAGCCAGAAGAAGGAAAGCAGCCCATAGAGAGCGCTGAGGACTGGTGGACTATTGCGCTCGGATCAGGGCTCAGGTGGACAATAGACCAGCTCATGCAGGACGAGCAAGATAGAGTGAGAGAATCTAATTTAAGATGGGTGGATAAAAACAATGTGACAGCGGTCGATACAAACGTCATATATGCGGTCGCTGAAAAAATATAAAACAAAAAAGGAGGCAGTAAAAATGAGCAATATACCAAATATAGATGAAATAAAAGTAAAAATGAGAAACGCTTGGAACGCAGGCGATTACGGGAAGTTTGCTACCTATATGGAACCGGGAGCTATCGAGATTTTAAACGGATGGAATATTGCACCTGGTGAGACTATGCTCGACGTCGCTTGCGGCTCAGGACAGATATCGATCCCTGCTGCTAGAGCTGGCGTAAAGGTAACGGGCGTGGATATATCACCAAACTGGATCGCTTTTGCCAGGAATAGGGCAGAGCAGGAAGGATTGGATGCTCAATTCGACGAAGGCGACGCGGAGAGCCTGCCGTATGAAGATAATTCCTTTGACGTCGTTGCGACTATTGTTGGAGCGATGTTCGCGCCTCAGCCGGAGAAAGTGGCGAGCGAGTTTCTGAGAGTGTGCAAGTCCGGAGGCAGGATACTGATGGTGAACTGGACGCCCGAAGGGATGGTCGGACATATGTTCAAAGAAATAGGAAAGCACGCACCTCCGCCCCCTGGCGTAGCACCACCGGTACTTTGGGGAGATGAGAAAACCGTCAGAGAAAGATTTCTGGACGGGATCGACTCCTTAAAACTGACTAGAAAAAATTATCCGCTCTGGACCTATCCGTTTGAGCCGGCAGAGCTGGTACAGTTCTTCTTTGATTTCTACGGACCTACGGAAAAAGCCTACGGATCATTAGACGAGCAGGGAAGGGATTCTTTAAGACGGGGGCTTGAGACGGTGTTTTCAAATCACAACACCGACACGAATGGAACAACGACGCTTCAAGCGGAATACCTGGAAGTAGAAGCGGTAAAAAAATGACAGAGAATCTACGGGGGCGGGGGTTCAAATCCCCCATCGCCCGCCACTTTTTTTAATCAGAACTTATTTCCCGAATTTTTTGTTATATTTTTTCATGCAACCGGCTACATAGCTGTCGACTACGTCCGGACCGGTCTCAAACCCCATTTCCTTAAAATGCTCTTCCCAAAGGGAATGAAATAATGCCCTGCATTCTTCCTTCGCCTTCTCCGGCTGGTACTCGCTATGATCCACAGCTATTGATTTACCGCCCTGCTCTCCCAGGATTTCCGCTCTAAGCTGACTATCAGTTTCAGCATACAAATACAGAGGCATAAAAAATTACAAAGCTCCTACCACCATCAAAATTATTCTCATATATTTCCTCCTAAAACCTTGATTTCTCCATTATACAATAGGACTCATGCAGATACTAATTAGCGCACAGAATAAGCATTTATCAAATAACTTGAATAGGTTGCAACTATTTGGCGGAATTTAGCTTGATTGATAAAAGTAATTCAGAGGGGTCGTATGTAAACGGAGTCTGCTCACAGCGTTTTCTTATATTAAGGGTCTTCCAGAGCATCTCAGAGCATTCTTTCTGATTTACATCAGAATCTATATAGCTGCTTGTCTCAGCTGCCGCATTTTCAAAAGCTTCTTGCAGCGTGGACGAGCCCGAAGCTATAGACTCGGATAGTTTTAATGTGAATAGGCCGTTTGCACCGCCCCTGTCAAAATAAGAGAACTGGTCTGCTTTTGATGACATTATTACAGCCTCACGTCCGTGCCAACCCTTGCCCCTTGTGTGTTTCTTCAGAATATCAGGCAGGGCTTCGCCTGCGTGGCAGGCGTCTACAGAAATTACAATCTCGTCGGCAAGGACTTTATCAATCATCACTCTCAACTCACTTGCCGAAATCCACTGCTTTAGTGCAAGCGCGCTCAGCATGGTAAAAGGTTTCTCCTGGGTCCAGAGAACAAGAACCTCGTCTTGCACAGGCTTGTCCGTTTGGTTTATGTCTGAAAGATCGCCGTGAAAATTAAAGAGCATGATAATTCTTGAGTCCTCAGAGACAGTACCGGCAAGCTTTTTTAATCCCTCTTTTAGCCCCTGATAAGTAGCTTGCTCATCAACCAGAGTAAAAACATTCTCAGAGGGAACATTGAGGGCTTTTTTAACGCTTGAGGTAAATACATGGACATCATTCTTGCAGGCATTGGCTATGTCATGGGCATGCGGTTGGAGCTGTTTCGTTTTCCAGGGCGGACATGCCGATACGGCAAACACATATGTGTTTTCACCGCTTGCTGCCAAGACGGATTCATTAAATATAAATATGCACAGAGCTACTGTCGCAATTAAAGTTAGGTATCTCATAATTAGCTGAAAAAATAGATTATCAAGTAAAGATGCTTAGTCCAGCAAATTTTAAATTATTCCTTATCGGAATCTATTGGCTCTACAGTCGTTTTAACTGTGTGCGTGACCGCTCCGCCTGCCTTTTGACAGTCTTCCGCGGAAAGAGCGAACAGCTTTACTTCGTTAATCTCGCAGTATACGCCTTCTTTTTCTGAGATATTGTCATTCACTACTTCATAAACATCCGCCGACAGAGCAGTATGAGCGAACATAGCAATGCCTAGTGTAATACCTAAAATCACTCCTAATATTCTAGTCATTGATAAATCCTCCTTAGGTTAATTTACGGCGCTTTAGGCTCGTTATCTTTAGTC
>DEIM01000181.1:0-12429 GCA_002352485.1 Candidatus Dadabacteria bacterium UBA2774
GTGCTGTTCACAATGCTGCTGAGCGTAATTATTACTTACGGGTTTCAAACTCTACTTCCTGAGATGAACTATTTTGTCAGGACTTCATGGGTAATTGTAATTGGGTTTTTTATTATTGCCGTACCCACGATACTTAAGAACGGGTTCAGGCTGCCTCAGGAGAGATTATTTGAAGTATCGCACAGGAGTGTGCTGCATTTTGGCATTATATTGGCTCTGTCGCTTGTTGGAGCGCATATCGTACTTCATTAATCTTCATCAGTCCCGAGAATTATTAAAAAGAATAGACGCCCGATTTGCGACGGACAACTCATTTAAGACATGCTATTATAAGATCATGTTATTTCAACATCCAAATCACGAGGCATTGTATAAAGCCCTTGTTGCACGGGATATGAGCTATGACGGGCAGGCCTATGTCGGTGTGATCTCGACCGGGATATTTTGCCGTTTAACTTGTCCGGCACGCAAACCAAAGCCGGAGAATTGCAAGTTTTTCGACACGGTATCCGCTTGCATTGAGGCAGGTTTTAGACCGTGTAAGAGATGTCATCCGCTCGGACCTGCTGCTGAAGCTGACCCGGCAATTAAAACCCTTATGGACGCGCTTGAAAAAGACCTTTCATATAGATGGAAAGAAGCCAATATCATCGCACTGGGTTTTGATCCGTCTACAGTACGGCGCAGTTTTAAACGTCATTTCGGAATGACGTTTCTTGAAATGGCCAGGCAATCTCGGATTCGCAGCGGATTTGAAACACTTTCGGACGGAGGCCGTGTAATCGATGCTCAATGGGATGCTGGTTTTGAATCGCCAAGCGGGTTTCGGACAGCCTTCGCACGACTCTTAGGGCAACCCCCTTCCAGGCTTAAGGGGAAGGATCTTCTCAAGGCCGATTGGATTGAGACTCCGATTGGGGCGATGATTGCGGTTAGCGACAAGTATATGCTGCATCTTTTGGAGTTTGCCGACCGTAAGGCTCTGCCCACGGAACTGAAAAAACTATGGAATCTTTCAAAAGGCGAGCTTGGCATTGGCCGCTTTGCACCAACGGATCAAATTGAAGCCGAGCTTGGCGCTTATTTCCGTGCCGAGAGCGCAGGGTTCGATGTTCCAGTGGCGCTGCACGGCAGCCCTTTCACTCGTACTGTATGGGATGAACTCCGCCAGATTCCGGTAGGAGAGACTCGTAGTTACGGTGAAATTGCCAAAGCTGTGGGAAGACCTTCTGCGGTCCGCGCTGTAGCCCGCGCAAACGGGGCGAATCAACTTGCATTGGTCATCCCATGTCACCGCGTTATCGGTGCGGATGGAGCTCTTACGGGTTATGGCGGCGGGCTTTGGCGTAAGCAATATTTAATTGAACTTGAACGGCAATTCACTTTGTCGGGGGAAAAGAAGAGAAATACATAAATCCCCCTTTATTCCCCCTTTTCCTAAGGGGGATAAAAAAAGTCAAATGGAAAAAACGTGATTCTGAATAGACTCTGAATCGAGTTCAGGACATGGTTAAGAATAACAAGATAAAGCCTAGGAATCAGGAGTTATTCTTTTTCATAACTATTGGGAAGACGCATTTGGGGGCGCCGTAGCCCTGGGTTTGGTAGCGGGATTTATCGAAGGAAAAACCGTGCTTTTCGGGGTCTACCATTTCAAACCACAGTGAATCTAGCTGGCAAAGTATAGGGGTAAGAAATGCTACATCGTGAGAAGAGAAGAAATTAAAGTAGTAGCACTTTTGTATCTCTATCTCATAACTGTCTTCCTGCTCAGTTTCTTTATGTGGAGCGGTCCATTCAAATGTCGCGCCATATTGCTTCATGAGCCAGCTAAATATATCTTTAAGCCGATCCGGATTTCCTTTGCATGCAGCGAGCATCAGGGTTAGAGAAGTACGCATCGACAAATTATTAATTCCTTTTATCATGGCAGTAGATATAAATTCGAAGGTCGATTCTTTACTACCGATAACGGGGAGTAAATTATTGTAAGCTGACAAGATGCTAGAGCATAGCTCGAGATGACCGTGTGAAGGTGCGTCAACGACAGTCGAGGCATTTGATTGCTCAATCTCTTTGGCCTCTTTTTTAATGGATTCGATCATTGAGTTGGTGTCTATATCAAGAGAATTCTGAATCTCGGACTTAAGACCGTTCAAGAACTGAGAGGTAGCTACATGACCGAATGCGTAATGCTTTAGGAAATCACCGATTTCAGACATAAAGCGCCTCCAAGCTGATAAATTGTGTTTATGTTAATAAAGATTATTGCAGAACTTGGTATTTATTTCTAGTAGCTTGTTATAAATATTTAACTGTAAAGGTTAGTTCTTATAACTTCTTTTGAGTGATCAAAAGAAGCAAAAATCACCGACTGGACATAAATTACGCTAAAAGTTCAATATTCCGGCTAAACCTTATAATTCGACCCACACCCCGTATAAGGTTTTTAACGCCATCCTATTTAACTTTCTATACGTAATTTGGCAGTAGGTGTTATTTAGACGAGAAAGTTAGGGAATATCTTTTAGGGGATAGAGACCGATTCCTCACTTGATCGAAATCGTTTATGTATGTCGGACTACGCTCACACTTCGGCAAGCTCAGTGTAAAAGGGTTTAAAATCACACTATATCCCGCCTCTTACCAGTAATACTGCAAGGGCAACAACAAGGATGGCCAGAATAAAATTAATCCGTCCCAACCAGGAGGTAATTTGCCTATATTTCCGGCTTTCGGAGGACTTGGGATCACCTCTCATGAGAGCGACTGCCCTTGGTCCTACCCAGAAATCATGGACCACGCTAATGAGGAGAATAAGCACCACCAAGATTAGCTTCTGAAGCAGAACGTGACCGAAAGAGCCTGCGAAAATCCTGCCGCTCAAGAAATCGGTAAGACCAAAACCTCGAAATGCAAGGTTAATGATTCCTGTAAGCACGATAAGAAAAAGGGATATCCATCCTACATTGCGGAAGCGGCGGCCGATCTTTAGAAAAAGTTTTGAGAATATGCTTTGATACTCAGGGCTCCGAAGTACCGGAACGAGAACGAGTATGAGGAAAAACATGCCTCCAACCCAGACAATTGAGGAAATTATATGAAGCCAGACAGATGCAAGATAAAGGATTTGCATTAAATTAATTACACCGTTTTTCGAATATTAGCTACGAATCATACATGTAGAATTTGGGATATTCAAAGTTCTATATTTTTATGGATTCCCGACAACAACTTTCGGGAATGACAATTTATCACCCCCACCTTTAATTATTTTGGTTCCAGATAGAGAGTGCCTTTATTTACATGGCAGATGAGGCTTTGATGAATGTAGACCTATTTCTCACTCGATCGAAATAGTCCCCATCAAGGGGGAGGAGATTAAAAAAGGGAATTATTGTTTAAAATCGGCTATGTGCTCGACTGTTTCCTGGGCTTTGACTTTGACTGAGAGCTCTTTTACCGGCTTGTCTTCCATTTTAAACGCTTGTATGGTGACATCATACGAGCCCGGAGTTAATGTGAACTCTTTTGGGTTTCCCTTTTGTTTCAAACCTGTGCGTCCCTGGGCAATCTGCTCACCCGTCCTCGCGTCATTAATAGTAACAATGCTATCTATCAGGGTCTCGCCCTCTGTAGCGCCGACTTTTAATAAACCGCTTGAGAACTGTGCGGTATGTTCGACCTCTTCACCGCCCTTGAGCTCAATGCCGTTAAACTTTTCTGAGGGTTTACCTGCTACTTTTATGGCTGTGACTTTAACGTCATACAATCCGGGGACAAGATTAAAAACCTTCGGATTTGACTTGGAGCTTTTGTACGTACGTCCCTGGGTTATTTGCTCACCTGTGTTTGAATCTTTGATAGAGACTGAAGCCTCTACATATTTTTCTCCTTCCTTAGCGCCAATTTTTAATTGCCCGCTTGAGAACTGTGCTGTTTTTTCCACTGTCTCAGAAGCTGTAATTTCTACACCGCTGAATTCCTGAGAAGGTTGATTCGTTATCTTTACCGCCGTTACTGTTACATCATAAATACCCGGGCTAAGCTCAAAGGCCCTCGGGTTTGTTTTTGAGCTTACATATGTGCGCCCCTGTGCAACCTGCTCGCCGGTATCAGGATTCTTAATCTGGACACGTGCGTCAACGAACTTTTCTCCTTTGAAAGCCCCAACTTTTAATGTTCCACTTGAGAAATCAAAGAGCTCTTCGAGCGTCTCCCCGCCTTTAATTTCAAGAGCGCTAATCCTGTGAGTCGGCCGGCCTTCAATTTTAAGAGCCATGACTTCGATATCATATACGCCGGGGCTGATCTTAATTACAAGTGGATTAGAATTAGATTGTGTATAGGTGCGCCCCTTTGCAACAATCACTTCTGTTTCCAGTTTATACACTTTAACAGCTGCATCCAGCAACTTACCGCTGCTCACTGCTTTTACGGAAAGCTCACCGAAACTAAAATCGACTTCTTTTTCAACTACCACGCCTTCCTTTAATTCTATACCGGAGATAGTGCGGCTCTCGACTCCTTTCATACCCATAGGGCTCACTTCAAGATCATAGGTCCCATCAGGCAGAGACATAATTCTGGGATTAGTATTCGGAGTTGAATAAGTCCTCTGTCCTTTGAGCTTTTCTTCCGTTACCGTGTTCGTTAATACCAGCCGTGCGTCCTGAAGTTTTCCTTCAGCCGTTACTTTTACACTAAGCTTGCCCGTGGGGAGATCGGCTGGCATCTCAACGGCACTCGTGAGTGCGTTTGACAGCTCGTATGCGTTATTGGCGCTAAAATAAAGCCCCCCGCCCGCTTGGGCTGCGCACTCGAGCTGTGAGACGTCTTCTTTAGACACATCGAAGCCGACTACATGCATGATGAAATTGACTCCCGCTTCCTTGGCTTCTTTAACAGCCTTACATGGGTCACCGCCGCAGGTCTCTATGCCGTCGCTTACGAGAATTACCGTAACGGCATCTTCGGTCGCACGAACGGATTCAAAAGCTTTAAGCACCGAGTCTGTTATTGGGGTCTTGCCCTTTGGGTTTAACGCCTCGATTTTTTCATTCAAAACTGCTTTATCGATTGGGCCAATCTCAACAATAGTTTCGATATCTTTACAATCGCCCTTCTCCCTATGACCGTAGGCAATGAGCCCAACTTCTGTGCCCTCTGGCAGCTCGCCCGCTAAATCCTTAAGAACGCTCTTTGCAATGGTGATTTTATTCTCACCATTGATCTGGCCCCACATGGAGCCTGAGGCATCTAAGATTAATAGCAGCTTGCCTGATGAGGGGGTGTCGGAGGTTTGGGCAAAAGAATTTGTGGATATGCCGTTTAAACCAAATGCTAACGTTAATAATAAAAAGAGAGCCTTATAAATATTTCTGCGGGATGAATGCGTAACCATCGATGAATCCTCCAATCGAAATTTATATTGTATTGCGTTGGAATTCTACACAAAAAAGATGAAAAAATAAAAGACAAAAACATAAAACTAAATTCTCCTTGTATTCCCTTAGCTAAGTTAGAGTCTAAAAAGGTAAAAACGGGAAAACACAATATTCAGCCGGTTTTGAGCAGTTTGGGGGGAAACTTTTTTAAGTTACTTACCAATTTGAATACTGAGAGATGGTGTAAACGAGACTGAAAATACAGGTCTATGAGAAGACGCCAGGAGATAGCCGGCTTTGCCGCAAGATAGACAGACTTCCACTCAGGTCCGAATTTATTTTTGAAGTCGTAAAGTCCCTTGTAATTAAAAGAGTGTTTCAGTAACCGCTTTGATCTGAAGATTAATTCTTTTGCATAACTTCCTGACAACTCTGGCACTGTATCACTTGTATCGCTGGAAACAAACGGCACTTCACCCAGGCTAAGGTGTGTGTAACCTTCATCCTTGAGTGCGCTCATGACTGAGACAAAGAGAGATTCCATAACACCAACAGGGGCGTTTTTTCTTCTTAATATGGTCTCAGTGTGCGCGTAAGACTCGTCCTGAATAGATAGGGTTAGAGCGCCAAGCCATTGGCCTTTTTCCGTTTCCATAACAAAACATCTGGTACTTTGCTCAAAACCCGTGCGGAATAGATGGGATAGTTTCGGCTCTGGGGCGTGCGTGCTATCAAGCGCTAACCTGGAAACCTTATTAACGTAGAATTCCGAGTAAGGGACTTCGTGAACAGACCCGTAGCGCCCTCCCCTTCTCGCAAGCTCTAATACAGAGCGTTTGAGACCATCTGGATAATATAAATCCACTACCGCTTCCGCACCCGTCCTGACTAGATCTGCCCCCATGTCCTTTAAATGCTTGGCTGATCCTGAGCTAACACCACGGATTACAAAGTCCGGGAAATCAGAGATAAGATCGTTGAAAAACTCTTGATTTGAGTACTGAACAGGTATTTCGGCTGTGGATATCCAGCTCAACCCCGATAGCGGAAGTTGAACTGTATTGAAGGTAGGATATTCGATCTCTTTTCTGCACCAGCTGAGGGGTAGTCTGTTCATGGCGACAACATGCTTATTAATAGGTTTGAATATGAAATATACTTGAAGCACTGCATAAATCTACTATAGAGATTATTACAGTAACTTTATCTATTGGCTGAAATTCCTTTCTCTGATAACAATATATGAGGTAAATTATAAGCGAATAGAGATTAATTGTGCAGATCAAATAACGAGAAGGAGAATAAAATGAAAACGGACACTTATTTATTCATATTTATAACGATATTTGCTATAACTTTATTCTCATGCGGTGGGGATAGCACCCAAAATGGCGCAGATCAGAGCCAGGAGACTTTTAGTAACCCGTTTCAGTACTGTAAAGCAGTGGGTACTGTAGACACGCCGGGAGACAGATACACAGGGGAGAAGGTGCCTACTTACATAGCCGAGCAGTTGAAGGAAGAGTTCGGGGCATCCGAGTCGATGCCTAACAATTTGTTTATGGAGGGTACGTACTGGCGGTGCATGGACGGGAGCCTTTACGCTTGTAATGTGGGGAACAACCTGCCGTGCCAGGAGAAGGCTGATGTGAGTAAAGAGCCAAACGAAGGGATGATAAATTACTGCAAGGAGAACCCGGACGCTGAGTTCATTCCAGCCTTCGCACAGGGGCGAACCACTGTATATGAATGGAAGTGCAGCGGGACCGAGCCTGAAATAGTGAAGCAGATAATAGACACCGACGCTGCCGGCTATCAGAAGAATTTCTGGTACAAGATAAAGCCGCCTGAGGATATTGATCAAAAAGACTTACTTAGAGAATAATCCACACAAAGAGTCTGAAATTGAATAACTCGAAAAGACCCGTGGCCATAATTGAGCTATGAACCAAGAGATGTTAACCCTTATATAACTTGATGTTAATTGAAAGTTATTTTCGTTTTAGGACTTTTTTTACAGCTTTGATTATGCCCTCTGAGCTAAGACCAAATTTTTTCATAAGCTGATTGGGCTCGCCTGATTCTCCGAAGCGGTCCATTATGGCGACGTATTCAATGGGCACGGGGTGGTGGAGGGACAAAACTTCGGCAACCGCGCTTCCGAGCCCGCCGTGGACCTGGTGCTCTTCAGCGGTGACTATAGCGCCCGTTTCTTTACCCGCCGTGACTATGGCAGTCTCATCTATGGGCTTTATAGTATGGGAGTTGATTACACGCACGTCTATACCTTCAGAGGATAGGTTTTCAGCTGCTACGAGGGCTTCATAAACGAGAGACCCGCATGCAATAACTGTTACATCCCCGCCGTCTCTGTATGTATCGGCTTTGCCGATCTTATATGGCGTATCTTCTGTAGTCACTACCGGGACATTTTCTCTTCCGAAGCGCATGTAGAAGGGTTCTTCTATCCCAGCCATTTGTATTGCCGCTTTTTTTGTCTCCCAATAGTCGCAGGGGACTATGACATTAAGGTTGGGAAGTACTCTGGTGATCGCTATATCTTCAAGTGCCTGGTGCGTGGCACCGTCAGGGCCTACGGAAATGCCAGCGTGCGCGCCCATGATCTTTACATTTGCCATGCTGTAGCAGATGCTCACACGAATCTGGTCCCAGTTCCTACCCGGGCTGAATGTGGCGTATGAGGACATATAAGGGACTTTGCCTGAAAATGCCAGGCCCGCTGATATACCGGCCATATTTTGCTCGGCTATTCCTACTTCAATGAAGCGCTCGGGGTACTTCGCTTCAAACTTGGCAGAGCGTGTGGACTCGGTGAGGTCACAGCAGAGTACAACAATGTTCTCGTTTGCGTCTCCCGCTTCGACGACACCGTCCCCGTAGCCGTTACGCTGCGGAATTTGCTCTGGCGTATCGAGAATATTATCAGCCAGCTTCATTTTTTCGTTCAGTTTATTACTCATGTTCGCATGTGATCTTGCCGCCGAGGGAGCGCAGCTCGGCTAGAGCCTTTCTGGCCTCCTCTTTATTGGGCGGCTTTCCGTGCCACTCGGGCTTGAATTCCATAAAATCTACACCTTTCCCCGGTATCGTGTGCGCAAGTAAAACTGTTGGTTTTTCAAATATATCCTGGGCTTCTTTAAACGACTCAATGAGCGTCCTTATATTGTGCCCGCCTGTCTCTATTACATGAAAATTAAACGACGTGAGCTTGTCCTTAAGAGGCTCAAGGGGCATGACTTCTTCTGTAAAACCGTCAATCTGAATATTGTTCCTGTCGATAATGAGCGTGAAGTTGTGGAGGCGGTTCTTCCCGATAAACATGAGAGATTCCCATATCTGCCCCTCGTCCATCTCACCGTCACCGATCATGCAGTATACTCTGTTGCGTTTTCCGTCTATTTTATCAGCCATCGCCATGCCGGCTGCAATCGATAGCCCCTGTGCGAGCGGACCTCCGGAGGCTTCGAGCCCCGGCAGAGTGCCCCTGTGGGGGTGGCCCTGGAGTCTTGAGCCAAGCTTTCTGAGTGTTAGAAGCTCTTCTTTGGGAAAGTAGCCTGCTTCTGCAAGAGTCGCGTAGAGTACGGGGCAAATGTGGGCGTTACTTAGAACGAACCTGTCCCTTTCTTCCCAGTCGGGGTTCTTGGGGTCGTTCTTCATGATGTGGAAGTAGAGCGTTGCGAAGATATCCGCTGTTCCTAGTGCTCCGGCGGAATGGCCCGACCCAGCCTCGACGAGCATCTTAATGATGTCCTCGCGGATGTGGTTTGCCATATCTTCAATGTAATTTATCTGCTCATCGGTTACGCCCAAGTCGTTTACCTCGCATAGTGGGGTCAGTGGCTTAATATAATACAAATTCTGCGTGAAAGCCAAATATATTTTCCATATACAAACTAGTAAAAGGGGATTGCTTCGCAGATTAATCCTAAGAGATTGCTTCGCTATGCTCGCAATGACAGAATCAGGGTGTACAGGGTTGTTTGGTGCCAAGATTGAAGGGGATTACCGCTCGCCTTCGCTAAAGCTATGGCGCAGCGAGCTGCTTCGTAATGACGGAAAGCAACTAATCCTCCCTAACCCTCCTTTGAAAAAGGAGGGAATTATTGCGAGGTTTTAATCTATGCTCTTTTTCATCGAAAGGACATTTCGGTCGTTATCTCTTCTGTACTCAAGCGCGTCCATGTAATGGCGGACAAGATGAATGCCCAGGCCGCCAATGGGACGCTCTTCTATCGGAGCATCTATGTCAGGTGGCTCCTGCTCGAGAGGGTTAAAGGCCTTGCCGTCATCCTCTACCTCGATCTCAAGTCCGCCGTCCTTGCGGTTGATCCTTATTATTATCAGATGCTCATGTTCATCTTCATAACCATAGGACATTACGTTGGCCACGACCTCTTCAAGAGAAAGGTTCAGGGCAAATAGTATCTGCGGAGACAGTCCCGAGCTCTCGCAATATTCTGTGACAACTTTGGTAAGCCTTTGTAGCTCTGAGAGATCGTTTTTAAGCTCGACAGTTATATCTTCTGTAGTATTCGGACTCATGATTTATTGTACCTAAGCGCAAGCATTGTAATATCGTCTGACTGGGGCGTGTCTCCTGAGAACTTTTGCACGTCCTCAAATACGTAATTAATAATACCCTCCGTGTCGGAAACGGCTCTATTTTTAAGGAGCTCATCCAGGCGCTCATCTGAATATTGGTTGTTATCCCCGTCCATAGCCTCAGTAACGCCGTCGGTGTAAAGGAATAAAATATCACCCTTCTTAAGAGTCAAAGCGGAGCTTACGTACTCTGCATCATCCATTACGCCAAGACACATACCGCCTTTTTTATCGAGCATCTCGACGCTTCCGTCCTGAGACAGAAGATAAGGAGGGTTATGACCTGCGGAGCAATAAGTGAACTGTCCCGTATGTATATCGAGCATTCCGAAGAATAACGTTACAAACATACAGGCGTCATTATCTTTTGCCAGCTCTTTATTTACCCTTTCAAGCACCTGTCCGGGTGATAGCTCTGTGGAAGCCGTGGCTTTGATCAAGGTTTTAGTAACAGCCATAAAGAGCGCCGCCGGCACTCCTTTGCCCGAGACGTCTCCGATGACGATAAATAGTTTATCTTCGATAAGCTCGGCTATGGCGTTATCACCCTCTGGCTCTAAGAAGAAGAAATCGTATAGATCGCCTCCTACTTCTTTTGCGGGCACGATCTTGGCATCGATATCAATTTCTTTTACGTGCGGGAACGGGGGGAACTTCTGAGGGAGTATGCTGAGCTGTATTTCACGCGCAACATTGAGCTCTCCTTCGATGCGCTCTTTTGCGGCTACGGTCTCGGTGAGGTTTCTTATAGACTCTGAGAGCCTGCGCTCCATATGTACAAATGAGCGGGCAAGATCGCCTATCTCGTCTTTAGAGCTCTGGGCTATAGGCTCTATCTCTGCGCTAAGCTTATCTATATCCGAAATGTCCGAGAGATCTGATTGTGCAAGCTTTGAAGCGTTATCGGCCAGAGTATTGAGAGGGGAGGATATCCTCCCGATCAGCAGATAACTGAGCGCGATGGTGAGAATAAATAATACGAAAACAAGTACCTGTTGTTTTAAGACGATAGAAATTATCTGGCTTTTTATGATTCCCCGGTCCATACCCACCATAACGTATCCGGCGACGCCGCCCAGAACGGGAGATGTAATATTGAGAAAATCCCCGACGTTGTCGTAGGTAAGGGGGAGTATTTCTCTATTTGAATTCAGATACTTACTATCAAGCCGCTCCGAGAGTGCAGCTACGCCGTCCGGGATGCCCGGGACAAATGTGTGAGAGACTATGTCGCCCGTGCTGTCTACTATGACAATATAGGCAACTCCCAGGATGTTCAGGTATTGATCGATCACGGACTGAAGAGTGGCAGGCTCGCTGTTGATCAGCATATCAACGCTCGAGTCGGAAATGCTGAGAGCTATGGAGCTGCCCTTGGCTTCGAACTCGTCGCTTAACCCCTTGTAAATATTCCAGCCCGAAAGGGCTGAAGTTGCGGTCGCAACAATGCCGAAAAGGATTATCATAATAATGAGCGTTTTTTTGAACAGTCTCGACATAATTACTTCTCGAAAATACTCCAGTTTTTTATAGGTACGTAGCGGCCATTTTCAGCTGTATTGTAATAGACTCTGCTTAAGCCTTGATTATTATTGGCACTAAAAGAAACATA
Source organism: Candidatus Dadabacteria bacterium UBA2774 (assembly GCA_002352485.1). Lineage (GTDB taxonomy): Bacteria > Desulfobacterota_D > UBA1144 > Nemesobacterales > UBA2774 > UBA2774. Next base: position 11,623 of record DEIM01000181.1, read on the forward strand.
CTCGCCTAATCCGATATCGTAGTCTGAAATATTCTCCACCGTACGCTTAATTTTGTCCTTATCAAGCTCACCCCCGAGCCTATTTAGCGCTTCGACCAAAAGCTTTGCATTCAAAAAGCCTTCGAAGCTTACAAATCCGTATTTGTCTTTTTTATTTTCAGAAATGTGCGCATGAGCGTTTCCGGTTTCCACTGTATCAGGCATACGGGGTGAATACTCGGCCATGAGGTCTCTGTATTCCATGACTGCCGGAATGGAGCTGTCCAGATAGTTGGGTACGACTTCGGAATTGATTAAATTCTGCGTATAGTCTTTGGAGTTTTCCTGACCCGCTTGAAGAAGTAGCTCGAGCATGCTCTCACTGCCTACGAAAGAGACATTTGCGATAGGCACATCGAGACCCCCTTCCCTTGCGTCCCTGACAAACCCCGCGCTTGCTTCATAAGCGCCGATCGAGATAACGGCATCGGGCTCAGCGCGCTTTATAATATCGACCTGCTCACTGAAGCTGGAATCAAACTCGGCGCCTCTATGGTAAGTAGCCTCTGCTACAATGTCGAGTCCATGCTTATCAAGCGCCCTCCTGACTCCGTCCCACCCGCTTCGACCGTAGGCATCTGCCTGGTAGAACACGGCTATGTTGGGCTTTTTGATCTTGACGAGATTATTGACAAGACCCGCTGTCTCCTGAATATATGAGGGCCTTAAATTAAAGACGTAATCTTTATACGGCGCTTGTCTTTGAGGCTCTGCCCCTGTGAAAGGGAAAAACAGGAATACGTCCTTATCTTCATAAATTTTAAGCAC
>DEIM01000181.1:12489-12817 GCA_002352485.1 Candidatus Dadabacteria bacterium UBA2774
AACGTTATCCTGATCGATGAGCTTAAGCGTATTGTTAATCGCAGGCAGAGGGTTGTAGCCGTCGTCGTAAGCTATGAGCTCAATTTTTTTACCGTTTACGCCGCCATTTTTGTTCACGTAATCAAGATATGCCGTCATGCCGTTGTATAGCTCGATACCCAGATCTCTTGAGGGACCGGAGAACGGGGCGGACATTCCGATGAGAATTTTACCGTGATCCTGAGCCCGGGATGATATGCTAAATAGTATACATATAATATATATAACCGATATTATTCTGAGTGCGGGTTTCATATAGTCGGGCCTATAACGCATGAACGGCAGTGCC
>DEIM01000181.1:12893-13672 GCA_002352485.1 Candidatus Dadabacteria bacterium UBA2774
AGGAAATTCAAGAGGGGTTATTTAGAGCTTCCAAGGCATTTTCATAATCGTACTCGATGGGCATGATCTTATCAAAACCCGAAGTCCTCAGAACTTCTTCGACATCGGGGTGCGGGTTTAGCAGTACCACCTTGGCATCGTTTTTGTCTAGAGCTTTAGCAACTTTGACTAGCATACGCAGCCCTATGGAAGCCAAGTAGTCCACATCTGAGATATCGACCAAGACCGGCTTCTTTCGTGTAACGGTCTGACGCGAAAACTCCCAGTCTAAATCACCGATGCCTTTTAGGTCTACCCGGCCTGAAAGCGCGATATGGGTAAATTCCGGGCCTGCATTTACAAGAGTCATTTCCAATAGGGGATATCTCCTAAGAGGCATACATCATTCAAGCTCAGTTGCGCATGAATGACAGCGGTCGGTGTATGGCAGAGCTTCGAGCCTTGCAACTCTTATGGGTCCGTCACAAACGGCACATGTACCGTACTCACCATTATCCACTCGGGCCAGGGCTTCGTTTATCTGATGCAGCTCAACACGGATATTGGATCCGAGCGCTTCCACCACTTCATCGTTCTCGCGCTCCTGCGCTTGCTCACTCCAGTCCTTTGCGTGTGTTTTTCTGAGCGAAGCATCGACTCTTTCCAGACGCTCTTCAAGCTCGTCTTTTTTGGCGTTAAGTTTTTCTATGACAGATTCCAGCTCTTTCATCACGAACTCCGGTATTTGGGAATTATATACATAAATATCATAACATATGCATGACCGAGTTCCAGACCTG
>DEIM01000181.1:13787-26413 GCA_002352485.1 Candidatus Dadabacteria bacterium UBA2774
TCTCTGATCATCCAGCAGTCGATCTGCTCGCTGTCGTTGGTTAATACGAGGTTGTAACCGTTATCTTTACCCCAAACCATCTGGTCTTTTAAGAGGTCATGTTCCTTCTGCTCATCGTCGTCAAGATAATCAAGTGGTTTATGAAGTGTGTCTTTTTCGATCTGACCGATATATATGCTTCTTGAGTAACTGCTTCCGTGATTATCTAAATTTTCTTTGTTTAACATATATCACCCCAATACTGAAAATTATTAAAATTTTTGCTGCACAGATACTATAAGTATGAATCCCCGCATTTCAAGAGGGAATCTTAAAATTATCCCGAAGTTGATGAAATTTATGGATATTCTTTACAAGGCTTTAACAGGGGTCACTTTTCTGGCAGGAAGCGACGCAGTTATCTTCCAGCTTAGGTCTGCAGCACTGGGCCTGAGTGTCTACATTTAGACAGCAGCACTCGTCTTTGGTGCAGGTCTCATTGCCGCATTTATTATTGGCAGTGAGTATTCCGAGGTTTGAATCTGATGATAGGTCCAGATATGGATAATCGGCCTGCGCGACATCAAAATCGATGAATTTCAGGTCAATCGGCTGTGTGGAAACGGCTGTTTCGTTGTTTACGTAGACAAATCCGCCTACTAAGAAAAGGATTAGAGCTGCATTTAGTAGAAGTAATTTAACCATGTTTGACATTTTTTATTCCTCCAATAAGGAGTATAAGGCTTAAATGGGGGTAGTCAATGAATTTTATAGGGATTTTGATTGGTGTGACAGGAGATAGTTAAAATTTCACATAATGCTATTTGGTATAATATTACGGATTAAATAATATGGTCGGGTGCGCTGGCAGCGGCCCAAATCCCTAAAACTATATATGTCTTATCAGAAAGCTAATATTATTATAGTCAGAACTGAGACCAGGACCGGATATGGCCGAGCCAGATAATGTAAGTGTAGATGTGGTTGTAGTAGGCGCGGGAATCGGAGGTTTAGCTGCCGCCCGTAAGTTATGCGCTCAAGGACTTTCCGTGGCGGTTCTGGAAGCCCGGGACCGAGCCGGGGGCAGACTACTATCAACTTCCGAAAGCAGTATACGTCTAGACCTTGGCGCCACATGGTTCTGGCCGAACGAGCCGCGGATTACTGAGCTCATTAAAGATCTGGGCTTGGCATCCTTCCCACAGTACATTTCCGGGGACGCGATGTATGAAACCACCGAGGGGACGCAGCGGCTTGTAGGTAACCCGATAGATGTCCCATCGGGCAGATTTCTAAACGGGGCTCAGGAATTGGCGCAGGTCATTGCCAAAGAGCTGCCGAGCGGGGTTGTCAGGTTCGATCAGCCAGTATCCAGAATCCTAGCGACGAGAGATGAGATTCAGGCGCACACTCCTAGCGGCATTTTTACCGCCGATAATCTCATTCTTGCGGTTCCGCCTGCCCTTGCTGTTTCATCTATCAAATTTAACCCGGTACTACCGGGAAAACTTTTTGAGTTATCCAAAAATACACCTGTATGGATGGGTGCTATTACTAAGGTGGTGGCTCAATACTCTGAGCCGTTTTGGCGCAGCGATGGACTCTCGGGATCGGCAATAAGCTATGTCGGCCCAATGCGAGAGATCCATGACATGAGCGGACCAGAAGGTGACCCGGCAGCGCTGTTCGGCTTTGCGCCTAGTATGACAGTTGGCGAGCCGACAGTAACTGCTGAGAAGGTGCTAGATCAGATGAGCGCACTCTTTGGCCCTAACGCTGCAAAGCCGGAGCAATTCTTCATAAGTGACTGGAGGCAGGAACGATTCACCTCACCACCTGGTGTAGAGCGTCTTAATTCCTATGAACTGTTCGGCCATTCCCTCTACGCTACACCGGCACTGGGCGGGCGTCTCCACTGGGCATCAACGGAGACAGCAACAGAGAATCCCGGCCACATAGAAGGGGCGCTTGCCGCAGCAATTAGAGCGGCAAACGCCGTCATCAAAGAGACAGAACCACCTATGAGTACAAGTAGTTCAAGCTAAGTTAGCATATGCGAGGGATGCTAACAGCTATTTATGTATGTCGTAAACGCTCACCCTTCGAGAGCCTCAGGGTGAGCGGGTTTAATCACCCCCATCCTAACCTTCCCGCGTCAAGGGGGAAGGAATCTAATAGATATTTGATGCCTTGACTAGCTGTGCCCTTAAGGTAGCTTAACGGCAGTTATTTTGATGTTATTTCAATCGCTTAAACTGAAGGAATTACTGAAAATATGGGACTAAAATGCGGAATCGTAGGACTTCCGAACGTGGGCAAGTCTACGCTATTTAACGCGCTTACAAATGCCGGGGCTGAGGTGGGTAATTTTCCCTTTTGCACTATTGACGACAACGTAGGGGTGATCCCTATCGCGGATGACAGGTTACATAAGCTAGCAGAGCTCGTGCAACCAAAGAAGATTACCCCCACATTTTTAGAGGTAGTGGATATAGCAGGGCTTGTGAAGGGCGCCTCAGAGGGCAAGGGACGAGGTAACGCATTCCTCGCGAGCATACGGGAAGTGGATCTTATCCTGCATACTGTCAGGTGCTTTCAGGATGATAACGTAACCCATGTCGAGGGCTCAAACGACGCTTTAAGAGACGTTCATATCATAGAGGACGAGCTGCTTCTAAAAGACCTTGAGACGATCGAGAGACGGGAAGAGAGGCTCACATCACAGGCAAAGAGCGGGGACAAAGCCACAAAAGATAAGCTCGATGTAGTTACTCGTTTAAGAGAGTTCGTTGAGGCCGGCAATAAAGTGAGGAACTTTCCTCTCGATGAGAAGAGCCTCGAAGTAGTAAAAGAGATGTACTTACTTACCGGGATACAAGTTATGTATGTATGTAATGTGTCCGAAGACGATATCCCTGACGCGGAGGGTAACGAAGAGGTACAAAAGGTAAAGGAATACGCCGCGAATGAAGGTTCTGAGGTTATAGTGCTTTCCGCAAAAATAGAGTCCGAGATCGCAGAGCTTCCATACGCCGAGAAGAAGATGTTCCTTGAAGACTTGGGGCTTGAGAATTCGGGTATGGACAGGCTGATTAAGGCCGCATATGTTAAACTCGGTCTTATTACGTTTTTCACTCAGGGCCCAACAGAGGTAAGGGCTTGGACTGTTAGAAAAGACTCGAAGGCCCCACAGGCGGCTGGTATTATACACTCTGATTTCGAGAGGGGTTTTATCAGGGCAGAGACTGCGGGTTTTGAGGACTTTGTCGAAGCAGGCTCTGAGGCCGCTTTAAAGGACGTTGGTAAGATGCGATCAGAGGGTAAGGACTACACTGTGAAGGACGGCGATATAATACTCTTCAGGTTCAATGTATAAAGAGATCGTAAGACCGATACTTAATAAGTTTGATTCCGAAACGTTTCATGAGCTTGCTCGTGAATCACTCCATTTTGCTGAATTATCCCCACTTACGTTAAAACTGGTTGAGCTTTTTACCGACAAGCACAAAAGATTTACCGATCCGAGGCTTCGTACACATATAGGTGGGGTCGAGTTTGAGAACCCCCTTATTGTGGGGGCCGGATGGGACAAAGCTGGACGTGCTGTAGCTGGGCTCTGGCATTTGGGGTTTGCGGGAGTGGAGGTAGGCTCTGTCCTTGAGTACCCTCAGCCCGGGAACCCGAAGCCGCGCCTACACATGGTATCAAACGGGACGGCTATAAACTGGCTTGGGTTTAACAGTCCCGGGGTGGACGTCGTTAAGCACAATCTATCAAAATACAAAAGCCACCCGGCAAGAATCGGAATAAGCATTGGTATGAATAAAGACGTCGCTCATGATGACTCACCGAGGGCGCACGCCGTGATCGCGGAGGAGCTGAGTGAGGACGCTGACTATTTCGCAATAAACATTAGCTCTCCAAACACCCCGGGGCTGCGGAAGCTTCAGGAAAAGGGGCGCACGATAGACATAGTGCATGCGGTTAAAGAGGCAATGGAAAGGGGCGGGTTTTCTAGGCCTGTATTTATTAAAATTGCGCCCGATCTGACTTATGAAGCAGTGGATGATATCATCGGAGTTGCTCTTGAGCACTCAATTGCAGGGATAATCGCCTCAAACTCTACGATAAATACGGGTATTAAAGCAAAATATGGGGATAAATGGCGGAATTCTCAGGGAGGTCTCAGCGGGGACGACGTGGATTACAGAAAGATGACAACTGATATCATAGCCCATATTTACCGTCAAGCGGGGGATAAGCTTGATATTGTAGGCGTGGGCGGCGTGCACGATACGGAGAGTGCGCTTGAGAAGATAATGGCGGGCGCAAAAGCGCTTCAGCTGGTTACGGCGATACGCGGTGAGGGCTCTACCGTAGCGGGGAAGATAAACAGGGGGATTGTAGAGTTTATGGAGAAAGAAAAGGTCGACAATTTAAATGAATTGGTAGGTGTTAGCTCCAATAGTTAAAGTGGTTATTTAACCCTCGGGAACTTTAATTACAATGTCAGCTCTTCTATGAATTTCCCTGATTTTAGCTCCTTCTCGGTATGATACTCGGTGAACCTGGTGAATAGTTTTATATATTTAAGTACTTGAGACAAATAAACGTCCATCGAATCCCTGTCTTCCAAAAATTCCCTGGATATAAGGGAGCTATTTTTCCGGGTACTGCAGTTACTGCAAACCGCGCCTCCCCTCTTGACGCTGAAGTATGACTCCCCCGGTATTTCGGTTCCGCAATCGACGCAGCTAGCAAGACTGGGCTCATATCCCGAAAGGGAGAGTGCATCTAACTGATAACCAAGCACCAAAGGGAGAACGCTTTTTTTTGAGTCAAGCTCGCTTAGCGTCTTAATCAAAAGGTTGAACAACTGTTCGTTGGGTGTTTCCTGGGGCAGTACGGCGTCTGTGTATTCGAGTAAATAACTCCCCCAAGTAAAGATATCCAAATCTTCCATGAAAGCTCTGTAAACTTGGACGGCCTCGACATCATCGACAAGCTTCATTCCGCCCTTCCCTTCCTTAAAGCTCACGCGTAAATGTATAAAAGGCTCTAAGCGGCCGCCGAACCGTTTCATGCTGTTTTTCGCGCTCCTGGCAAGTCCTGAGACCTTGCCCATGTCTTTTGTAAACAACGAGAGGATTAGGTCTGCGTCCCTGTAGGGCATCTTTCTGAGAAGGAGAGCTTCAGTAATAGCCATACCGATAGTATTACCAGAAAATGAGAGTTTATCTATAAATTACTGGCAGTTGCAGACTACGGCGGAGTCACATCAATTCTTCTTAAGAGAATTTTTTATAAACGATCTCAGCAGCAGCATTTGATCATATGCGAGCTTCTGACCCGTAAGGGCGATTACATATGCCGATACTATAAGAATAATAGAAAGGGGCACAAACCAAAAACCGTAGGCATTCATTCCCAGTGTTAGTTGAGAAAAACCAAGGACCAAGCCTGCTACTCCAATCAGAACAGCGAAACTGTAAAAAGCGGTGAACATGGTCCAAAGTGCGGGACGGGGTCCTAGTACACATCTTATTTCCGTTCCCTCTTCCTTCTTTTCTATATCGAGACTGAGCTCGGGTGACCAGAAGTGACGGTCCTCTTCCGGTATGGATATTACAACAAGAGGTTTTACGAACTTCCCTTCAATATGGGCATCCGGGTTTCCGATGGCGTCGCGCAGCTTGTTTAAGACACTTTCTTTATCCAGAGGAACTGTAAAATTGTACCGTGGGCGTATGCGTATTCTTTCCATAAAAACATAATATATCAAAAAAATGAATCTATTGCACATTTTTAACCGATTTGTTATTATGAGTCTTAGAGGATGAAATATGTGCGGTAGGGGTTAGTGGATGGAAAGATACATTAAGTCTTCTATAATAGTTTTACTCCTTCTTAGTATAGCTTTAGCCTGCGATGGAACCGGAAATAACAACACAACAACCAGAACGATTGGGCCCGAGGGGGGCACTGTCAGAAGCTCTGACGGGAAGCTTACTTTGGAAATACCCGCGGGGGCTCTGGATGAAGATACCGAAATCTCAATAAAAAGAATCAACCCTGAAGACCTGCCGCCTGAGTTCGGTGATATTGACACGGACAGGCAGTACGAATTGGAACCGGACGGTCTGGAATTTAATATACCGATCACTGCAGAAACCAGAAGTAATGGAGGAACGGTGGATGAGAACGGAGACGTCGTAGCTAATTTAATGTTTTTATTGACCTCGCTAAACGGCGAATTGGAAATTTTGGATAATTTGGATATAGAAATTAACGCCGATGAAAATGATATTACAGTAAGGGGTAGTTTAGATCATTTTAGTCCGCTTGTAGAAACAGTATTTAGGGGAATATTTAAAATAATTATACAAAATGTCCCCGATTCAATACCTATAAATGAACTATTTAATATTAATGTCCTACTTGATATTACGCAGGATACTGAAATAGAATTCGTGATCGAAGAAGCTAGATATGATGACGATAGTTCTGAAAATTTAGTGCTCTTAACAGAGAATACGGTTTTTATCGCATCTGGAGCAAATTTTTTTGATGACCTAAAATTAACGTATCAATGCCTTGCCAACAAGGGATTCTATGACTCCTTTATTACTTTTTCATTTTCCAGCATTTTGTTACCTGAAGGAACTAGAAGAAGAGTAGGTATGGCGTTTTTTGGTAAGGATATAATCTGTACAGGCGGTCCAGAACCGACCCCAACCCCGCCTCCACCCCCTCCCTCTCCTCCGCCTACCGAGCCGCCTGTAGTACCCATGTTCGGGGCATTTGATATAAACGGAACTTGGAGATTCGATTGTGATGTCATAATGGAAGCATTCCCGCTTATCGTACCGAATCTGGGAGACCCGTTCACTTTTAATGCGGATGTAGTTGTTGATCCCGAGACGCTTGAGACAAGGATTAACCCTGAAGGTGGTATCTTTACGCTTGATGGTTCCCTAATACCGTTTCAGAGTGGAAACTTCTTATTTAATGGCAGTGGGTCGGGATTTTTAGTTAATCCCCCTCCCCCCGGCGCAGCCAATATACAATTAAAAGCCGAAGACTGGGAATTTGCCATCGATCCTATTATGAATTTTACAAGAGAAGAAGAAACGCCGGGGAACATTATTCTTAAAGAAGGCTTACTGAGGTTTAATTTCCCTACGCTTCCACTGGATTCACAATCCTCGACTGCAGACTGTGTCGGGATTAAGACAGGGGAATAAGGTAATCGAGACTATAAAATCAGCATTGCGATAAATAGGTAGAATACGGAGCCGAAGATGTCGTTGAACATGGTGAGGAACGGGCCTGAGGCGGCGGCGGGGTCAAAGTCGAGCCTAAACAGCACCAAGGGAGCGGCAACCCCGATGAAGGAAGTGGCCATAGTAGCAGATACCATAGCAATAAAAACAGCGATCGAGAGACGAAAGACCTCGGGCTGCTGGTAGCTGATCATAGCGCCTATTACAGCGGCGATGAGTCCGCATATTACCCCTAGAGCGAGCCCTACCCTAATTTCAGAAAAAATAATTCTGCCAATCTGCTTTACATTGATCGAGCCCATACCTAGGCTCCTAATAACAATTGTCGTCGTTTGAAGCCCGACGTTTCCGCCTGTGGCCATTATAGCGGGCATGAATGCGGCAAGTATCGCAACTTTTTCAAGCGTCGGCTGAAATGCGTATACGATTATAAATGCGATAAAGAGCTCCCCGACGAGAGTGAGCAGGAGCCAAGGAGTCCTGAGTTTTATTCTTGTGAGTGTCGGGGTATAAATCGGATGGAGGCTGTCTCCAACACCGGCCATTTGCAGCATATCTTCAGATGCCTCTTCAGTGATAACGTCGAGCACGTCGTCTGCTGTAATTCTGCCTATTAGCACTCCCCTGGTGTCTATAACGGGGAGGGTAACGATATCGTATTTCTGGAATATCTTTGCTACTTCTTCCTGGTCTACATAAGGAGTGACGGTGACTTCCACAGGTTCCATGAGGTTCTCGACCTTGGCTCTAGGGCTTGCAAGTATGAGCTTACTAAGCGAGATCTGGCCCAGAAGCTTGTCGTTTTCATCCGTTACGAAAATGGAGTGAAAGTCCTCTACTTCCTCTGCTATTAACCTAATCCAATTTGTAGTGTCCCTGACCGTAAAGCTTTGATTCACCTTGACGAGCTCGGCCTGCATGATGCCGCCTGCGGAGTCTTCGGGGTACTTTAGGAGAGGCGCAACGTCCTTTGCTTCCTCGGGGTCCATCTTGGAGAGCACTGTGCTGGCAGTCTGCTCTGGAAGCTCTCCTATGAGGTCCGCGGCGTCATCGGAATCCATCTCCTCAGCGATGTCGGCTATCTTCTCTTCATCGAAATCCTCGAGTATATCCTCACGCTGCTCGGGATCGAGCTCGAGTATGACCTCAGAGGCTGTTTCATTATCTAGGGCATCGAGTATCTTTGTATGATCTTCTGGGTCGAAGGACTGAATTATCCCGGCAATTTCGGAAGGGTGTATGGCGGACAGAGCTTCCCTAATCCCCTCTATATTTCCCTCAAGTAAATCCTCGGATATCCTGGTTACGATCTCGGGTCTAGACATTAGGCACCCCGCCCGGAATGGATTAGTTGGTTATTGTATAGAATGACAAATAAAAGTAAAGTAGACAGATGAGCAGGATCAAGCTGCTTTGTGAGACGTAATAATGTTGAGAGACTATGCAAATTTTATAAAATTCGAGCATACGCTCTTTTCTCTGCCGCTTATATTTGCAGGCTCGTTCCTTGCGGCCAATGGATTGCCCCGCACCGGCACCCTCATTTTGATAATTCTTGCCGGGACGGGTGCCAGGACCACGGCACTTGCCATAAACAGGATCATAGACAGGAAGATTGACGCGCTGAACCCGAGAACAAGCGAAAGAGAGCTCCCGGCGGGAAGGGTCAGCCTCGGAAATGCTTACCTGGTAACAGCGCTTGGGTTGATACTCTATTTTACATCGGCTTACTTCATATGTGACCTGGTCTTATTTCTATCCCCGATACCGCTTGCCGTATTCATTATTTACCCGTTCTTAAAGCGCTTCACTTACCTGTGTCATTTCGGGGTCGGACTCGGACTTGCGCTTGCGCCGCTCGGAGGCTTCGTTGCAGTAACGTGCACAATAGAGGGCATATTCCCCGCTCTCGTGCTCTCGTGCTTTACACTGTTCTGGGTTACGGGATTTGATATTATCTATGCGACGCTGGATGAAGAGTTCGATAAAAAACAGGGCGTATATTCCATGGTGTCGAGCTTCGGTAAAGAGGCTGCGCTTAGGGTATCGAGCATTTTGCATTTGGCTGCGTACTTTGCCGCAGCGTTTTTATACTTTTATCTATTTAAGACAATTTTTGCCGGGGTATTGCTTATAGTTATCGGCTTCCTGCTTTTTCTTGAGCATAAAAAGTCTGAAGATGTGGACTTTGCTTTTTTCAGAATCAACATCCTAATAGGGTTCGCTATCTTCCTTTTCGTGCTCGCTGGGCTATACTTACCGTAGTTATGAGAACAATAGTCGGGTTTACAGGAGCTTCGGGCGTTGCGTACGGTGTGGATTTCTTGCGCAGGTGTCCGGACGATAAATATCTAGTAGTGAGCAAGTGGGGGAAAAGAGTTCTTCATGAAGAGCTTGGTCTCAAAACCGAAGAGCTACGGCCCTGGGTAAATGAAATCTACAGCGATTCTGATCTTGCGACGCCATTTTCCTCGGGAAGTAACCATTTTGACGCGCTCGTAATCATCCCGTGCTCTATTTCCACTCTAGCTAAGATTGCAAATGGAATAGCGGATACGCTGATTACTCGAATCGCGCAGGTGGCTCTTAAAGAGAGGAGAAAGCTGGTTATCGCTCTGAGAGAGACGCCGCTCAGCTCGATTGCGCTTGAGAACGCGCTTAAACTCTCTCGCGAGGGAGCTGTGATAATGCCGATAAGCCCGCCGCATTATATGAACACTGAGAGCGTATCGAGTCTTGTCGAGGGATATGTGGATAAGGTGCTAAGTATGGTCGGGGTCGATACCGGAAACGGCTGGCGGCATGAAGAGCTTGAGTAAGTAGTAATAAAATCGCATCTGTTATTAAATAAAAGTATTACCCTGAATTATTTCCAACATCATTTATACTAAACCGGAGTTTCAAATAAATTACAGGATGCTCTTCTAAAATGGAGCGCAAGCGAGTAAATGTCTAAAACAAAGTTCTATGACCTGCAGGAATATATAAACCATCTAAGAAAGATCGGGGACGTTGAGTATGTGAAGGCCGAAGTCGATCCGATATTGGAAATAACGGAGATCGCGTCCCGCGTAATTAAGGAGAACGGGCCCGCGCTTATATTCGAAAACGTTAAAGGCGCTTCGTTCCCTATGGCGATCAACCTGTTCGGCACCGAAGAAAGGGTCGAGCTTGCTCTCGGCAGAAAACCGAGGGAAGTGGGCGAGGAGCTTGTCGAGATATTCCATAAAGTAAACCCTCCGTCCCTGAAAGCCTTTTTTTCAATACTTCCAAAGGCTTATGACCTCCTTTCAATGAGGACCAAGAAAGTAAAATTCGGGTTCTCTCAAGAGGTAGAGGAACGCCCGAACCTGGACAAGCTTCCGATTATTAAATGCTGGCCTGATGACGGTGGCAGGTTTATTACGCTCGGGCTTGTGCTTACAGAAGACCCTGTAACATCGAGAAGAAACCTCGGGATATACAGAATGCAGGTATATGACGAGAGGACTACAGGGATGCACTGGCACCCGCATAAGGGGGGCGCCGCTCACTACCACGAAGCGGGCAAGCTGGGGCAGCCTCTTGAAGTAGCGGTCGTGCTGGGTGGGGACCCTAAGATGATTTTTACCGCGATTGCGCCCCTACCTGAGGGAATGGATGAGATTGCTTTTGCCGGGTACCTGAGAGGAAAGCCGATCCCGATGGTAAAGGGAAAGAGCGTATCCGTGAGCGTTCCGGCAAATGCAGAGTTTATTATCGAGGGTACGGTGCCCCAAAACGAGCTTCGGGAAGAAGGCCCGTTCGGAGACCACTTCGGGCACTATTCTATGGAAGCCGACTTTCCGGTATTTCATTTGAACGAAATTACGCACAGGATAAACCCGATTATGCCTGCAACGATTGTAGGTAAGCCGCCTAAGGAAGATGTCTTTCTGGGTATGGCAGCTGGGGACATGTTCTCCCCGCTTACACGGATAATACACCCTGAAGTAAAAGACATGTGGGCGTATCCCGAAGCCGGGTTTCATAACCTCTTGGTAGTATCTGTGGATGAGCGCTATCCCAAGAACGGGATTAAAGCGATGCTTTCACTCTGGGGCACCGGGCAGCTGCTTCTTACAAAAGTAATGATCACTGTCTCAAGCGACGTTAACCCCAGGGACTGGGACGCAGTACTTAGAGAGATCGGGGAGAATTTTGACCCGAATGAGGATTTTCTGATGATCCCGTGGGCGCCTCTTGATACTCTTGATTTTACAAGCGGGAAGTTAAACGTGGGAAGCAAGATGGGAATAAACGCAGTCAGACAGCACACCAACGGTAAAAAGAAAAAACCTGTACCGAAAAATCTGCCCGACCCGCGCGCAAAGCATAAGTCGATTCTCGACTGGAGACTCCTTGAGGGCGGAATTATGGCAATTAAGCTTGAAAAGAACCCAAAGGAAATGATACAGAAAATATTCAAGACCCCGGGTTATGAGGATGTGAGGATTGTGGCGATTGTGAGCCCTGATATTGACTTGCACGATAACACAGAGCTTATCTGGGGGATATTTACTAGATTCGACCCGTATCTTGATGTAATATTTGAGCGCACTGAGCTCAGGGGCTCGGCTGTGGTGTACGGCGGGCGGATGGGAATAGATGCTACGATAAAAAACTGGTATCCTAAAGTGATTGAAATGACGGCGGATATCGAGGAGCTTGTAAACGAAAGATGGAACGAGTACTGGACGAAATAGAAAAGCTTTGTTACGACGAAAAACTCCTGCCTATACTTGAGAAAGTAGCAGACAAAGAGCGTCTCAGTTTTGAAGACGGCCTTACAATAATGGACACGCAGGACATAAACACTGTCGGAATGATGGCTGATTACGTCAAGCGTAAAAGAGCCGGGGACAAGGTGTACTTTGTTGTTAACCGCCACGTCAACCCTTCGAATATATGCGCTATTTCTTGCAAATTCTGCGCATTCGGCACTACAAAAAAATCGGCTAATGCTTATGAGCTTTCTAATGACCAGATACTTTCCATGCTTTCTGATGAGATTAAAGAGGTCCATATTGTGGGCGGCCTTCACCCTGATTGGAAGTTCGAGCAATACCTGGACATAGTAAAACTGGTAAAAGATAACTATCCTGAAACTCACGTAAAGGCGTTTACCGCAGTTGAGATAGACTGGTTTACTGAGATAAGCGGTAAGAGTCTTGAAGGCGTGCTCGAAACTTTAAAAGAGACGGGCGTAGACGCTCTCACGGGCGGAGGCGCCGAGATACTCCATCCTGATGTGCGTAAAAAAATATGCGCTCCAAAGACCATCGCAACACGCTGGGAGGAGATACACAAGCTTGCTCACAGTATGGGGATTCCAACTAACGCGAC
>DEIM01000181.1:26483-32404 GCA_002352485.1 Candidatus Dadabacteria bacterium UBA2774
AACACGGGGCTTAAGAATCAGGTGAAATTCTTCCCTGCTTCATATGACCTTAAGATTCATGCACTCGCAAGGCTTTATCTGGACAACTTCCCGCACATTAAATCTTACTGGATTACGCTTGGGGAAAAGATGGCACAGGTGGCGCTACATTACGGATGCAGCGACGCAGACGGCACTATAATGCGTGAGAAGATTATCCACGACGCGGGAGCGCCTTCAGAGCTTGGGCATACTAGGGACTTTATGGTCAACATGATCAAGAACGCGGGTTTCGTTCCTGTTGAGCGTGACGCGCTGTATAATGAGATACAGGTTTTTAATTAAATCTTCTTTACCTAATGCTTTGTTATAACTGTAGCGAAGCCTAGTGGTACTTCCTGATCTTCAAATGTACGCATTGCCCGGAAACTTGTGTTAATCAATTTGATGAAACCATTTATCAGGCGTTTGACCCAGTATACCGCCGAAGTACTGATCGTCTGAGTCCTTGAGCTTCCATGATTTGACTGAATCAGGCTTGACGCTGATCGAAAGCTCACCGATTGCCGTAAACCCGCCGCCTACTACCGGGTCTGCGAGAGCGGCATCAGTAAGATAGCGCTTAAGAATTTTAGCATGGATTTCTTGAGACTCATCACCTGTTATTATCACTGCGTTCCCGGTAGCGCTAACCCACTGCTCGTTACCCTGACTACCCCTGCTATCGACCATAATAGAAACCCCGGGACGCTCGAGTATGTTCTTATACTTCCTCGTGTATGACCCGCTGGATATAAAGAATCGGTCGTCTTCAAAGAGGTACCACACCGGTGTGAGGTGGATCGAGCCATCCTCGTTCTGCGTCGCCAATGCAGCATAGTGGCGCCCCTTCAGGAACTCTCGTATTGAATCATTTAGCATAGGTATAATTAACCTCCAGATCTTTATTGAAAGCCGATCTAACTTATATTATCAATATTATAATATTTCTCTCTCAGGTCTTGAGTCTGTAGCCGGTTTTGAAAATCCACCAGACTGCCACTAGGCATAGGATTAGGAAAAGTACAGTCATTCCGAAGCTCACGACTACATTTACATCCGAGACGCCGTAAAAACTCCACCTGAAACAGCTTACCAAGTAAACCACAGGATTAAACAGCGTGACTGTCTGCCAGAACGGCGGGAGCATGTTGATTGAGTAAAAAGTACCGCCAAGGAAAGTAAGCGGCGTGACAATCATAAGGGGTACGATCTGGAGCTTCTCAAAACCGTCGGCCCAGATGCCGAGTATAAACCCAAAGAGACTGAAAGTAACGGCTGTGAGAACGAGGAAACCGAACATCCATATGGGATGCTCCACCTCGTATGCAATGAAAAGGCGTGCGGTAACGAGTATGAGTATGCCGAGTATTACTGATTTAGTAGCTGCAGCTCCTACATAGCCGATCACTATCTCTATGTATGAAACGGGGGCGGACAGAACTTCGTAGATAGTGCCGGCGAAGCGCGGCATGTAGATGCCGAACGAGGCGTTAGCGATACTCTCTGTCATAAGGGAGAGCATTATCAGACCTGGAATGATGAATGCGCCGTAGTTCACCCCTTCGATGTCTCCCATCCGTGAGCCTATTGCGGAGCCGAAGACAACAAAGTAAAGCGAGGTCGAGAGGATTGGCGTCGCTATGCTCTGAATGAGCGTCCTCCACATGCGTGCCATCTCAAATTTATATATTGCGCGTATGCCGTATATGTTCATCATTTTTCGCTTACAAGGCTGACAAAAATTTCCTCAAGCGTGCTTTCGCTCGAATGGAGGTCCCTTATATTTATCCCGTGTTGATGGAGATGTCCCAGAAGCTCCGCTACACCGGTTTGCTCACTTCTGGCATCGAAAGTGTATAGAAGCTCGGTGCCGTCGGGAGAAAGCTCAAGTAAATGCCCGTCGAAAACGTCTGGAATCGATTTTAAAGGATTCTGAAGCTCGAGCTTTAACTGCTTCTTACCCAGTTTCTCCATTAACGCAATCTTGTCTTCAACTAAAATTATCTCTCCTTTATTGATAATACCGATGCGATCGGCCATCTCTTCAGCCTCATCGATATAATGCGTAGTGAGAATAATGGTGACGCCGTTTTCCCGGAGTCCCCGTACCATCTCCCACATTTCACGACGCAGCTCCACATCAACCCCTGCAGTGGGCTCATCGAGGAAAAGTATCTTGGGCTCGTGCGAGAGCGCCTTTCCTATCAATACACGGCGCTTCATGCCCCCGGAGAGCTCTATGATCTTGGAGTCTTTCTTATCCCAAAGGGATAAATCACGCAGGACTTTTTCTATATATGCAGGGTTCGGTGGTTTTCCAAAAAGCCCGCGGCTGAAATTCATCGTATCCCCAACAGCTTCAAATACGTCCGTTGTGAGCTCCTGGGGAACGAGCCCTATCTTTGCCCTCGCGGCTTTATATTCGGTCATGATATCATGACCGTCCGCTGTGATGGTGCCGGAGCTTGGTGTCACTATTCCGCATATGATGCTGATCAGGGTTGTCTTTCCCGCTCCGTTAGGACCGAGTAATGCAAAGATCTCACCCTTTTTTATATCCAGGTCGGTGCTCTTTAGGGCCTCGACGCCGGATGCATAGATTTTAGTCACATTCTTAACTGAAATGATATTCTGCAATAGTTTTACCGTTGTTTGATTTACTGTACCTACTTAGAAGGCTATATAGGTTACGTCTCATTTGATGAGAAAAAAGTATATGGGATGCAATACAAAAGGCAAAGACTAAAGAGATAATTTTCGCTGTTGCGCACCACAGAATGACAACTAACAGAGGAGATCACTGCTCATGTGCTGGGATGGCGATAAAGCTTCACCCTTCGAGAACCTCAGGGTGAGTTTAGTGCTTAGATTGATTGAGATTGCTTCGCTACGCTCGTAATGACAGATTTTCTGAAATTGGTTGACTCTGATTGAGTGAGTTATTCAGAATCTGTACTTTGACCGTCGAGCATCTGATAGAGCTTTCTGTTACCGTTATTTTTCGCAAGCTGGTTCCAACGCTCTACAAGATAGTACTTAGATTCCTCAAACCTACGAGTTCTGTCTTCAAGGTAGAGCTCGGTCTCGGCGTCGTCCATCTTGGATACTCTGTTTACGAACGAAAGCGTGCAGGAGTAATAGAGCGGTATCAAAGCCTCCATCAATTTTTCCTTATCTATACTGGTATTGTAAATATGGGCTAGAGTAAAGTCGAACAAGATCCTTACCCATTCGTCATCTTCGTAATGGAACTCATCGGGCGGAACGTCACTCAGTCGTTGAAGAACCTGCATATTTGAGGGCATTAGCACCTGCTGCCAAATATCGCCGAATTCCTTAAACCCTGAAATGAACGACTTATGAAGCAGGTCCGTACTGACCGTTACCTCCTGGCTTACTCCTGTCTGACCTAGACCGAAGCCATAGATAACGCTTGGGCGTGAAACTTCTATGTTCTTCCAAACGTATTCAAAGATCTTTACCATCTCGAATATAGTGCCGACGACCTGGGAGAACATAGGGCCGAGATCGCTTGCCGGGTCTTTTGTGCGGTGGGTCTTTGAGGAACCCATAAATGCCTGGCATACCTTGAAATTGCGGCAAATGGCAACTGTGGTCATCCAGATGTCTATACCGAAGTTACAAATGGCGTCGTTCCATGTGTGCTCAAGTAGTAAGCAGTTGGCAAGCCTGCCTGAGAACGCGAAATCTCCGGCAATCGGCTGGCGTATTCTGAGTCCGAAAAGCGTACGGAGCATGGGATAGGCAATGTTGTTTGTTATTGTGCCGTCGTATTTATGTCTTAGGTAAATGGGTACGACAAAATCGTATCCGTCAGTGAGGGGTTCGATGAAGTATTTAATCCACCTTGGCGTAAGACTTTTGAGGTCGGCGTCTAGCATTATTATGGCTTTGGCATTAAGTCCCGAGGCAACCTCCAGCAGGTTACGAACGTTACGTCCCTTGCCCAGAACACCCTTTTTGGTGGATACGTACATTTTTGGAATTTTAGTTGGAGTGCTTAAAAATACGTCTTTCGTTCCGTCTTGAGAGCAGTTATCCACGTTTACTATGACGGAGCTTTTGTGGGGGAAATATATATTCAGACCTTTACTCGCCTGCTCTACAGGGAAGTAGATGGAGTCTGCCTCATTGTATGAGGGGATTCCAACGACTATGTCCGCAGAAGTTATTTTAGAGGGGTTTTCTATGTGATCTATCATAGATTCCATGATTTGTGACCATCCTTCATTAAGTATTTTGTTACATTCCCTTTGTGTGTCATGTATACAAAATAGCTTAGAGTAGATACTTATTTAAAGTATACACCGCCTAGATTATATAAACCTCATATATTTATTAGGAGGAGTATTTAAAAGCTTTTATAGAACTCAAATATATACTAGAATCGGGAAAAATCCATAGCTCAAATTGCCGATATTTTTATTAAGAAAGTTACGTTACAGAGACTGGGGCTGAGAAACCATATACCAGGCTAAAACAAATTTATACCTAGAGCTTAAATTATATGATTTATTTCCGTATAATAAGAGTAGAGAGAAGCTATTAAATAAAAATATGGAGGGAATTCAGATGACGACGCTTGAGCACTCTGGTATTGAGAAAATACTGGCTTTAGTCTTAATAATATTTATGGGATATACGCCCGTACAAAGCATTGCGCATGACGTGAGCCCGCACCCGGCCCCATATTCGGGTAGCGACAAAGTATATCTGAATCAAATAGTCCCAATCATCACCGAGCTATCCGAAGTGGGTGAAGCCGTAAGCGCCACAGCAGTGGGCCTACAATCCAAGCCCAGCAATGAGTGCGCGAACGAGAACGGCTTTTTCCAGGGCGTCGTAGGTGGTTTGAGAAATGATCTAGGCGCTATAACCCCGCCTCAGAGAATGAAAGCCGTACACGTGAAAGCGCTTGACGGATTTACTGATTATATGACGGGACTAAATCTTTATATCTCAGCGTGTACAGACAAAGAAACAGCAATGCGAACAAAACTCTTTGATCAGGGTACACAGTATATAGTGAACGCGGACAGAACTATTCAGGCCGTAAATGATATGATCGCAAATCCGGGGCACATACCCGCAAGACCGGCAGCCGGGGATCAGATTAAAGAGTGGTGCGGATCGAGATGGGCGGCTAATTACCAGATGCAGGAACACTGCATACAGGCACAGACGGAATCGAGGGCTCAGCTCGGCGATCTGCTGGAGCGTAACCCCAGAGGCACCCCTGGGTATGACGTGATTCTCGATTGCTCTGCTACATGGACCGACCCGTCCGGGGCTTATAATTATAAGATGATTGTTTTTTGCGCTAAAAGTAAGATCAAATAAGAGCGCAGGCTAGGTAAGTAGCTGTAATAGCCTTAAATAATTCACAATTTAGAGGGAGAATAATATGCTTGAGATAATAGCTTTTGATGAAGATAACATAATCGGTTTTCGGCTGAAGGGTGGAATTGAAGAGGATAAGTTTGACGAGGCCGTAGCGAAGATGGAAGAGATGCTTAAAAAGCACGATAAGCTGAGGGTCTACGCCGAAATTGAAGAGGTAGGAGGTATGAACGTTAATACCTTTATGAAGGATATACATTTTAAGCTCAAGCATTTTAGTGATTTTGAAAAAGAGGCCGTTGTATCCGACAAGGGCTGGCTCGAAGCCTGGATAAATATTGCGGATAAAATATTCCCGCACATAGAGGTAAAGCACTTTTCTCCTGATGAGAAGGAAGAGGCGAAGGAGTGGCTGAGATCATAACTGAAACAATATAACTATTTAGAATAGTTATAGCTGATTCCTAACATATCACATGAGCTCTAAAACAATCTATAGAGAAATTGTAGCCGGGGAAGAGGTTGAGGTTTGTAACCTT
>DEIM01000191.1:0-5471 GCA_002352485.1 Candidatus Dadabacteria bacterium UBA2774
GCCTTGTCTGAATTATTACATGGGACTCTGTCTGGGCCCATGCGCCGGAAAGACAGGGGAGGGGGAGTACGGGGAAGTGGTAGAGCAGGTAAAGATGTTTTTGAGAGGGGAGAAAAAGGAGATAGGAAAGCTACTCAAAAAGAGTATGGAGAAGGCTTCTGAGGAGATGAGGTATGAAGACGCGGCTTCCTACAGGGATCAAATGAGCCTCCTGGAAAAGAATCTTGACGGAGATATGCTCGTAACACCGGGAACTAAGGATGCGGACATTGTGGGTTTTTACAGGGAAGCGGAATATGTCGAATTCTCAGTACTCTTTTTACGAGGGGGGAGCTTTGTAGACAATATTTCTCACTCCTTTAAGAATGCTCTTGGCGAAGACGAGGAGGTATTGGGGGAATTTCTTACCCGGTTTTACGGGGGTAATAGGTTTATACCAAGCGAGATAATGGTTCCCTTTGATATAGAGGGAAAAAAGAGTATTTCTGAATGGCTTTCGGAAAAGCAGGGAAGGAAAGTAAGGGTGGATACGCCAAAGAGGGGGGGCAAAGTAAAGAAAGTGGAGCTCGCCAACCGTAACGCTCTTGAGAGTTACCAGAGGAAACACGAAGAGGATTTAAGGGGCCTTGATTTACTGGAGAGGCTCAAATTATCCCTTCACCTAAAAGAACTCCCTATGGCTATAGAGTGTTACGATATATCAAATATACAGGGCTCATCGGCCGTTGCCTCGGCGGTGAGGTTTGAAAACGGGAGCCCCGCAAAAGAAAAATACAGGAAATTTAAGATTAAAACGGTAGAGGGGCCGAACGACTATGCGATGATGTCAGAAGTGCTCAGCCGCCGTTTTGCGAGGGCTGAGCAGGATGGGTGGGAGATTCCCGAGCTTATTTTAGTTGATGGAGGAAAGGGGCAGCTTAACATAGCTCAGGCGGTATTGAGCGAGCTTGGCTATGAAGACAGGGTAGGCTTGGCATCGATAGCGAAGGGTAGGGCAGAGGGCGAAAGCGATAAGATATATATGTACGGCAGGAAAAACCCGATACTGTTTTCAAAAAACTCAAAGGCGCTGTTTTTGCTTATGAGGATAAGAGACGAGGCGCACAGGTTCGCAATCACGTATCATAAGAAGCTAAGAGGCAAAAAGGCCGTAGCCTCTGAGCTCGACGGTATACCCGGTATAGGGCCTAAGCGAAAAAAGGAGCTTATAAAGTATTTCAGGACAGTGTCCAAGATACGCAGCGCTGACATCGATGACATAACGGCTGTGCCGGGGCTCAATACTAAGCTTGCAGAGGTTTTAAAAGAGTACCTAGTCGGGTAAAACCGTCCTTATGTGTTTTCTTGTCCACCTTTAACCTCTCCAAGATATTTTATCTCGAGCTCTCTGAGTTTTTTAATCTCATCTCTTTTACCGGCCGCGTCTTCATACTGAAGTTTTTTTGCAGCTTCTTTCATTTCCCTACCTAGAGCGGCGATTTTTTTAGGTATCTTCTCTGGGGCTATATCAAGCTCTTCTTCTTTTTCCTCTAAGGGTACGGTGTAATAGTCGGCCTCATATATTGTAGCGAGGATATCGGTTACCGATTTCTTAATACTAGTGGGAGTAATGTTGTTGTCTATATTATACTTTTCCTGTATTATTCTACGCCTATCCGTCTCGCGGATAGCGTTTGCCATGGATGCGGTAACGGTGTCAGCGTACATGATCACTTTACCGTTTACGTTTCTCGCTGCGCGTCCGAATATCTGAATCAGCGAGGTTACAGAGCGCAAATAACCTTCTTTATCGGCATCAAGCACGGCAACAAGGGACACTTCGGGGATATCGAGGCCCTCTCTCAGAAGGTTAATTCCAACTAGCACATCGAATTTGCCAAGCCTGAGATCTCGTATGATCGCAATTCTCTCAAGCGTGTCTATATCCGAGTGAAGGTATCGGACTTTGACGCCGAGCTCTCTGTAATGATCACTCAGGTCTTCTGCCATTTGCTTGGTGAGCGTGGTGACAAGCACTCTTTCCTCGGCATTGACTCTAGAATGTATCTCTTCCAGGAGATCATCCACTTGCTTGTCTGCCGGCCTGACCTCGACCTTGGGGTCAGAGAGCCCCGTAGGGCGTATGATTTGCTCGGTTATAACACCTTGGACCATATCTATTTCATAGGGGCCGGGTGTGGCGGAAACGTATATGGTCTGAGGCTGTCTTTTTTCAAATTCGGAGAAATTAAGAGGTCTGTTATCGAGCGCCGAGGGCAATCTAAATCCATGCTCAACGAGGCTCAGCTTACGGCTCCTGTCCCCAGCGTACATGGCTCTTAACTGAGGGATCATCTGGTGGCTCTCGTCTATGATCATAAGAAAGTCGTCGGGGAAGTAATCAAGCAGTGTCCAGGGGGGCTGTCCCGAGAGCCGGCCTGAGATGTGTCTTGAATAATTCTCAATTCCGGAACAGAATCCCATATTGGCAAGCAGCTCGAGGTCAAAGTTTGTTTTTTCTTCGAGCCTTTGCTTCTCGACGTGCATACCCCTTTCTTGAAGGACCTCCAATCTTTCTTTAAGCTCTATTTTGATGTTGTCTATTGCTTTTTCGTGCCTGTATTTGGGGGCTACGTAGTGTGAGCCAGGGTATATGGCAGCCTTAGGCATGGATCTGAGTGTTTTGCCTCTGAGGGGGTCAATCTCTTTAATCGAATCAATCTGATCGCCGAAAAACTCTATCCTGATCGCAGTATTATCGTGGTGAGACGGGAATATGTCGACGATATCACCCTTTACGCGGAAGCTGCTCCTATGTAGCGTGACCCCGGTCCTCTCGTATTGGACTTCGGAGAGCTTCTGGAGGAGCTTGTCGCGCTCTATCTCCATACCTTCTTCCAGCATTGTGAGTAGGCCGTAGTAATGCATGGGGGCCCCGATACCGTAAATGCAGGATACGCTTGCTACTATGATTACGTCACGTCTTTCAAAGAGCGAAGTGGTAGAGGCGTGGCGGAGACGGTCAATGTGCTCGTTTACCTGAGAGTCTTTTTCAATGTACGTGTCGGTGGATGGGATGTAGGCCTCGGGCTGATAGTAGTCGTAGTAGCTTACGAAATATCTGATGGAGTTTTCGGGGAAAAGCTCTTTTAGCTCACCGTAGAGCTGGGCTGCCAGGGTTTTATTGTGCGCGATGATGAGGGTAGGGCGCCCTAGCTTGGCTATAACGTTTGCTATGGTGAATGTCTTTCCGCTCCCTGTTACACCAAGCAGCACCTGATGCTTTTCCCCGCTGCGCACTCCTTCCGTAAGCTCTTTTATAGCGGCGGGCTGGTCTCCGGTGGGGGAGAAGGGGCTATGAATTTTAAAGTCGCTTTTCATGATCATCCATGAAAGAAGTTTAGCATAGCTGTCAAAAGGGGCTTAAAAATAATGCCGGAACCTTTTATGATATAACGAGTATGGCACTTAACTTTATGGTTTCACCCCCGTAGGTTTGAGCTTGTATTTCAGGTGCCTTGTCTTCGATACTTAAGGTTGTGGACATTGGAAGTTCCTCCGTTCTGGAAGTTTGAAATTGAGTATAGCTGACTTATGAAATTGCGGAAGTTTGAGATTTTTCAGGGCGAAAATCTTTCCCCATTACTTAAAGTTGATTCTTAAATATCGATTTTTTATCCACATCTGTTGAGACGTCAGTTTAAGACTCGGGTTTAACTTATCGAAAAAAGAAGAAAGATTTTATCTACGGCGCCTTCCACCAAGGAGAGAGCCTAGGACGCCCCGGACTAACTCTGTTGCTATCCTGCTACCAAGCGAGCGAGCGGCGCTTTTCGTCATTGCCTCTATTGCGGTGTCGCTTCTCCGGGTGCGCTTCTTTTTTTTGGGCGGAGGGTTTTTAGGGGCGCTCTCGGCCCGTTTTTTTAGGAGCTCGTAAGCAGACTCACGGTCTATAGTCTTTTCATAAACTCCGATCACAAGGGAATTGTTGATTATGAGGGTGCGCTCCTGGGGAGTGACGGGGCCCATTCGACTAAACGGGGGGCGGATGAGCGCTCGCTCTACGACTTTCGGCCGGCCTTTCTCGTCAAGGAAAGACACGAGGGCCTCACCTACACCTAGCTCCGTTATGATGGTTTCAGTATCCAGTGCAGGGTTAATTCTAAAAGTCTCGGCTGCAGCTCTGACGGCCTTTTGATCGCGGGGAGTGTATGCGCGGAGCGCGTGCTGAACACGGTTTCCGAGCTGTCCCAGAACAGCGTCGGGTATGTCTAGCGGGTTCTGGGTGACGAAATAAACCCCGACACCTTTTGAGCGGATAAGCCGCGCTACCTGCTCTATTTTCTCTAAAAGGGCTTTAGGGGCCTTATTGAAAAGAAGATGGGCTTCGTCAAAAAAGAATATTAGTTTTGGTTTTTCAGGATCTCCCACTTCGGGCATTTGCTCGAACAGCTCTGAGAGGAGCCAGAGTAGAAACGTCGCGTACAGCCTGGGTGAGCGGATCAGTTTGTCCGCGGAAAGGATGTTAATAATGCCGTTTCCGTTGGAGTCTGTCTGAAGAAAGTCATCCAGGTCGAGCGCTGGCTCTCCGAAAAATACGTCTCCTCCTTCGTTCTCGAGTGAAATCAGGTTGCGCTGTATGGCCCCGATGCTGGCACGGGAGATGTTCCCGTACTCTGTTTTATACTGCGGCGCGTTGTCGCCTACATGTTTTATCATAGATCTCAGGTCCTTTAGATCCAGGAGGAGAAGGCCGTTATCATCGGCGATCTCGAATACAAGCGTCAGTACCCCCGACTGCGTATCGTTTAGGTTCAGAAGCCGGCTTAGAAGTAGGGGGCCCATTTCGGAAATTGTAGTGCGGATCGGGTGGCCCTTTTCACCGAAAAGATCCCAGAAGGCAACTGGGGACTCACTGAAATTGAAATCTGAGAGGCCGATAGTGTTAACGCGCTCATCTATCTTCGGATGCTCTTTCCCAGGACTAGAGAGCCCGGCCAGGTCTCCCTTTACGTCCGACAGAAAAACCGGGACCCCGAGCCTGCTGAAGTTCTCTGACAACACCTGTAGAGTGACTGTCTTACCGGTTCCGGTGGCTCCTGCGATAAGGCCGTGCCTGTTTGCCATGTGCGGTAGTATAAAGAGCTCGTGCTCGCCCTTAGCTGCTATTATTGTAGGATTCATGCCGATTAATAATTACTACTATAGAGAGGATTGTAAAGCGGGGTTAGGATTTTGATAAGAGACCCTTTCTGAGGCGTTTTAAGAGGGCTATATCGGTAGCTACCTTGTCGGGAGGCAGCTCTGCTATCATGTTCAGGTTTTTAAGCTCAGGATGGCTTAAAATGGCTTTAAAGCCTTCTATGCCGACCTTGCCCTTGCCTATGTGCTCGTGACGGTCTTTTCTCTCTCCCAGATCAGCTTTGGAATCGTTTCCGTGTATCAGTTTTACCCGGGTCATGCCTACGGTTCGCGAGATAACATCTAGAGTG
>DEIM01000191.1:5640-6709 GCA_002352485.1 Candidatus Dadabacteria bacterium UBA2774
ACGGACGGCATCGGGACGGGCCGTGTCTTTAGAGCTTCCGAGGTGGGTCATAACGTAGCTTGCGCCTATAGTGTGAGCGCGTTCGAGCTCTTCTCTTACGATTGCGACCGCAGAAGATCGGAGCTCTTTTTTGTCGGAAGCAAAATTAATATAGTAGGGGGTATGGACGTAGTAATCGGCGAGGTTATATTCAGAACAGGCTGTCAGTAATGAGTCGACAAGATCCTTGCCCAGCGCGGGAGCCTTGCCGCCGCGAGGAGAGCGAGTGAAAATCTGAAAACATTCGCAGCCGAGCGCGTGGGCACGCTCCGGGGCCTTGTCTATACCGCCGGCAATTGATACGTGCGAGCCGAATTTCATAGTAGAGAGGGAGGATATTAGAAAAGGGGCTGCAATGCAAGAGGCTATCTATTACCGCTATTGCACTACAAATTACTCCTTATAAGAATTCTTTTATCTTTATGAGCGAAACACTTTCTAAGAATAAAATAAAACTGAATGCAATAGCGGCATTAGTATGGGGTTTCGGGATTCAAGTAGATCACAGACGCCACTTCCGATAAGGTATCTTATGTAAACTAGCAAATCTAAACCCTCTAAATATAAGCCACTAATCCCTCCTGGGCGGCCTTTTCCAAAGGGGGGAGAAAAGCAAAGAATTGCCATACTTCGCTTGCTATGACAGTAAGTTTATCACCCCCATCCTAACCTTCCCCCATCAAGGGGAAAGGAATTAATGTGGGATTGCCGCAGTCGCTCCGCTCCTTCACAATGACTACAAATATTCTCTAATCCCCTTTAAGAAAGGAACAAGAATATGTGGATTCCCGATTAACACATTCGAGAATGACATAAATGCGATGCCCCTTGGTAGGAAAATTGGAGATAATTTTAGATTATTTTCAAAAAACTTTTTTTAGGTATTGTGGAACCACTAAGGTACATGATAGAATAGAAAATAGCCTCTGCAGAAATTCCAACTGAGGCTGAGGGGCCCAGGCAAAATTGTTTTTTTATCTGTTTAATTGAGCAATAATATTAACGCAATATTACGGACTGTTACGTTTTC
>DEIM01000190.1:0-7855 GCA_002352485.1 Candidatus Dadabacteria bacterium UBA2774
TTGTCTCGATTTACCCCCTTTTTCTCCGCCATAACTATGTACATTGCAAAGATGATTGCAGCCGTGCAGTTTACAGTCATAGAAGTGGTTATTTTCTCAAGGTCAATCCCCTCAAATAATGCTTCCATGTCGGCAAGTGAAGACACTGAAACACCTTCTTTCCCGACTTCACCCCTTGCGCGCTCATGGTCACTGTCGTAACCCATGAGAGTGGGCATATCAAACGCGGTGCTGAGGCCAGTTTGCCCCTGCCCTAGGAGGTATTTAAACCTCTTATTTGTATCTTCCGGAGTGCCGAACCCAGCGAACTGGCGCATGGTCCAGAATCGCCCACGGTACATGGAGCTGTGTATTCCACGCGTATATGGATATGAGCCTGGGAATCCGAGATCATTTGAAAAATCAAATCCTTTAAGCTCTAGCGGAGTAACTAGGGGGTCAATCTCCATCCCTGAGATAGTAGTGAATTCACCCTCCCTTTTGGGAGCCTTATCATATTCGCTCTTCCAGCGCTCTTTCTCATAGTTAATTTGATTGCGACTATCGTTATCTTCACACATATTAATATACACCTTTCTCTAAGATTTATTGTGTGTTGACATATCCACACACGAGACTGAACGCTCGTTCAGTCTATATGGGTAGATTAACATATGCAGCTTTTATCTGTCAAGATTTTATCTTGCTTGCTTGTGAGTTAAACGGTATGAATTGAAATAATTTAGGATGTAAGCTCACTTAATAGACGTGTGCTCTGTGCCTCTATATAAGTATCCAGCGTGTAGTGTTTCTGAAGCGCCCACCGCCTGAACGCCCACATCTGTCCGAGCACCATAATATTATGTGCGAAAAGACCGGCCTCCGCTTTATCAATCTTAAAGCTCCCATCCTCGATGCCGCGGTTGATTATCTCTTCGAAGATCTCGGTCATCTCTTCCTCGGCTTTAAATATGTATTTTCTGGCGTCATGCGACAAAGACTTGGTCTCCTGATAAAGAAACACCAGATAGTCCTGCATCTCATCTATCATACGATAATAAGTATCAATGGCGCCATTAAGCGTCTTTACGCTGTCGGGAGTTATCTCAAGAGCAGGTCTTACACGCTGTCCGAAGCTCGTATGTATGTAATCACAGACCAGATATAAGATATCCTCTTTAGTTCTTATGTACTCGTATAACGTGCCTACGCTCATCCCGAATTTACGGGCGATTTCGCGAACAGTTGTCTTATGAAAACCCTTTTGCACGAATAGATCCACGGCGGCTTTTACTATCTCCATCCTGCGGAGCTCGATGAGGTCTTTATCCTTAACCTGAGTTTCAATTTTTTTAAGGGACTTTCCCATACCGCACTTTTCCCGTGCACTTTAAATAGTCACTGAGCCTGGATTTGAATACAGAATTATTTTAACTGAAACGAGCTTGGATTGAACTACAGTCTAAACATAAGAACTAATAAATGATCTATAATAAATATGCACCTTCAAACCATGCTTCACGGCATCGGTGTTGGCTCCGGTGTTGGCATTGGCATTGGCATTTCCATCTCTTCTACGCTTTGTGTAATACTGAAAGATACCTCTACAGTGAGGTCATCTTCAGCAGGTATCGGACATATAGCAGCCAATTCAGGAGGTATCTCAAGAATAATCCTAGCGGTAATTACCTGTGTTCCTCCAGCACCTCTGAATGCGTTATACTGCACGAAAAATTCTCCCGCTTCTTCACTCCCACTCACAACCGGGAACACCATACCATCCATGCCACCTGTAAAGAAACCGAGCCCGGGGTTGCTGAGAGACACTTCAACTTCAGTACCCGGCTTAATACCAACTGTGGTAAAAGCAAGTGTTAAGAATACGTCAAGAGCTTCAGAATCAAAACTTGGTACGGTTAGATCCTGGTTTTCTGGAGGAACAATACCCACACCCTGAAGAGTGATAGTGATGAAGTCAGACTCCGTATCGCCTTCGGGCGGGTTGATAGTAGCTGAAATGTTAACGGTTGCGGTCTGATCTATACCGATGAGAATACCGGCTAGGTAGTTTACAAAAGCAATTTCGTCAAAGACTACTGGGCTCGCATCGAAGAGACACCCTCTAAGAGCGGGCGGAAGAGAGGCCGAGAACGTGATTTCAAATTCAATCGGCGTACCGTTCTCTACAATCCCGGTATTGACCTGAATTACCGAATCACTGCACCCGTTCCCAAACAGCGTGCCCGGATTGCCGCTAAGACCTATTATCGCTGTGTTAATAGGATTATCTGAAACATTATTGTTCGAAAGACTGTTTGAACAGCCCATAGCCGCTGTCAACATGACTAAAAATACTAGCATCGAGAGCAGTTTTACATATCTTGTTTTTAAGAATCCATTTATACTCATAAGGAATTAATCCTCCTTCTTTAGAATAGTAACAATATCAGTTGTTGTCAGCATTTACTGTGAATTCAACGATCTCTACAGCCCCGCTGTCTGTAGAAGCCGCCAGAGTCGCAGGATCTACTATCACATCTCCACTGACCAGAATCACGACAAAAGCAACACCGCGGTTATCCGTAAGGACATCAAACGGCGAGTCTACGAAAGCACCCATGGCAAACCATTCACTAATGGGAGTTAAAAGACACTGCTGGGGCGAGCAGGCGTTATTATTGACAAGCTGAATTGCCCTCGCGTCGCTCACGCCATCCCCGTTTGTATCGACGACCAAAGAGTTCTCACCCGCAAAAGACAGATCCCAAAACACTCTGATATCGTTTATGGGCTCGCCGTCAGGGTTCAGCACTATAGCCTGTATCCTCATAGGCTCAAGGGAATTCGGAGGTATGTTAATGTCTGCCGGCGGTTGAAGTATTTCTATTGTCGAGCCGAACGGAGCAAAGCCCGGGTTTGAGCCTCCGCAGCCGTAAAACACCGCGCCCGCTATAAACAAACTAACTAACATAGCAGGGAATAATGCTTTTCCTATTATATTGTTATTCATCTCATCATCCTCCTGTTTAATAAAACTTTACTATCTAATGATCCCCTTTTTATCTAATGATTCTGGGAGTTATAAAAACTATGAGCTCCCTTCTTTCATCGTTTCTTACATTTCTTTCAAATAGCCAGCCGAAAAGTGGAAGCCTTGAGAACCACGGTATGCTGTTATTCGTATCGCTCAGGCGTTTTGTGAATATACCGCCTATGACGATAGTCTGACCGTCGCCGGCAAGTACCTGTGTTGTAGCCTCGTTCCTTCTAATGCTCGGCTGGTCGCCAGCTCCGGTGACCGACTCGTCAGGCGCGTTGTCCGTAACCGTAATCTCCATCAATATCCTATCGTCGTTTGTAACCTGTGGAGTCACTGAGAGCCTGAGCGTAGCATCCACAAACTGAGTCTGCGTACCTGCTGCCGAGACGCTCAGAAACGGTATAGAGACACCCTGCTCGATCCTGGCTGGAGTATTATCAAGGGTTAGTACCTTTGGAGAGGACAGGACGCGTCCCTCTCCCCTGTTTTCAAGAGCGGACAGCCTGAGGTCCAGGTCGTACGCTCCTGTGAGGCTCCCGAGCACAATACCCACAACTCCACCCGCACCGGTACCGGCTGCGGCGGGAAGATCCACAATGAAGTTATCGGCCGTTGTTCCGAACGGACCGGAAGTAGATGTACCTCCAACCTCAACATCGGATGGGAACGTAGCGCCCGTTGGGTTTCCGGTTGCTGCAGACGCCCTGTAGTTAAATCCCCACTGCACACCGAGGTCTCTTGTGAAATCGAGAGTCGCCTGCACAATCCTTGACTCTATCAGAACCTGCGGGGTCCTGGTATCGAGGTCTTCTATGAGCTCCTCAATCTGTCTCACTCTGAGTCCGGTATCGGTTACTAAAACACTATTAGTACGTGTATCCACCCTTAAGTCTCCTCTCGGGCTTAGAAGGGGCTCAACCAAAGGTATAAGCTCTTCGGCGCTTGCGTAGTTGATAAAGACCTGCTCTGTAGAAAGCGGCTCGAGCTCTTCCTTAGACTGAGCGGCGCGTCTTACGGCTTGCTGTCTTGCCTGGAGCGTACCGAGAGGCGCTACTCTCATGACGTTACCTTCTATGAACGCTCCTAGACCTGCGTCTTCGAGTATTACATCCAGGGCCTGGTCCCAAGGCACATTAGTCAGCTTAAGGGTAACCGTACCTGCCACATTCCTGGCAATAATCATATTGAAGTTACTTATATCAGCTATAATCCTGAGTACATCTCTTATGTCGGCATCCTTGAAATCAAAAGACACCAGTTGTCCGCGGTATATCTTTTTAGCGCCCGGAATGGTCGTAAGTCTGAAATCAAACGCGTAGAGGTCTTCCGCATTGACCTCGACTTCCACTTCTTCAGGCTCTTCTGATACTGCCTGCGCGCGCGATTCACCTAGGCTCAGAGTAATAGTGTTTCCGTCCTGGGCTATGTCTACCTCGACATCTTCATATTTAAGCTCGACAACTACAATTACATCACTCGCCTTAATAGGATCCCGGAACGAAGAGATGAAATTAATAGGGCTATCGAAATCACTCACGTCCCGCGAGACTTGAAACTTCTCGGCTAGTATAACGTCCTTAATCTTGAGGCTTACCTTTTTCTTTTCTTCGGTTAGTCTTTCATATTCAACGGGTCTTGAGGTGCCAACTGTGACGATTCCCAAGCCCTGATCGACTTCAAATCCTATATTTTCGAGGGAATTTACAATATTGGGAGAGCTTCCCGGTGTTGCTTGCGCAAGCTCCAGAGTAGCTCCAGCCCCATAGTCCGGGGCATTAATATACATACCGGCATTGGTAGAATCTCGGCTAGCTTTAATGTTTTGAGATTGGCTGCCCGATGCCTGAGAAATAGGTATATATATGCAGAATACAAGCAATATACTTAATATGTATATAAATCTCATCTCACCATCCTCCTTATCTTCATCATCCGATAAATAACATATCCCTGTTATAAATATTAATTCTGAAACGCGAGGACCGATTTCTTAACCTCGGTCTTTACCTCGCCGTAAACGTTTTCAAGTTTTGTCTTTTCCTGAACTAAAATCCCGCGATCTCTTACTTCCAGAATTTCTCCGTCTTTGTTGCCGATCTTATCCCCTACACCTAAAAAATAGGTGTTTGCCTCAGGATCCACTATCATCGCTTTTGGCTCGTTACCAATCCATATAATCCCTGCAAGCCTGAAACTGGCAAGCGGGTAGCGCCTTATAGGAGGCCTCACAATCGGTGCCGGGCCCGAAGGCCTGTCTACAAGCCTTATGAAAGGCTTGAAGGGATCACGCATTCCTGTTGAGTCGTAACGTGGCTTTTCAGGTGTTCTGAGCGAATCTCCTCTTGGAAGCCCTTCTACCTGTTTATTTGACGTATCAGGAGTCTCCGGCTTAGATATATCTACCTGAGCTTCGTTTTGAGGCTCGGCCTCACTATTACTTTCCGCTTCATTGCTATTTTCAGTTTGAGTATCGTCTGCAACTTCTTGAACGCTCTCTTCTGTATTTACATTTTCACTATCTGTACGCCCCTTAGCCTCTTGAATAGCTTTAAGACCGTCACCCAAGGTATTTTCTTCAACTTCCGGCTTTACAGCTTCCTGTGAGAGCGCTTGAGTAAGCGGGCATAACAGTAAAATTGTTAACAATAAGAAAGCAGAGTATATTTTCATCGTTCTTTTCATCACTTTCATAGCTCTTGGCCTAATTAGTTCTATATAACCTATTTACCCGGAGGAGGTGGAGGTGCTGGCAGCAAGCGGAATGTAACTACGCTAAAAGTCGCGTCGAGAATAGTGCCCCCTCCTTTACCACGCTCTAGATTAAGGTTCCTAACATTAACGATTCTTGGCAGTCTCGATATTCGGTCAAAGAAATCTGCCAGGTTATAATAAGTACCTACTACCTGCATCTCAACCGGTATTTCCGCGTATATCTCTCTTGTAACCTGCGGCTTCGGAGCAAATATAATTGAATCGAGGCTTGAAGCCGATATCTCTTCATAAACGCTGTCAATTAAAGCTGGAATTTCTTTTTCCTTGGGAAGCTTGCTTGCAACGAGCTCAAATTCCTTTTGAAGGCGCTCGTTTTCAGCTTCGAACTTTGGCAGTTCTTTGGCGATAGCCTCGTACTCCGATACCTGTTTTTCCACCTGAGCAGCTCTCGTTTTAGCCCTTCCGATATCATCGGACTTAGGCGACCAATAAAAATACCAATACCCACCAGATATTGCTAAGACCAAGAAAACTAATACCCCGATCTTAACCTGATTGGTCTGCTTATTAATAGTGAAAACTAAATTTTGTATTGAGCCTATCATTATTATTTGACCTTTTCTTCGGCCTACTTCTTGGTTTCAACCTCGGCGTTTTGATCAGCATTTTGTTGCCCGCGGTTGCCAGTGTAATCAAGTCTCGAAGTTATAACAAAGCTCCTTAAACTCTGGTTGCGTAAAGATGTTTTCTTGATCACTCCAAGCTCTACACCAGTAAAGTAAGGAGATTTCTGAAGCGCTTCCATAAAATCCGCAACCGTGAATTCACTGTCAGCTATACCACTTAATTGTGCGTTTAATCCATTTTCCGTAAATTCATCTATCCAGGCCTTCCTGGGAATGCCTTTACCAAGTGCGTCCATAACATATAGAGGTCCTGTACGGTTATCCTCGAGCACTTTAATTATTTCTATTCTACGGTTAAGCTCTGCGTTTCTGGCTTTAAAATCATCAACTTTCCTTTTAATTTCATCAAGCTCCTTTATGCGATTTTCCGCTTTGGCAATCCGTGAGTTTAGAGTATCTAGCTTTTTGTTCTGGATAATGTTGAGAGCCGCAATAACTGCAAAAAGCGCAACGAGCACGACAAGCCCTATGAACACCTGGCCATAGCCGCCGAAATCTTTCTTCGTTTCCTCTCCTAAGAGATTTACTCTAATCATTGTTTATCACCCGGTTTTCTCAATGCTAGTCCCATTACCACGTTCATCTTCGGGGCAAGGTCCTCCAGATAATCGGGGTCAAAGTCACCCGTATCATAGCTTATGGTCCTGAACGGATTCATCATCTCAACATCTGACTCAGTCATATCCGTGAGCACGTCTATAAGCCCCGGGACTTTTGATGAACCTCCGCCCAGCATAATAGTCTCTATCTTTCCTTTCCATAGGGTCGATGAAAAGAAATCAAGTGTCCTCTTTATCTCACCGCTTATCAAATCTATAAAATCTTGTGAAATACGCTCTACCTGGGGATTTTGTTCCCCCGACATTAACGTAAGTTTCATGCTCTCGGCTTCTTCGAAGCTACAATCAAACTCTTTAATAATCCAATCCGTAAACTGATCACCGCCGACAGTGATGTCCCTTGTAAATATTGATACACCGTCTTTGAGTATGTTGATATTAGTGACAGAAGCGCCGATATTCACCAAAGCTAGAACACCCTGAGACTCTGCGTAATTTATTTCATACATGTTTTCCAGAGCAAAAACATCTACATCTACTATTACGGGGTTGAGCCCGACTTCGTTTACAATAGAAATATAGGAGTTCGTAACGTCCTTCTTTGCCGCCACAATGAGAACATCGATATTTCCGTCCGGAGTTTCCCCCGGAATTACCTGATAGTCGTAGCTTACGTCCTGAATGCTTTGCGGTATGTACTGCTCGAGCTCCCAAGGTATGGATTCTTTGAGCTCATTATGAGACATGTTGGGCATGCTTACTTTTTTTATTATTACCGAATGGCCCGATATGGAGATGGCTACGTTTTTAGTTTTAATACGCAGATCATCCATAAGAACTGATAGAGTATCTGCAACCGCCTCGGGCTTGGAGATAAC
>DEIM01000190.1:7928-9457 GCA_002352485.1 Candidatus Dadabacteria bacterium UBA2774
GCGTTAGAGCCAATGTCCAGTCCAACGACTCCTTTTCTGCCTAAAAACAAGTTATCCTCCGTAGTTACACTACTAATTTAACCATCTTTTTTAACTTTTTGCAATACCAAACCATATAAATTTAAAATATCACTTTAATTGTTATCGATATGGCACTGTAATGGCTTGTTTTAACCTTTAACTTATAGCAGCTACTTTAAAGCACCAATCAGTTTTTATTTCAGAGCATAACTTAAGAAGTAGGCGAGTTCGGAGAGGTTGTTCAATTTAACTCTAACTATCTGAAATTGAACAACATTTTAATTCATACTGTCTCCAACTTCGGTAACCCTGCCGCCTTAGGCTATGCCCTTAGACCGTCGGTTTTGCGTCCTGCACTTTCATACAGTATGCCACTTATCGGTTAGAAACTTATACCATAGATTGAAAAGTACAGCTTAACTGCCTTTTTGTCAATACTTTTTTAGTTGGGATGTATGGGTAGAGCTTTAAGGTAAACGTTGGAGAACGTAGTAGTATGCTTTAGGAAGGAGGTGGTAAGTCCGCCTCATTCTCATAGTAAATTTCCACATCCTTTGAGAATACGTTAGTAGCATCAGCTTCGAGGGTTACGCTAAAAAACGCTCTCTCTGAGGGAAAAAGAAGAAAGCCCGAACCTTCCTCAAATACGGATACGGAGTTTGCTTCGAGGATATTTCCTTCCTGATCTTTCAGTACAATTACTACATATACAGAGCCTACGGCTTCGTCCCCGTTATTGATAACTGCTCCGTTGAATTCAAGGGCGCCGTTTCGGTCCACGCTTTCAAGTATCGGACCGTCAAGCGCAACCGTACCGCTCTCATTCGGGGTACCACAGCCCCAGCCAAAAAGGATGAGAATTGTCAGAATCAAAATATATTTCTTCATTGCTTTCTCTTTTCAGCCAACTCTGATATTGAAATTACATTCTTATCTTCGGTGCTTTCCTGCTGCTTTTTCTGGTCCTCTCCGCTGCCGTCCTGATCAACCCTGTGATCGTCTATAATATC
Organism: Candidatus Dadabacteria bacterium UBA2774; assembly: GCA_002352485.1. GTDB lineage: Bacteria > Desulfobacterota_D > UBA1144 > Nemesobacterales > UBA2774 > UBA2774. Next base: position 8,960 of record DEIM01000190.1, read on the forward strand.
ACCAAGCACCTTGTGCATAATCTTAAGCGCTCCGATTGAGTGTTCTTTAAGATATCCTTTTTCAAATACCACTTCCTTCTTTTTCCTCATCATCAGGAGATAGAAGATAAAAGCCTGGTTATTCAAAACGATCAGCATTGCGGCGTAGAGAAGGTAATTGTCCGCGAAAACTTTCTTTAATATGCCAGCAGTATCGGAATCGATCTTAACAAGTCCGAAAGGCTCCGTATGGGCTTGAGTAGTAAACGGTACAGATACGGAAATAATGCCGTTTGTGTCTGTGACCGTGTAGCCGCCTTCAGGATAGAACTCATTCATAAAAAGACCGTCTGTACCGCTCCCGCTTTCCATGTCTTTTTTGAAAACAACGCTAAAGAATTTTGGAGAGACTTCAAATGTATTAAACAGTTTTTTCCTACCCAGTCTTTTATCGAGGAAATGATAAAACTCACCGCTAGTGGGCTGAATACCCTCCTCAGAATAAAAATCGCCGGCCAG
>DEIM01000190.1:9494-10828 GCA_002352485.1 Candidatus Dadabacteria bacterium UBA2774
CCAATTGCTTTAGTTATCGTCGAAAACTTTCCGTTTAAGCGCATTTCTCCATGAACTCTTCGAGTATCTCCTGAATACCTTCGTCTTGAGAATGTCTAAGAAGCATAAAAATCATTCCCCCGAAATCTTTCCTCATATCTGCATTCAAGCTCCTGTAGAGATTTATTAGAGCCTTCTCCGCATCAGTGAGTACTTCGAAGCTCTCCTGTGAAATCTCTTCTTTTTCCATAAATCTGTTTAGGCGCTCTTTTTTGGCCACTGTCCAGAGCTCCTCAATTTCTACTTCAAGAATTGTCGCTATCTGATGACATCTGTCGATCGACGGAGCGTCCACTTTACCCGTCTCTAGCTGGTGTATGAAAACGCTCGACACCTCAAGGGAACGGGCTAGGTCCTCCTGAGTTATATTCTTGTGTTTCCTTTTACTCTTTAGATAATCACCGAATCTCATTATGGCCTCCTAACTTTGCGATATTAATCACGTTTATTATTTCACCTTTCCCGAACTAATTTTACACCATAAACCCATGCAAAATCAAGGGTTATATGGATTAAGGAGTCGATATTTAAACTTCTACATTAATATTTTGCCCGGGAAAAACGGGCATCCCGTTAAATAATACGAATAAACGGAGTTTGAGCTGTGCCTTGATTATAGAGAGATATTTATCGGCATTAGAGGTTCAAATGATATAAATAGAGAATGAGAATTATTAGAATTAATTTTTACTTTCTGGCCATAATAAACCACGTACTCGAAGGCAGATAAACACCGTCTGCTTTTTCATGTGGCGTCATTGAGTTCTTCATTTCCTCCCTTATGTGCGGGAGCTTTTCCTGTCCAAGTGCCTGAGCTTCGCGGATTATTTCGCCTGAGGGACCAACCAGTATCTGAAAATCTATTGCCTCTTCCATGCTGGTTCCAACGCATACGTCCGCATCGTTTCTCTTAAACAGTAAGATATCCTCAAAGCCCGCCGCGTTTAACATTGCCCTCGTGGTTTCTTCATCGGCAAGAGCAAATGGGCCGGGACCGCAGGTCTGAGCATTCTCTCCGGGAGGGGGAAGGTGCTTAAGTGCAATATCTTTCGCCATACCCCAGCAGGGGTTATCCGCTATAGTCCTCCACACAATCATACATACCACTCCGCCCGGCTTTAATGTCTTATGGGCGTTTTTGAGCGCAAAAACGATATTTTGAAAAAACATCACACCGAAGCGAGAGTAAACAACATCGTAGTAATTCTCGGGGAGATCGTAAGTCATAGCGTCACCAAGAACGAACTTTACATTAGTAAGACCCGATGCGCCCCTTTCCTTATTTGCAATATCTA
>DEIM01000053.1:0-8970 GCA_002352485.1 Candidatus Dadabacteria bacterium UBA2774
ATAATATCTTCCATCTCGTTTTCACAAGAGCCTGCGTCCAAAGATACGCCGAACCCGAGCTGAAGTAGCTCAATGGCTTTTGATGAGTTTTTAATATCTGTCATTACTAATACACCCCATTTTTTAGTGATATACTGAAAGGAACTTATTAATTGTTCTCGAACCAGAAGATTATTCATAATACTCGAAAGGTGTTTACATGAAAAGGGTGATTGAGCCTGAATTGATGGCCGAGCGTGAGCAGGTAGAAGCTTACGGTAATGCAGATTTTGAAGAGCCGCACTCAAATTTTATAAATCTTTTGGAAGAATACTGTCCCCAAATTGCTGATACCCAAACGGTATTGGATTTAGGATCAGGCGCAGGTGATATACTTCTCAGGTTTGCTCAAGCGTATCCACATGCTTCAATAGATGCTGTCGATGGCTCTTCGGCTATGCTCGAGTTCGCTGAGAGTCTTCTAGACGGCTACCCGGGTGTCAGGAATCGAATTACACTTATATACTCACTTCTTTGGGATTTCAGATCTACAAAAAACTACAATCTGATAATGAGTAACAGTCTCCTCCATCACTTGCACGATCCCTCTCACTTCTGGGATAAGATAGAGGAGCTCTCAGGGCCGGGCACACGGATATTTATTATGGACCTCTTAAGGCCCGCCTCTGTTGAAGGGGCCCGGGAGCTTGTCCGTATGTATGTCTCTCAAGAGCCCGAGATATTGAGGAGAGATTTTTACAACTCACTTCTAGCAGCATTTACGATCGATGAAGTAAGGGAGCAGATTGCTGAGACCGGTCTCGGTAATCTTGAAACAAAACAGATAAGCGACAGGCATTTTATAGTCTTCGGTACATGCAGATGACTATAAGGAAAATTTGAGAAAGCGTTTAGAATATAAAAAAGAGTAAACAATCATATCATACGGAGGCTCCAGATTGAGTAAAAAGACCACGAAAAGAGCAGTTGAAGTAATAAATACAGAGCTCGTGTTTCCCACCCATACCAATCACTACGGAACTATCTTCGGTGGACGCGTGCTCGAGCTTATGGACACAACCGGGGCTCTTGCGGCCATGCGTTTTGCGAACGAAGAGGCAGTGACGGCGTCGATTGAGGCCATCGACTTTAAAAAGCCAATAAAAGTGGGTGATATTATCGAGCTTAAGGCAAGGGTTATCTTTACGGCTAATACCTCTATGGTCGTTAAAGCGGACGTATTCAGGGTCAACAAGTTCAGCTCAAAAGAGGAATTTGCGTGCAGCGGCTATCTCGTATTCGTAGCCGTAGACTCAAACGGCGAGCCCAGGGTCGTGCCCCAGCTACGGTGCGTTACGAAAGAGGAAAAGAAATACTGTAAAATCGGCGAAGGGATTAAAAAGAGGTCCCAGGAAAGACGCAGGAGAGAAGCCGAGGAATAAGCGCTATTCCTACAATAGATGCATCACTTCTCACAGCCGATTACGGTATTTGTAAATATATTTTTACTCGGGCATCTGAGATTCCATCTCAGAGCAGTTCACTGCTCCGTCAGGGCCGGATAGGCGGCTGCAGCTGTAGGTCCTCCCGTTACATAGAGCTTGCCAGGTGGCGCTACCGTCATCGTGGATTACGTGCTGTATTACTTCTATGTGGTCTGCGTTACAGGGTATGTGGGGTACGGACTCTTCCTGAAGCGACTGGATTACATAAGAGTTTCCGCAAGAGAAAGAAGCAAGTGCCAGAGCCGCAATTATAAGTGTCTTTTTCATCCTTCACCGCCTTAAATGTTTTGTGTTCGGTTTGTTACAGTGTTGCGTTACCTAACTGATTAATCATAATAAGCTACTATGACAAAACTTTCAATCTTAGTCGGGCTGAATATAAAGTGAAAGCGATAGTTTTAGATAAAACCGGGGGACCGGAGAAATTAATTATCTCCGAAGTCAATACACCTGTGCCGGGTCCGGGTGAGGTAGGGGTGCGGGTTCACTATGCGGGGATAAACTACGCCGAGATACTCTCACGCAAGGGGCTCTACGGATGGGCTCCGAAGAGGCCTTATATCCTGGGGATGGAGGCTTCGGGTGTGATAGAAGAGCTTGGGGAAGGTGTGGACAAGTCGCGTCTCGGCCAGGATGTAATGGTGGGGACAAAGACAGGGGCTTATGCCGAAAAAATAGTTATTCCACAAAACCAGGCAATCCCCTCACCAGAGGGTTTTTCAATGGAGGAAAGCGCGGCATTTCTGGTTAATTACATGACGGCCTGGGTCTCATTATTCACTATGGCCAACACACAGCCCGGGGAAACGGTTCTGATCACGGCCGCAGCGGGTGGTGTGGGTACGGCTGCGGTACAGCTTGCCGGAGCCAATGGGTGCCGGGTATATGGTATGGCCGGGAGTGAGAAGAAGATAGACTTTATAAAATCACTCGGCGCGAAAGATGCTTTTAATTACAGATTGTCTAATTGCTTCGAAGCTTTACTCTCTCAAACAAACGGAGTGGACGTAGCGCTAGAGACGGTGGGGGGAGACGTGTTTAAAAGAAGTCTTAACAGTTTGAACCCGTTTGGGCGGATTGTTGTGGCCGGGTTTGCAAGCCTCGATCTTAAGAAATGGAACCCGTATTCGTGGTACAAGACCTGGAGGGACTTGCCCGGTGCGGATATAAGAATAATTTCTCAGAAGTCTGTTGCCGTAATGTCATGCCATATAGGTTATTTAATGGAAGAAGAGCCTAAAAAGATGGAAGCAAATTACGGCGAGCTTAAGGATTTTGTCCTTAAACACAATATCAAGCCTATAGTAGGCAAGGTGTTTTCCTTTGAAGATGCGTGCGATGCGCACCGTTATATTGAATCGAGAAAGAGTACCGGGAAGGTGCTTCTGAGTCTTGTTGATTAAGTAGTCTGAATAACATAGTGGCAACTATGCCATTTCTTCTTTTCCGGTAATCAGGCGGTCGAGTATTTTTTTTTGTATAACTTCGATATCATCCCTTACTTTGGCAATGTCTTCTGTAGATTTACCCCTTTCCTCGCACTCCACTACAAGATCCTCAAGGCTTGCCCCGATCTGCTTTAGCTTTGTCTGGGCCTCGATGTTTGCTTTTATGAGCATATCTTCGCTTTCCCATTCACGCTTTGAGTACTCATCCAGCTCCTTTGCCTGGATCAATAGCTCTCTTACCCGGTCTTTGTATCCGTAAAGCGCTTGGTGAATGACGGATTGTATCTCAGTTATCTCTGAGGGCTCTCTCCAGAGAACATTTTCAAGGAAGCGTAAGTCTTCCTCACGGACTTCTTGTCTTTCGTCGAGATATGCCTTTGCCTTAAGGAGGTCTACGGATTGTTTATACCTTCTGTCAGAAGGAGTAATACCCTTTTTCGCAAGCTCTTTTCGTATTCTCGCTGTGAGCTTGAGTATATTGGAGGGGATGATAACACCCTGTGTGCTTAGTCTGCACTCTTCAAGCTCCTCAGGTGTGATGACCGTCTCCTCGGCTTGAGCTCCTTCTCCGTCTAACATTTTAAGGAACCTGAAGTCTTCTTTAATATAGTCGACTACATATCTGAGTAAAAATCTGTCGTAAAGCGCCTCAAGCTCGTCTTCTTCACTTGGGAGCTCGTTACTTGCTCCGAAGAGTGAAATGAGAGGTATATGGAGCTTGTCGGAGCCGTTATAGTACACTCTCTCATTCATGATTGTGAGTAGCGTATTTAAAATAGAGGAGCTTGCCTTAAACACTTCGTCCAGAAACGCTATGTGCGCCTCGGGGAGCTTGCCTGTGATTACCCTTCTATACTCATCGTTCTCAAGACCTTTCAGGCTTACGGCCCCGAACAGCTCTTCAGGTGTTGTGAACTTTGTAAGTAGCCACTGGAAGTAGCTTGCGCCCTGAATCCTCCCGCACATCTCGCTTACTATCTGCGACTTTGCGGTACCCGGGGGGCCTATAAGGAGCAGGTGGTTTTGAGTGAGGAGTGCGCAGAATGCACCCTCTATTACCTGATCCCTTTCAAAGTATTTTGACTTTAATTCCTTTTCGATTTGCTTTAGTTTCTCTAGAGTTCTTTCCATGATATTATGTCCACAACCTGTCTGTTGTCCACATTACTTTTTTTAAGAACCGCTTCAATGACTCTCTTCGTGGGATTGTATTCACCCAGACTTCCTACGGCTTTTACAGAAAAAATATCGCTCTTTCCGGAGCTGAACGCAACACCGACCAGCCCCGCACTGATTTCCGCCGTGGGGTCGGCGTCCCTCGCAACCTCTCTTGCCTTGCCTTGGCTGATGATGGTGTGTTCCTCTCTTGCTGCTATGATGTCATCCGCTATCTGCTCTGCGATATCATCCGTAACGTCTATAGGCTCGCGATTCTGCTCTTTATTATTCTCTTCAAGATCAAGCGCAGGTACTGTCGCGGCTTTTACTGCAGCCATTAGCACGACTTTAGGCGCAGTGGTGAAATTTATTTTCTTATCCTCAGGATAGACAGTCACAAAATCCTTTACCGTATTGTAGAATTCATCATCCATTCCGTCAATCATGCGAATCTCCTGCAGACTGTCGAGAGGGCCGTCTTTTATGCTGTAGGGCTCTTCCAGCCCAGTGTAAAAACCGCTGTTAGCCCCTTGTGAGTCCTGGTCGTTCTCAGCTCCTGAGAGAGGAGCATCGAGCCAGTTGGTCAAGCTTGCTATAAATCGCTCCGACTTGCTATCGTCTACTTCAAGATACGTAAAAAGCTCCTGGAGCTCGGTAAGTACCTGCTGGTCTACCCTGTTTGTGGACGGATTAATGAGAGCGTTAAGGTTTACTTTTGAGCGCTCGTCGATTACCGTGACAGCAACTCCGCCCTCGCCAACTGGGAAGTAGGGTACGTTTATGGCCCAGTAACCCTCTGAGTTGTCCACACCAAGACTCAGAGTCGTCGAAACGTCTGTAAGCTCCTCAAGCGCTTGAGCTTTCATGGTACCGGCAGCTACATGAATGCCAGATTTAGCTATATAGCGAGCCCGCATTTGATCTTTGGTATTGGCGGATATCTCTGTGTCGATATGGGTGAAATATATCATGTCTCCGACTACTATTGTCAGGATGGATATAATAATTATCACCAGTATCAGTACAATACCTTTTTCAGACTCTTTTTTCTTAACTTTTTTTAGTTCGTACTTCATAACTTTTGTTTATGTATGAAAGTCCTTTTTTATTAGTATAGCTACTTTCAGTCCATGACCGGTATTACTACGAGCGAGTTGAACTCCAAGTCCTCTCCCCTGGGGCTTCTCATGATTAAGTTTATATTCACTGCGTCCGGCAGGGACAGGGTGTTATTTGAATCCCACTCTACGGTAATATCGTCAGTCCCGAGATCAAGATCTGAGCTGCCTATATAAGTGAGCGTGAACCCGACTATGCGCTCAGACAGAGCGTACTGAATACCCCCTGTTTCAGTGCCCATTTTGGGGTTGTCCCTTCTCATTAGCGCATAGAGATCAGAATTCGGTACAGGCTGGACAAAATAACTTATCTCCGTTTGATCCGATTCCCTTGCGTTGGGTGTCGGGGTCCTGGAGAGAGAAGTGAACGTAAGAGTGCTGAAATTTCCGTTTTGTGAGCCATCAAAATACTGAAAACTCGAGTTTTTGGATTCAGAATTGACGTTTCCCCTCTCAAACGCGGTCGCAATGTCTTTTGTCATTTTCGACATTACCACTCTGGATTCATGATAGAGCTCAAGCTCCTGCTCAACCCTTTCCTTAGCCTTCATTATCTGAAAGAATGAGGCATAGAGTATAGTCAGTACAATAGAGCCAATAAATACTGCAATCAGCACCTCTATTAGGGTAAATCCCCTATCTGTAGTTTGATATCGCAGTCGCAACTGTAAATTCCTTTTGTCCTTCATCCCAGGTTACCGTCAGGAGCACCACCCTGATCTCCGTACCCAGCTGCTGTATATCGTACGGCAGCACAGTTAGATACCAGTTGAAGCTGGGTGATTCCTCGAACACTCCCTGCTCCTCTCCTACTTCTGGATACCCGGTAAGCTCGATTTCTCCTAGTTTTTGCTGGGCCAGGGAGGATGCGATGGATAGGTTCTTCGAGCGTGAGGCCAGTATTAAGTTTTTGTTGACCGCTCCAAGCAGAACGGCAAGGGACGCTCCAAGTATAGCGACAGCTATGATGACTTCGAGAAGTGTAAACCCCGGGGTTCCGGATGAGCTTTGCCCTCTACCGGCATGTATGCAAAGATCTTTAGTTTTATTATTGCCTGAGGAGCTCGACATATTCATTATATATCCTTGTGCCGCCGGTATAAGGTTTTGTTTCTAATGTATAGTTTTTATCTTCGTCATCGGTACTTAAGTGTATAACCGCGGGCTCTACGAACCCCGTAGGTAAGAAGAGTATAAACTCCTCATCATCATCCAGCGTGCTTCTTCCGACACTCCTCTCAGTTATAACGTCTTGGAAGTACACACCGTTTGGAAGCTTTCGCCTTCTATGGTAGGGATCTGTTGATTGTACGTATTCCCCATTACTCAGAGTCTCTATCCAGTACTCACTCTCCTCTATATTGAAGGTGAGCTTGTATATGTTTTTTTTGAACACAGCTTCGTTATAGAGATATTTTATAGTAGCCGTTAGGTTCCTTGAGGCGCTCTTTATGTTTATCTCGGTCCCGGTTTTGATTTTCGGGACAACAATCATAACAAAAGTTCCTACAATAAATATGACTACCAGAAGCTCTATAAGTGTAAAGCCCCTGTCTTTATTCATCGTATAGTGCGGCTTGAGATATCGTCCTCTGTCTGCTCCACACCGTCTTCACCTAAAGATATTATCTCGTATGTGCCGTCACCCGTCTGATCCGGGCCTATGTAAATGTATTCGCTCTTCCACCCATCGAGCGGTACCAGGTCGCCGTCAAGATATGCTTCCTTGGAGTAACAGCACGCTTCTCTACCGACAGTGGGCATCTGTATAAGAGCGTCCAGTCCCTGTTGTGTCTCCGGATAAAAACTATTATCCAGTTTAAAGAGCTTTAATGCGCCTTCCAAGCTCTTGATCTGAATCTTGGTTTGTTCTACTTTTGATTTATTGAAACTGCCCATTACATTTGTGCCTACAATATAGGCCAGCCCTGCAATGATCAGCAGAACCACCATGATTTCAATAAGTGTGAAACCGCCTTGTGCCTTCATTTGAGTACTACCTCCTTAACCAATTGTTGATGTCAAATTAAATATGGGCAACAGCACTGCAAATACTATAAAACCCATAATTGCACCAATTATAACTATCATAACAGGCTCGAGCAGAGAAGTCAGAGTCGAGACCATGGTGTCGACCTGCTGGTCGTAGATGTCGGCAACCTTAACCAGCATCTCTTCCATTTCCCCAGTCTGCTCACCGACCGCAATCATACGGCTGACTAGCGGCGGGAATACGCCGCTGTCCCTGAGCGGTTGTGCCAGGCTTGCTCCTTCCCGTACGTTTGTCCTTACTTCTTCGAGAGTTTTGCTGTATACCTCGTTGCCCATAACAGCCTCACCTATCTTAAGGGCGTCAAGGAGCGGAATTCCGCTCGAAAGTAGCGTCCCCAGGGTGCGTGTGAATCTCGATATCACAACCATAGTCGTGATCTTGCCGAACACGGGGATCTTAAGTGATAGACGGTCAAAAAACATCTTTCCCCGTTCCGTCTTATAAAAGCGGAGAGAAGCCAGAATAATAACGGCCATAAATATCAGCATAAAAAGCATGTTGTTGCCCAGAAACCCGCTTATCTTAATAAGTATAACTGTCATCATAGGAAGAGCGCTATCGCTTTCTTCAAATATTTTGCCGATTCTTGGAATTACATAAGTCATGGTGAAAAATAGCACTCCACCGCCTATAATAAACATGAATATAGGGTAGATCAGCGCGCCTCTAACGCGAGAGGTTAGAGCGGCCTGCTTTTCCAGAAAATCCGCAAGTCTCAATAGAACAATGTCGAGAGTACCACTTGCTTCACCGGCTCTTACTATGTTTATGTAGAGATCTGAGAATATGTTCTGGTGCTCGCCCAGGGCATTTGCCAGAGAGCTTCCTTCGCTTACCCTGTCTTTTACTTGTGTAAGTACTTGGCCGAGCCTTTTGTCCTCAGTCTGCTCGGAAAGCGCAGTGAGCGAGGCTTCGAGAGGAAGCCCTGCTGAAATCAAAGTGGAGAATTGTCTTGTGGTTACGGCAAGCTCTGAAATATTTACGCCTTTAAACGGCATAATACTCCGCGCTCGACCTTCTTGCACTTCATTTAAGGATGAGAGAAAAACACCCTGGCGTTTTAGCTTGTCTGTAGCGCCCTTAGGTGACTCGGCGTCAATAACACCATGAACCGATTTTCCGGTCTCATCTATTGCTTTGTACTTATATACCGGCATATTTTAGTTTTTTAAATTGTATATTGACCCATCTGTCTGAACTGCTGCGGTCTAAGCACGATCACTCTCTTCATCCGTTACACGCATAACTTCGTCTACGGAGGTCTGTCCCTTTAATACCTTGTCCGCTCCGTCTTGTCTGAGGGTAGTCATACCGTGCTCGACTGCATTTCTCTTTATCTGCCCAGAGTCGACATGTCCTAATGTTAAATTCCTGATTTCGTCGTCGATCAGAAGCATTTCGAATATTGCCATTCTTCCGCTATAGCCCGAGTCAAAACACTTTTCACAGCCTTTAGCGCGGTAGAGTGTACCGTTAACCAGGTCTTCACGCTTAATGCCGATCTGTAGCAGCTCGTCTGAATGAGGCTCGTAGGGCTCCTTGCAGGAATTGCATAGAAAACGCAGAAGTCTCTGTGCTATTACAGCCATAAGGGCTGAAGCTACGAGGAAGGGTTCAATCTCCATATCTATTAATCTTGTGATTGCGCTTGCGGAGTCGTTCGTATGGAGAGTCGAGAACACAAGGTGACCGGTAAGCGACGCGTGAAT
>DEIM01000053.1:9080-12154 GCA_002352485.1 Candidatus Dadabacteria bacterium UBA2774
GGGTCTTCTACGGTTATGATTTTTTTGTCTGGGGAGTTAATTCTCTCAAGACCCGCATATAGAGTTGTGGTCTTACCGCTACCGGTGGGTCCTGTTACGAGTACAATGCCGTGCGGACGGCGTATCAGTGTTTCCATGGTATCGAGTTTTTTCCCTAGTAGACCTAGGTCTTCAAGGCTCAGTAGTACTGATGAGCGGTCGAGGAGTCTCATTACCACGCTCTCGCCCCAGGTGGTTGGTACAGTTGATATTCGGACGTCTACGTCCCTGCCCGCCACTTTTACTCTGATTCTACCGTCCTGCGGTTTTCTCTTCTCTGCAATGTCGAGCTCAGCCATAATTTTTACTCTAGAGATTATTGAAGACTGAAGCCTTTTCGGAACCGAAGTGATTTCGTGCAGTATCCCGTCTTTTCTAAACCTTACGGAAACTTCTTTTTCAAAGCACTCAAGATGAATATCACTTGCTTTTTCTTTTACCGCTTGAAAGAGTAGAGAGTTTACGAACTTGATTATAGGAGCTTCGTCTTCAGCCTCAAGTAAATCTTTGGGCTCGTGTATGTCGTACTCTGCAATTCCCGCTGTCTCATCTTCCTCTATCCCCTCGGTCATTTCTTTCCCGCGCTCGTAGATGCGGTTAATGCTGTTTATAACGACATGGTTTAGAGCGAGAACGGGCTCGATCTCTCGGCCGAACAGAGATTTCATTTCATCAAGCGCGTAGAGATCCACAGGGGGCGCGAAAACGATGACGACCTTATCGTCTTTTGACTGATACGGGATGAGCCTGAATTTCTTGGCAAAGCTTATGGGGAGCGTCTTGATGAGCTCCTGGTCTATTTCTTTTTCAGAAATACTGAGCGTGTAGGGGACTTCGTAGAACTCTGATAGGATTTCGAGTACTTGTTCTTCGCTTAAGACTTCGGATTTAAGGAGAGTTTCTTCTAAGCTCTCACCGTTTTTCTGAAGCATCTCGTCTATTTTGACGAGCGCGTCGGGATTTTTCTCGCTTATTATTTCTTGGATGCTTTTCATGGTAGCCTGAGCGGGTCAATTGGGTTCTTCTCTATTAAAACCCCTTTCCTGAAGAAGCATATTGCGTCTTTGGCGCTCTTCCAGAATACGCTGCATATCGAGCTGTGTCTCTACTATCCTTGGTGTGAGAAGGATCATCAGGTTGAGCTTTTGGCTCACCCTCTGCTTAAACTTAAACAAGTTACCCAGAACAGGAATCCTGCCCAGCACAGGTACTCTGTTTTGCAGTACGCTCTCTCTGTCCTGAACCAGGCCGCCTATTACAATCGTTTGGCCGTTTTTCACTACCACTGATGAGTCGGCCGTTCTTGTAGTTGTGGCGATACCGAACTGTGCTGTATTCAGTCCGGCAACAGGGGTTTCTCTTATAGCCGATACCTCTGTAAGGATATTTAAGTTAAGAAAATCTCCTTCGCTAATTTGAGGGGTTATTGAAAGCCTTATACCGACAGGCTCTCTCGTAATTGTCTGCACTGTGACACCTCCGTCCCCTACGGTGCTTCCTGTGGGAAACGGGATAACGTCTGCAACAATAATTTCTGCAGGTTCGTTGTCGGTAGTTATGATGCTTGGCGTTGATAGCACGTTTACGTCCGTAAGCGAGGTGATGGCCTGAAACAGGGCTGTGAATGAAGGTATAGGCGGAATCGGCCCTGAGCCGTCAGGATCGACTTCTTCCCCTACGACTCCCAAAAATAACCCTGAAAGGCTTCCGAGCAGGTTTACGGATGCTTCGGGATCCGCTGCAACTCCGAGTAAGCTCGGAACACCAGGAAGCACTGTACCCCCGAAGCCAAGGGTGCTGTCGTTTACTGTAAATCCGATACTAAGGTTGGTGCCGAACGAACGGAGCTTGTCCAGGCTTACTTCAAGTATCGCAGCTTCGACGAATACCTGCTTTCTTCTTATGTCTAGCTGATCTATTACCTCTTTTATGGTCTCGTAGTCTCTTCTTGATCCTATTACTATTACGGAGTTTGTAGCCGGGTCCGCCGTGATCCTGAGCTCGTCGGTCTCGGCGACTATGCTTGAAAGACCTGTCGTGGCTTGACGTTGTATGGCTTGTCTTGATTGTCCTGTGCCGATACCTGTCTGTCCGCCTACACCCCCGAGGCCCCTTGATCCTGTTCTCTGAGCCCTCTCTGAGATGGCGCCTCTTCCGATTCCTCCTCCCCCTCCGCCAAATAGTGCGGAAAGAACACCGACTAGCTGTTCTGCATCCGCATTTAGCACTCGTATGACAAATATGCCGTCCTCAGGTATATCCGTTTTTACATCCAGTATTTCAATAACTGCCTTAATCTTCGCCATGTCTTCTGGATAGGCAATGATAATTAATGAATTAGTCCTCTCATCGGTTATTACCTTAAACCCTACGGCCGAGGAATCGGCTGTAGACTGAGAGCTGATCGCGGGCTGCTGTGTACTTGTTTCTCTGGCTCTGCTTCTGCTTGTAGTGGAACGGCTTCTCTGCGCAGCGGGTTGTCTTTGAGTCGTTCTTGCCGCCTGTGTAGTGGAACCCCCCGTGCCGCCGAATATCTCAACAAGCTTGGTAGCGACTTCAGAGGCTTCAGCGTTTTCGATCTTAATAAACTCAATCTCGGTCTCAACATCGAGATTCTCAATAATCTTCAGCACTCTATTCAGATTATCTCCTGTTTCAATGATGATAAGCATATTCAGGGCCGGGTAAACCACTATGTCGCCTTCCCTGGATATAAGGGGTTTTAATATATTTGCGGCGTCACTTGCTTTGATATTGTCCAGTTGAATGAGTCTTGTGATAAAACTGTCTGAAGACTCTCCGTAATCGCTTCCTACTTCCGTGGGGATACTTTTAATTTTGATGTCTCTTTTTGGAACGATGATATTAGTGCCGTCTTTTTTAACTATAGAAAATCCATTTAAGCTTAGAATAGTCTCAAAAAGCCTCATGGCGTTTTCTCGCTTGAAACCGCTCGGTGCAATAACCGTGATCTTCTTACCTTTAACCGATTCGTCTAGTATAAAATTCTCTGAAGTGATCTCGCTGATGGTTTG
>DEIM01000114.1:0-304 GCA_002352485.1 Candidatus Dadabacteria bacterium UBA2774
TCCAGCATCCATAGGTTCGTTCCGTCCTTTCGTAATCCGTTTTCAAGACCGGTGCAATCGCCGTTCTGCCAGCCCTCCGTCTTTGGTGAGAATTCTATTATACCTTTTGGATATAGAAAGTGTAGAGGGAATAGGATTATGACAGAATGAGGTAAATAGCAGTTATATTTATTTCTATGTCAATTATTCTAACTGCATTCATTTTAGTTGTATCAGTATTATCTCCATATGCTCTGGAAACTTCTTCGCAAGACTCATTACTTACAACGATAGTAGACCCAAATGGGAGCGGAGACTATAGAAC
>DEIM01000114.1:311-4614 GCA_002352485.1 Candidatus Dadabacteria bacterium UBA2774
ATAAAAGAGGCGGTTTCCAATGCCCGGCCCGGCCAGACTATACTTGTAAAGAACGGCACCTATAACCGCAAGCTCGACTTCAGGACATCCGGAACACCTGTGAATCCAATAACAGTAAAGCCTTATCAGGGGCATAAGCCGGTGCTCGATTTCTCAAACTCCCCCGATGAATATCCGAGAGTCGAGATAAATGCGGATTACATAATATTCGAAGGCTTTGAGATTCGTAACGGCTGGGACGGGGTAAAAATTTACGGATTTAAGAACATTCTAAGAAATAACAATATTCATAGTAATAATCTAAGCGGCATCACAATCGTAAACGCAGGCTACAACCTGATTGAGCAAAACGTGATCGAGGCAAACGGTCTTGGCCCAAACAAATGCACCACAGGGGGAGCACCCAACCCTAAACAGTGCCACGGAATATACCTTTCAAATTTTGAGTGTGGCGGGAATCTGGATGCAAACGTGATACGCGGAAACCACATTCTTCGCCACCCGGGCAGGGGTATTCAGTGGAACGGTGCGGGATGCGAGAATCATATCGAGAGTACAATAGTTGAGGACAACCGAATCGAAAACAATTCTGGGGGCATAGTGCTCTACTACGGGGTTTATAACAGTATAATAAAAAATAACACATTCATATCCAAATCCATGCCCGAAACCAACGAACAAGAACACACCTTGATCAGCATTTACGGTAGTCAAAACAATCTAATTGAGAATAATACTCTTGATGCCGAGTTCCCAAACGTTTCAGGTTTGTACGTGTTCGATAAGACTTCTTCAAAAAATATTGTTAACAACAATACTTGGAAACTCAAAAGCCAAGAGTGGCTTTGGGAAGGGGATATACGGCGCGATTGGAAAAATTATAAGTCTGTCACCGGGTGGGGCAAAAACAGCACATTTGAGACCTATTAACCCTAAGCTATAGCGTATATTCGATTAAAGAGTATTAGAATCCTGGAATTACAGCACTTTGGACAGCTGTTCTTCCGCAAGCTCAATAGGCTCTACCGTCTCGTTAATATTAGCCTTGAAGTTACTTAGAGGTAGCCCCTGCAGATAACAGGAAAATATTGAGCGAATATGCTTGTGCATTACTACGAGCACTCTCTCACCAGGATATTTAAGGGCGATTTCTCTGATTGTCCTTACTATCCGCTCCTGCACCTCGTCCATGGTTTCGGGCCCGTTCGGTATTGGGACCGATGTATCTCCGTCAATAAACCACTTCTTAAAATCGCTCTCTGGGTCAGAAAGAAGATCATCGTACTTCTGTCCGTTCCAGTCGCCGTGGTCAAGCTCTCTTAGGTCTTGATGAACCTCCAGAGGTATACCGATGTGCTCGGCATAGGCTTTAGACGTGTTGTAAGCCCTTTGAAGAGGGCTTGTTACAATCCTGTCGAATCCAAGGGATTTAATTAATGGTTTGTTCTCTTCGATTTCCGCGAGTCCCACATCGCAAAGCGGACGGTCAGTGGTGCCTATGAGTCTGTGCTCCAGGTTCCAGTCGGCCTTACAGTGTCGTCCGAGATATATCTTTGCAGTCTTTAGTTTTTCATTCATAGGTTTTTCCGGATTTTATACAAGTTATTGAACTAGTTAGTGTAAATTTAACAAGGGATCAATATACCGAGCAGAATAGAACTTTACAATACTTACTGTAATAAATCCTCAATGAGCAGGGCTTTCCTTCTCTACAGTACCGGGCTTTTGTTTTTTCTCTGATGAAAGAGCGTTTTTCTTGAGCTCCGGCAGATACTTGCCGCCCAGCATAACGTGACCCTTGTCCACTCCGTCACTCAGCCTCGACACCAGATAGTCTCTATCTAGACCCATAATATTCACACCATGATCGGATTCAACAAGACAAAGCATCTTCATGCTCTTACCGTTTCGGTTTGCTAGCTCGTAAATAGCCGAATAATTAAGAAGCGCTGCCTCGACCGTGCCGCATGGAAGAGACGGGTTACGCGCGCCCGCATAGTACTCGCTCTTACCGAACCAATGCGGATCGGGGTATCCGTGGAAATGGAGAATCGGCAGCCCGTTTTTTATAAGCTCGGGGGTATAAAGTGCCGACGCCATGGCCTGTGCCAGTATTACATACGTATCAAAAGAAGGCCTTATGTCCTTTCTATGCAGATCAACATCTTTTGGTGTCTCTAGATATAGCTTTCCTTTTATTAGCCCTATCCTTACAACGTCACTTAACGGGTCAAGGTTAGTTTTATTGCTGCCTGAGCGAGAAGTTGCAATCCAGATATCCGGCACCTGCTGGTAAATATCTTTTCCGCGTATGCTGGACTTAACATACCACCTACCCTTTGCATTCTGCCTAACCATATCATCGTTCAGACTCTCGAGCGGCTTAAACT
Organism: Candidatus Dadabacteria bacterium UBA2774; assembly: GCA_002352485.1. GTDB lineage: Bacteria > Desulfobacterota_D > UBA1144 > Nemesobacterales > UBA2774 > UBA2774. The sequence continues at coordinate 2,702 of DEIM01000114.1, forward strand.
TGTCCCATGTGGATTTTCTTACAGTAACCTGCCCCTCGTACTTTGGCGCCTCAGCAATGGCAATAAACCCATACGACACACCTGTTCTGCCTTCCATCACTTTATCCACAACATCTCTGTGTGATTGCCTTGAGATCTTGTCGCTAAACTTTGAGCCTTCCGGGAAAAGAGACGTCTCTTTTACCTGTTTGCCCAAGTCAGCAAGCTGCTTGGCAAATACCGACTTTGAAGGGTCAAACTCACCCTTTTTGAACCTCCCGAGTATGGGGGGCTTAATAGGGGCATAAATCTTAGGTACCAGTGAATTCAACACGAAGAAATCAAGCTCTTCGTTCATGAATATCGAATCCGACAGATTCATATTCACAAGCGAAAATCTGTCCGGAGCTATACCCATTACTATCTCTGACATTGTAGCGATAAGGTTTCTAAGTCCTATTGCGATCTTCTTGTCATAGCTCACTTCTTTATCCGCGAACTCAGGCTCAAGCGGCATAAGAGTGATTATCTGGGTATTGAACGGGTCCTGTACGTATCTTGCCGTAAAATCATCGGCCCATCCGCTTGCTTTAAGGATTTCCATAACCGAGCGGTCAGGGTCTCTGGTGTAGCCGTAGATCTTCTCGGCGACACCGCTGAAAAACTTGCGCGCAAGAGAATAATCCCTTTTTACGTCAATCACGGCATGGATGCTCCTTTTAACCTTCCTCATCTTGAGCATCTTTGAGATAAAACCGTCCGTCACATCCGCAGCTTCTTCCCAGGGAACAACCTCAACTCCGTGCTCGCTCAATTTGTCTCTGAGCTTATCTCTGAACCCCATTACAACATGATTGTTGTAATTTCTGGGTAAGGGTCTGAAAGTTACTCTAACCTTCTTTGCCATTTCCTTGGGATCCCTCGGATTTACAAAATCCTTCTGATCGGGCATTCCGGTTAATGTTATTATTGTTTTTAGCTCAAGGTCTGCAAACCTTCCACTATCCATATATTACTAAACCTCCGCATATCTCACGACCCTTGTGGGTATAACTATTATGACTCAATATTTACCTTAAAGACTCGCCGTAATTTAATTAGTGCAAATAGTATGTTAATCACTCTTCCAATATCCGACTGATAACCAATCAATTATAGACTACTTAGGGAAGTTACTCAACTATGAGCAGTCGGCCCAAGTAGGGCAATCTGTATTCAAACTATAGGACTCTTATAGTTTGAGGGGCTAGATATTAGACATATTAAGCGGTGCCGTCAGTTTCATTCTCATTCAGCACCCCTTCCATCTGTGATTTCACAATTCTTATCAGCTCTTCTCTGCCTTCTTTGCCCTTAGGAAGCTTTGTTACGTCTATCGGGGGGAATATGGCAACTTTCATAGTCCCCGGCACAATTCCCCTTGAGACTTTTGAGCGCCTTTCGAGCCCACCCTGCATAACCAATGTAACGACCGGCACCTTGGCAAGCATTGCTATTAAAAACCCGCCTTCCTGAAAATCCTGAAGCTTACCGTCGGGGCTTCTGGTGCCTTCAGGGGCAAGGACTACCGAGGGGCCTTTTTTAATGTTGCGGACAATTTTTCTAACTTCATTCGCATCCTTAGCAGACCCGTCCCTTGAGACCAGATAATGCCCTGATAATATGGCAATCCACCCTATAAAAGGCATTCTGCTAACTTCTTTTTTCATTATAGCCTTCCACTCAACAGGCAACACGGACATGAATGCAAATATATCAAATACACTCTGATGGTTATACATAAAAACGCACGGCTCTTGTGGGATATTTTCATACCCCTTCACCTCCACCTTTACACGCGTACAGAACAATATCATCTTAGCCCAAGGTCTAAAAACGTGCTTTGATAAAATGTTTGGAGCGATCAGCGACAGCAGTACTCCATAGGTGCCAAA
>DEIM01000114.1:4683-5511 GCA_002352485.1 Candidatus Dadabacteria bacterium UBA2774
TCTAAAGAGACTTTACTTGAAACCTAGGCAAGGCTCCGATTTTATCAGAGCTCAGTATCCGTCCTTGTGAGGCGGCATAAAATTAAGCCGGGGGTTCATCCCTCACTTTCTTTTGATTCAGCACCCCTTCCATCTGTGATTTAACTATTTTTATCAGCTCCTCCCGGCCTTCTTTACCCTTTGGCAGCTCATTTACGTCTATAGGGGGGAATATGGTAATTCTCATCGTCCCCGGCACTATCCCTCTTGAAGTCTTAGAGCGCCTTTCAAGCCCGCCCTGTATAACCATGGTAACCACAGGGACTTTCGCCATCATTGCTATTAAAAACCCACCTTCCTGAAAAGGAAGGAGCTTGCCGTCAGGGCTCCTGGTACCCTCAGGGGCAACCATTACGGAGGGACCGTCTTTAATTTTGCGAACTATTTTTCGTACCTCGCTTGCATCGCTTGCAGAGCCGTCTCTAGATACAAAATGATGTCCGGAAATTACGGCAACCCACCCAATAAAGGGCATTTTGCCGACTTTCTTTTTCATAATGGCTCTCCATTCAATAGGTAATATCGACATATAAGAGAACACATCGAAGATACTTTGATGGTTATACATAAAAACGCACGGCTCTTCGGGGATATTTTCAATCCCCCTCACATCCACCTTTACTCCAACAGAGAACAATAGAGTCTTCGCCCACGGTCTGACCGCATAGCGCGATACCACGTTGGGCGCTATTACCGCGAGCACTAAACCATAGATCCCGAATAAAGTGGTCAGCAAAATAAAGATAAACCAGCTGTAAGCTATTCTTAGCATTGTTTATTCCCTAATTT
>DEIM01000114.1:5536-20797 GCA_002352485.1 Candidatus Dadabacteria bacterium UBA2774
CGCTCGCCTCTGTCCCCATATTACGTACCATGAAGAGACATTACTTTTAGCGCACCTGGTACGACTTCAATTCTATGAGTACCTGGAACGAGATAAAATGACTGTCCATCCATATGCGCCGGTACCTGATCAAATATGGTGATATCCATTATTCGATCACATATTATATCCATCTCCTCAATCTCTTTGTATTTTCCTTTAAGCACTTTGGGAATCTTTACCAGACGTGAAATCGGCTCCATATCCCTTATAATGTGAAAATCGAGCTTGCCGTTGTCTACCTTGGCTTCGGGAGCAAGCTTGAAGCCTCCCTGTGAATGCCCGTTTGAGGCCCCTGTAAGTAAGACTCTTCCGTTGAAGCTCCACTCACCGATGCTTAACTCAGCGTTAAAACCGCCGAAGGTAAGCGCTTCTATTACAGAGGATAAAAGATATGCAGCCTGTCCGCCTAATACTCTAAAGCTCTTAAAGCGGTTGGCCACAGCTCCGTCAAGCCCTATACCGAGTCCGTTGATAAAATATCTTCCCCCGAGCTTTCCCACGTCCACGCTTCTCACATTTCCGCTAAAAACAGTCTGAACCGCTCGTTCAGGCTCAATCGGGATACCGGCGGCCTGTGGAAAATCGTTTCCGCTTCCAGACGGTATAGTACTGAAGATAATATCATCACCCATGAGCCCGTTTACGATTTCATGAGAAGTCCCGTCGCCGCCAAGCCCTACTACGTGTGTAAACCCCTCGGCACGGGCGCTTCGGGCAATTGCCTCTCCGTCGCCTTTTGCGGAGGTGTACATGAACTTGCATTCTATGCCTAGCTTAGCCCCATTTCTTTCCAATAAAGGAACTAATTTTTTTGTTTGACCCTTCCCGGCTTTGGGATTAACAATAAACAAGTACTTTCTTTCTTTCACAATGCTTCCTTTTCCGTTATAATATTAAGAGCATAAAACATAGCATTAATCCGAGTTTTTAACAAAACCCATTCCCTTCAAAACTTGATAAGAGCCCGGCGATATGTTATATAAGTTCGTTTATTCAACGAGCTTTATGAACAAAACAGGAGGCATTATTTAATGGCACAGGAAACACAGACGTCCGAGCAAGCAGGCGATGTAATAAGCATGAAGCAGCTCCTCGAGGCAGGAGTTCATTTCGGACATCAGATAAGCCACTGGAACCCGAAGATGAAAGACTTCATATTCGGGAACAGAAATGGCATACATATTATAGATCTACAACAGACTGTCGGCCTATTCAAAAGATCATATGATTATGCAAGAGACGTTGTAGCCAACGGTGGAGATATCCTTTTTGTTGGAACAAAAAAACAGGCCCAGGGCATTATAGCCGAAGAAGCCCTGCGCGCCGGCATGCCCTACATTAACACACGCTGGCTTGGGGGCACACTCACAAACTTCCATACCATCAGGGCGCGCGTAGACTATCTGCTCGAGCTTAAAAAGCTTGAGGAAGAGGGTCAGATGGAGCGTCTCCCTAAAAAAGAAGCAAAAGGTTTAAAGAGAGAGATACAGAAGCTCGAGCACCTTTTAGGTGGCATTGTCGGCATGAAATCCCACCCCAAAGCGCTCTACGTAGTTGATACGAGAAAAGAGCATATCGCGATCAACGAAGCCAAGATATTGGGCATCCCGATCGTTGCCGTAATCGATACGAACTCTGATCCGGCGGATGCTGATTACATTATTCCTAGTAACGACGACGCGATTAGAGCCATTAAGCTCTTCACGTCAAAAATCGCAGAAGCCTGTATCGAGGGCAAACACATATACGAGGAAAAACTCCAATCCGGAGAAGTTGAAGTCAAAGAAGAAGACAAGTCTCAAGTAATCGTAGAGAGAAAGGTATTTGTGTTTAAGGACTTTGGCGAAGAAGGTGAGAAAGAAGGTGCAGAATCGGTAGCGGTATCAGAAAGCTCTCCCGGTGAGGCTCAGGCCGCATCCGCTTTTACGAGCGCTCAGGACAATGAGACACCGGCACAGGAATCTGCTTCACAGACCCAAACTAGCACAGCGCCCGAAGCTGAACCCGCTGCGTCGCCAGAGACTGGTGAAACATCCAGTGAAACCACCGAGACACAGACAGCACCGGAAGATACTAAGGAGGATTAACTAAGAAATGGCTGATATTACGGCACAGATGGTTAAAGACATAAGGGACAGAACAGGGGCACCCTTTCTCGATTGTAAAAAAGCCCTTGAAGAAGTTGAAGGAGACTACGAAAAAGCTATTGATATTCTCAAGATCAAAGGAGTAGCCAAAGCTTCAAAAAAAGTCGGCAGAGAGACACCTGAAGGCACAATAACTTCATATATACACGCCGGCGGCAAAATAGGCGTTATGGTTGAAGTAAACTGCGAAACTGACTTCGTAGCTAGAAATGAGGAGTTTCAGGCATTTGCGAAAGAAATAGCCATGCAGATCGCTGCGGCCAACCCAAGATACATAAGCCGGGAAGAAATTCCCGAGGATGAACTTGAGAAAGAAAAGGAAGTAATGAAAGCGCAGGTAATCGAATCGGGCAAGCCCGAGGATATTGCTGACAAGATAGTCCAGGGAAAGATTGAGAAATTCTTTGAGGAAGTTTGTCTCTTAAACCAAACTCACATTAGAGATTCCAAAGTAAAGATGGATGATTTACTTCAAGCTCTCATTGCTAAGATCGGAGAAAATATCCAGATCAGAAGGTTCACAAGATTTCAGTTAGGGGAACCCCTAGACTGAGCATGGGAAAAATGAATTCTCCAAAGACTCCGTCTAAGCCTAAGTACAAAAAGATACTGCTTAAATTAAGCGGGGAAGCGCTCCAGGGAAAACAAGGATACGGTATTTGCCCTGAAGTGCTCGACAAGATATCTGAGGAAATAGCAGATGTTCATGCGCTAGGTGTTGAGATTGCCCTCGTTATTGGTGGAGGCAACATATTCCGGGGCGTGGCCGGTACCGAATCTGGTATAGACAGGACTACTGGGGACTATATGGGTATGCTGGCGACTGTAATAAACGCCATGGCGCTTCAGAACTCACTAGAGAAAAAAAATCTCCAGACACGCGTACAGTCAGCAATTGAAATTGAGCAGATTGCAGAACCCTACATCAGAAGAAGAGCCATCCGCCACCTCGAAAAAGATAGGGTCGTAATTTTTGCGGGCGGCACCGGAAATCCTTTTTTCACAACAGATACGGCAGCAACACTGAGGGCGCTCGAGATAGGCGCCGATTTAATACTCAAAGCCACCAAAGTGGACGGGGTTTACGATAAAGACCCCATGAAACACGACGACGCCGTAAAGTTCTCCGAGCTTAATTACATGGAAGTTCTCAACAAAGAGCTTAAGATCATGGACGCGACGGCTATATCCCTGTGCATGCAGGGGAATATTCCAATTATAGTTTTCAATTTGTTTGAAAGCGGTAATATTAAAAAGGTGGTTACAGGCACTAAGATTGGAACACTTGTAAGGAGCAAGAAAGATGGCTGAAGAAATTGATTTGGATGTGTTACTCCTCGAAACCGAAGAGAGGATGGACAAAGCTCTAAGCTCACTTGATTCTGAGCTTGGGAAAATTAGGACCGGCAGGGCATCTACCGGCCTGGTCGAGCACATCATGGTTGACTATTACGGCGCAGTGACCCCTATAAATCAGATGGCTACGGTATCAATACCCGAGGCCAGGACTATACTGATTCAACCTTGGGACCAGACAGCACTGGGCGAAGTGGAAAAAGCGATCCAGAAATCTGAGCTTGGCATAACCCCATCGAACGATGGCAAAACTATAAGGCTCAATATCCCGGTACTTACAGAGGACAGAAGAAAAGAGCTTGTGAAATTCGTGGGCAAGCTTGCGGAAGACTACAGAGTATCGATAAGGCAGATCAGAAAAGATGTAAACCATAAGATCACTAAAGCCGAAAAAGAAGAGCACATCCCTGAAGACGAAGTCAAAACAACTCTTAAAGAAGTTCAGGACCTAACAGACAAGTTCATAAAAGAAATAAACGTCATGTTCGAGAAAAAAGAAAAAGATATTATGGAAGTCTAGTTTCACGGGACTTTCAACTAAATTTCAAATTTAACCCCTATCGCACTTCTAGGTTCACCCACCCTAAATATTTGATTGCGGCAAAATACTATCAGCACTATAATTAATATAAATAAGTGCGGTTTAGAGAATAATATGAGAGATCAGCTATCAAGCATTTTTTCATATCTGTTTATGAGCGCGGCAGTATTATGCCTCATATCCGCGTTTGCGGTAATTATAATTTTCATACGCTCGTTCGTGCACGATATCGGCATAGCGGAGAAACAGACGGGCTTTGTATTTCTCTACATTTTTATCATTTCCGCGGTATTGGCACCCATATTCCTTTACGTGTCCAATAAGCTTGAGAAATACAGTGGACGCATGGACGAAATTTAGTGCACATCAGCTAATCCGTACGTATTGTAGCAATTAACATTTAAGATTTACAGTAAAGAGAGGATGATCCCGGGAATTTTGTTTTCCGAGATACTAATTTAAGAAAGAGAAACTAACTCATACTGTTTGTATGATGAGACGAAGTTTCGTGCGTCCGCTGTAACGAGGATCGGGAGAATGTATGAGTATTAAGAAAGAATCAAGAGTTATGTTGAGACTGAATTTCGAGATCTCTTCAGCTCTGGATAAGTTTCTAAGCAATAGGAACATTTCTGCCAAGAGCGTTCAGACTTTGGATGAAGTTACCAAGGCTCTTACGGAAAAGTCATATAACGTAGTAGTCACAGAGATTTCAGATCCGGGCGACACCCTTACAAAGTTGTTAACCAAAATCAAATCAATCTCACACACAACAGAAATTATTGTAGTTACGGACAAAGAGGTCGAAATAAGTGAAGATGGCGAGTTAGCAAAAGACATCCCGCTCCATGATATGGTATACGCTTTTATTGCAAAACCGATTAATGAAAACTATTTAGCCACTTTGATCTTAAAAGCTGTAGAAAAAACGCAGCTTGCGGACAGACCCCACTGCGAGAACTCACAAAAGACGATTCCGAAAGAAACGCGGGGTACAAAGGGGGCAAGTGATCAAGCTGTAGTTCTGTCGGCCTCGGTCAACAGTCTTAACTCAGCCGTAACAATAACGGACATAAACCAAAATATACTCTATATAAACACTGCGCATGAAAAGATGTTTGGTTATTCGACAGAAGAGATTATAGGAGAGAAGAGCGCTGTCCTCTATCCTGCCGACGACCCCTCGGGAGTAAGCGGCAAGATTTACGAGGCCATACTGATGGTAGGCTGGGAAGGTGAGAGGCTCGGACTGAAAAAGGACGGAAGCGCTTTTCCTATGTATGAGAAGACCTCGGTTATAAAAGATACGGACGGTGAGCATATCGGCATCGTCTCCGTTATCGACGACATAAGCTCGAGAAAAACACTGGAGCTTGCCCTAAAAGAATCTGAAGAGCGTTACAGGACATTTATCGAGACCGCCAAGAGCGCTATTATCGCAATTGACGAGGAAGCTAACATAATTCTATACAACCCGGCTGCCGAAGAGCTTTTTGAGTACAAAACGGATGAAGTCAGGGACAAGGAATTTTTTATGCTCTTTCCCGAAAAACATAAGGATTTACTTAAGGACAAACACACTTTAAAAAACGGAAACAAGGATAGTTTTGAGCCAGGATTAATGTTCGAATCAGAGGGACTTAGTAAATCGGGACGGGAATTCCCAATCGAGGTCTCTCTTTCCAGGTGCAAAATTGACGGGCGTTTTGTTCTGACGGCTATTATATTTGATATCACCGAGAGAAAGCACATGGAGACACAGCTACTTCAATCTTCAAAGCTCGCGGCCATAGGCGAGCTTATATCAGGCGTCACCCATGAAATAAATAACCCCCTAGCAGTTGTAATCGGATATTCGGAAATGATGCTGGAAGAGCCCGATCTGGATGAGGAGTCGAAAAAAGCTGTGGTGTCTATTAACCGTGAAGCCGAGAGGGCTAGAAAAGTAATTCAGAATCTCCTTTCTTTCGCACGAAAGCACAACCCCGAAAAAGAGCTAATTCAGGCAAACGATGTACTCGACACCACACTCGGACTAGTAAACTACGAACTTATTAAAAACAAGGTGAATGTCATACAAAACATCGACCCTGATCTCCCGGAGATCGTCGCAGACCCAAATCAGCTGCAGCAGGTTTTCATGAACCTAATCATGAACGCTCTGCATGCGATGGAAGACTCTACGAAGGAAAAAGATCTCACAATATTAAGCAAGATAAAAGACGGTAGAGAAAACTTCGTGCAGTTGATATTCGAAGACAGTGGACCGGGGATCCCGGCGGACATATTACCCAAGATCTTCGATCCGTTCTACACATCGAAACCAAAGGGCAAGGGTACGGGGCTTGGATTATCAGTTTCTTTCGGCATTATAAAAGAACACGGCGGAGATATATACGCCGAGAACACGGGGTCAAAAGGGGCTAGATTCATCATTGATCTTCCAATTACGGAATAAGTAATAAATACCGGCACTGCCAACTGAAAAGAGGTATCGAGTTAAACCGTAATCTCCTGAACTCCGCCCATGTAAGGCACCAGCACGTCCGGAATCCTAACGCTTCCGTCCTCTTCCTGATAGTTCTCGAGTATCCCGATCACGCAGCGCCCGACAGCCAGGCCCGAGCCGTTAAGAGTATGCACAAGTCTGACTTTTCCTCCCCCCTTAGGCCTGAAGCGGATAGATGCACGTCTTGCCTGAAAGTCCTCGAAGTTACTGCACGAAGAGATCTCACGGTAGGTGTTCTCTGCAGGCACCCATACTTCTATGTCATACGTCTTTGCCGAGGAAAAGCCCATATCCCCGGTAGATAGGACTACGATCCTATAGGGAAGTCCCAGGAGCTCCAGCACCCGCGCCGCGTTCTCTGTCAGGCTTTCGTGCTCTTCGTATGAAGTGTCAGGATGGGCAAATTTAACAAGCTCGACCTTATTGAATTGGTGCTGTCTAATAATTCCGCGGACATCCTTTCCGTAGGAGCCCGCCTCAGATCTGAAGCATGGCGTATAGGCCGCGTATTTTAACGGCAGGTCTTCTTCACTCAGTATTTCGTCTCTATATATATTAGTTACAGGGACTTCCGCCGTCGGAATCAGATAGTAATCAGTTCCTTGTATTTTGAATAAATCTTCCTCAAACTTCGGCAGGTTTCCGGTACCGATAAAGCTCGCCGTGTTGGCCATAAAAGGAGGAAGCACCTCAGAGTAGCCGTGCTCTCCTGTATGGAGGTCTAGCATAAAATTTGCGAGCGCCCTTTCGAGCCTCGCCCCGAGTCCTTTATAGAGGGCAAACCTGGCTCCTGTTATCTTGGCAGCCCTGTCGAGATCAAGTATATCGAGAGCCTTTCCAATCTCCACATGGTCCTTGGGCTCAAAGCCAAACTCTCTCTTCTTCCCCCAGTTTTTAACTTCAACATTGTCCGCATCACTATCACCTACAGGCACCGAGTCGTGGGGGATATTCGGCACGGTCAGGAGAAAATCCCTGAAGTCTTCGTCGGCTTTTTTTCTTTCTTCCGAAAGCTGCTTTATTTGCTCTGACTTTTCTTTGAGCTCGGTCTGAAGCTCGCCCGCCTCATCAGCCTTCCCGTCCCTTCTCAGCTCTCCTACTTTTTTAGAGCCGACGTTTCTTTCATTTTCAAGCTTTTCTACTTGTGAGATGATCCTCTTTCGTTCCTGATCAAGAGACTTAAAGCTCTCGGTGTCAAACTCTGCGCCCCTATCCTTAATCTTTTTAACTACAGTTTCGAGATTTTCCTCTATGTATTTAGAATCGAGCATTTTTCCTTATCCTTTTATCACACCTATGGGTCTTAATTTTGCGACTTTCCGGGCAATACCGGCATTATGCACTACATCACATACGTCTTCTGCGTCCTTATAGGCCTCGGGCATCTCCTCGGCCACTGTCCTCTTGCCTTTAGCCATTATAATCACACCCTTTTCACCCAGTTCCTCGATTATATTTCTGCCCCGGGCTTCTTTGAGCGCCTTTCTTCTCGATAGCATTCTACCCGCTCCGTGGCAGCATGTCCCGAATGTCTCTTCCATCGATGCCTCGGTTCCCACCAGCACGTAAGACCCCCTGCCCATATCCCCGGGTATGAACACAGGCTGGCCAACTGTCCTGTAAACCTCGGGTATATGTTTATGTCCCTTGGGGAATGCGCGCGTCGCCCCTTTCCTATGTACGCAGATTCGCTTCACATCCCCGTTTACTCTGTGCTCTTCAAACTTAGCGATATTATGACTCACGTCATATACGAGCGAGGAGCCAAGCTCCCTCTCCGTAATGCCGAATGTTTCATAGAACGCTTCTCTTACCGAGTGCATGATAATTTGCCTGTTGGTCCAGGCGTAGTTCACGGCTGCTGAAAACGCAGCAAGATAACCCTTAGCCTCACTGGAATGTATATGCGCGCACGCAAGCTGTTTATCGGGAAGATTAAGCCCTTCCCTTCTCATATATGAGATCATAGTATCTATATAATCCGTACATATCTGGTGCCCGAACCCCCTTGAGCCCGAATGAATCAGTACGCACACGGAGCCGGGCTTAAGACCGAACACTTCGGCCACGCCCGGGTCGAACAGCTTATCTACGATATCGACCTCGACAAAGTGGTTCCCGGATCCGAGGGTGCCTATCTGCTCCATTCCTCGTTTAAATGCCCGCCTGCTCACCGCTTTGGGGTCCGCCCCCGGGAAATGCCCGTTATCCTCAGTCTTTACGAGATCGTCTTCCCGCCCATACCCTCTCTCAACCGCCCACCGTGACCCTTTACTAAATATCTCCCTGTAATCGTCTTTTGAGAGCTTAAAATCTCCACTCATTCCGGCACCCGAAGGTACCCTCTTGTAAAGCTCAGTAACGAGCTCTTTGAGCCTCAGTCTCACATCTTTCTCGGAAAGCTTCGTTGTCATAAGCCTTACGCCGCAGTTTATGTCATACCCTACTCCACCTGGCGAAATCACCCCTTCCTCCGCATCCATACCGGCAACTCCCCCGATAGGAAACCCGTACCCCCAGTGAATGTCGGGCATAGCGATTGAGTATTTCTGAATCCCCGGTAGGTGCGCCACGTTTACAACCTGCTCAAGAGCTTTGTCTTCTTTAATACGCCCAAGCATCTTCTCATCCGCATACACCCTGCCCGGAACCAGCATACCGCCCGTCCGGGGTATCTCCCAGAGATTGTCGTGAACCTTTTCTATTCTCATATTCCCATCACTTTTATTATTATGCAACTTGTTGTCATTACAGCATAATATGAGACATTAAATGTCAAAAATAATATCGGCCGTAAATTTATCATTCACATTTTCTATTTTCAAATTGTGATATGTTACTGCCTTAATATCATTAACCAATTCATGCTTTCCTGGATTGTACACCTCACCTGAAAGCTCAGCTACTGCCTTCTTCTCATTAGAAACATCTAAGCGGATATCCTTAAAAACGAGCCTACTCGTTTCGTGCAGATAAAGAATCTCACTAAGCAGCTTTACCAATAATTCTTCCTTAGTTTCTCCTGCGACCTCGAATACCTCCCGGGCTGAGGGCTTGACCTTATCTCTGTCGGTAATCTGCTCCATCATTGCAAGCGAAGCATTCCGAAGAAGCTCACTGAAGCTTCCTCCCGTAACTCTGATACAAAGATCAGCTGTATGATCAAGCAATTCGTATGACATTACACTTAATTCTAACATTGAATGGCAATCTCTTTTAATTTACTGCTTGAAACGATTCCTGTAATAGTGATATTATTTTGCAACGCACTAAATACACGCGCGAGAGGAGTTACTATGCAAAAACTTGATAACGGTATAGAGATAACATATATGGGTCATTCGACATTTAAGGTCAGAACCCCTGGAGGAAAAACACTAATAATAGATCCATGGGTCCAGGGAAACCCGTTATGCCCTGAGGATCTAAAAAAAGTTGAGGAGCTCGATATCATAGCGGTGACTCACGCGCACTACGATCACATAGGTGACTGCGTGACTATCGGCAAAGAGCACCAACCCAAGGTGGTCGGAATTTTCGAAATATGCGTTTGGCTTAACTCAAAGGGCATAGAGAACATAATGCCCATGAATAAAGGTGGCACTCAGGAAGTTGACGGCATTAAATTTACAATGGTTCATGCCGACCATAGCTGCGGCATACAGGAAGAAGACGGTAGCATTTCATACGGGGGAGAGGCCGCAGGATATGTAATAGAGTTTGAAAACAGCTTTAAAATCTATCATGCGGGAGATACAGCTGTATTTGGCGATATGAAGCTCGTAGCTGAGCTTTATGAACCCGAGCTCGTAATGATTCCCATAGGGAATATATTCACCATGTCGCCGATGGAAGCGGCTCATGCCTGCAAGCTGATGACACCTAAATATGCGATACCCATGCACTACGGCACATTTCCGGTTTTAACCGGTACTCCGGCCGAGTTCAGAGAGCTAACCAAGGATTTTGCGGGGCTAGAGATACTAGAGCTGAAACCGGGGGAGACATTAACGTAGGAGACGCAAACTCTCTTAATATCATTTATAATATGTATTAATAACCTACGGAGGGGGGGTCTAATTATGATAGGAAGCATTAATTCCATTTATACACTAAGAAGAAGTTTATCATTACTACTTCTCATCGCAGCATCTTTATCGATGGTCTCATGCGATTCACATGAGGGCCCAAGAGGGGACGGCGGGTCTGAGATAAGAGCCGAAAACGCATTTCCGGAGCTTTCTTTCGATAGACCCCTTGGCATTGAAAACGCAGGCGACGGCTCGAACCGTCTTTTCGTAGTGGAGCAGGGAGGCACAATTCAGGTAATAACCCCGGATGAGACAGCTGCGCTTAACACCTCTCGTATAACTACAACCAGAGCAGAAGCTAGCGTATTTCTTGATATACAGGACAGGCTCTCAAGCGATGATGGCGGCGAAGCAGGATTGCTAGGTTTGGCGTTCCATCCCAACTTTGAAAATAACGGATACTTTTACGTGAATTATATAGCCGACACTCCTTTTAGAACCGTAATTTCAAGGTTCTCAGTAAGTGACGGAGACCCTGACGTAGCGGATCCAGAGAGTGAGACGGTTTTACTTGAATTTAATCAGACCAATTCCCTCCATAACGGCGGGCAGATGTTTTTTGGACCTTCTGACGGCTTCCTTTACATTACATCAGGTGACGGCGGCCCATCAGAGGGAGTGAGTACAGAATCACAAGACTTAACGAACTTGTTCGGCGCCATCCTACGTATCGACGTTGACAATCCCGATGAGGGCCTTGAGTACGGAATTCCCAATGACAACCCGTTTGCCGGAAATATGTCGGGATTCAGGGAAGAGATATATGCCTACGGGCTCCGCAATCCATGGCGCGCAAGCATTGACCCCCTCACCGGACTTCTTATTACCGCTGATGTGGGACAGGCCGACAGAGAGGAAATAGATATAGTAGAGCCGGGAATGAATTATGGTTGGCCGATCATGGAAGGGACTCTTTGTTTTGACCCACCTTCAGGGTGTGATATGTCAGGTCTAGAGCCGCCGATATGGGAATATGGCCGCGGGAAGGGAAGATCGGTTACGGGCGGCTTTATCTACCGGGGCTCTGAAATAGAACAGCTGCAGGGGAAATATATTTATGGAGATTTTGCTTCAGGACGCGTTTGGGCGCTTAGTATTGAAGATGCTACTGCTACCGATAATGAGGAGATATTCCGGTTTGCAGACGAAGAGACCTTTATAATCGCCTCATTTGGTCTTGATGAGCAGGGCGAGATATATATAGCCGGCATATCTGACGGGATTATATATAAGCTTGAAGAATTGTTCTTTTCACCATAGAAGGGACTATCAGATCTCTCAAAACGCTCGGTTTTCAGCAGTTCTGATGTATTACCGTTTCAGTTGACAATCAGGCAAGGTTATGATAATTTTTTAGGCTTTTCAATTGACGGGAGAGTTGTATTTTAAGACTAACCATAAGATACTATGTTTGAAGGAATATCTGAAAAACTAAATACTACTTTAAAGCGCGTAAGGGGCTACGGGAAACTTAGTGAAAAGAATATAGATGAAGCGCTAAGAGAAGTCCGGTTGAGCCTACTCGAAGCGGACGTAAACTTCAAAGTAGTTAGAGATTTTGTAGGATCGGTGAAAAACCGCGCGCTCGGCACAGAAGTGATGGAGAGCCTGTCACCGGGGCAGCAGTTTGTAAAAATCGTACACGAAGAGCTTATAAACGTACTGGGTTCTGAAAGCTCTGAGCTTGACCTTAAATCGGCCCCTCCCGTGGGAATAATGCTCATAGGGCTACAGGGCTCTGGTAAAACTACTACAGCATCAAAACTCGCAAAATACCTTAAAGACACCCAGAAGAGAAACCCCTATCTTGTACCTGCCGATATCTACAGACCGGCCGCTATAGACCAGCTCAAGGTGCTAGCCGGGCAGATCGGCGTTGACGTATATGATACACAGCCCGGAGTAATGCCGGCCCAGATTTGTAAAGACGCTATGGAGATTGCGCGCAAAAGCGCTCACGACATCGTCATTTTCGACACCGCCGGACGACTCCACATTGACAATGAGCTGATGGATGAGCTAAAGACTATTAAATCTGAGGTAAGCCCTCACCAAGTACTCCTCGTAGCGGACGCTATGACAGGTCAGGACGCTGTAAATGTATCCACTAGCTTTAACGAGGCAATGGACATAGACGGCGTCGTGCTTACAAAGATGGACGGTGACGCAAGGGGCGGAGCTGCTCTCTCAATTAAAGCAGTAACAGGAAAACCCATAAAGTTTTTCGGAACGGGTGAGAAGCTAGAGGCCCTTGAGGTATTCCATCCAGACAGGATCGCTTCCAGAATACTGGGCATGGGTGATGTCCTTTCTTTCATCGAAAAGGCACAGGCCGCATTTGATGAGAAGGAAGCAGAAAAAATGTCCAAAAAGCTCCTTAAAAAGGAGTTTAATCTCGGGGACTTCAGGGACGCGATGCTAGCAATGGGCAAATTAGGCTCGCTTGACAGTATGACGCAGATGATACCCGGCATGAAAGAGGTCGCTAAAGACCCCAAGGCGCTTGATACCGCAGAGAAAGAAATAAAAAAAACTATTGCCATTATTAACTCCATGACGCCAAAGGAGAGGCTAAACCACACTCTGCTTAACGGCAGCAGACGTAAACGAATCGCCAAGGGCAGCGGCACGAGGGTAGAAGATATTAACCGCATGATTAAGAATTATATGCAAATGAGAGGTATGATGAAAAACATGGGGAAAATGGGGAAAATGGCAAAAAGAATGATGAAAGGGATATGATTTTACTTAATTTTAGACTATACTGGTAACTGTACTAGGAGGTACGAATACTTTGGTAAAGATAAGACTTACGCGAAGCGGATCTAAAAAGAGGCCGTTTTACAGAATAGTGGCAGCAGATTCACGTTCGCCCCGTGACGGGAAGTTTCTCGAGATTTTGGGTTTCTACGATCCCAGAAAAAACCCTCATGTTCTGGAAGTTAAAAAAGATCGGGTGCAGGACTGGATCGATAAGGGCGCACAACCATCGGTTAGGGTCGAGAAGTTAATTTTAAGCTTGAACTGAAGACATATACAGATACTAAAATATGGGATAAGAAGACTAGTCAGACCACGCAGGGGAGGTATCAGATATGGATCAGATTACAGAGCTTGTTACACTTATTGCGAAATCTCTGGTTGACAATCCCGACCAGGTAGAGGTTCGCGAGGTTGCTGGAGAGCAGACGGCGGTGCTTGAGCTTAAGGTAGCTCCCGATGATCTGGGTAAAATTATCGGGAAACAGGGAAAGACAGCCAAAGCAATCAGGACTATCCTGAGCGCGTCAGCAGCCAAAATGAGAAAACGAGCCGTTCTGGAGATACTGGAATAACCTATATCCCCCTTTTTAAGATATGGGGCTAATTTCTTTCGGTAAAATCACAAAGCCACACGGGCTTGCGGGAGAAGTAAAATTATTGCCGCACAGCCGCACTATGGATAGCTTTAGTGAAATTACGAGAATCTACATAGAGAACAAATCCTCCGATACCCCTCAAGAATTTAACATCACGAGCTTTAGTTTCCATAAAAACACAGCAATTTTAGAACTACACGGCGTGGATTCAATAGAACAAGCCCAGAGCCTGAGCGGCCGTGAGGTTTATATCGAAGAATCAGAGCTCGGGGAGCTTGAAGAGGATGAATTTTACTTCTTAGAGTTAATCGGGCTTGAAGCTTTCACAGACGATGGCACTTACCTGGGTAAAGTCGAGGACATCATGGAACGGACGATTCAGAACATCCTGATAATTAAAAACGGAGAGAAAGAGTTACTTATACCCATGGCTGATCCTATCGTAAAGGAAGTAAACTTGGAAGAGGGGAAAATCGTTATTACTCCCATTAAAGGAATGCTTGATTAAAATCAACTAAGCAAAATATTCCCACTACAGATTATCTATCATGAAATACGACATAATAACCATATTCCCTGAGTTTTTTGAATCCCCCCTGTCTGTCGGCAATATAAAGAAGGCGCGGGATAAGGGTATTATCGAGGTCGAGTCACACGATCTGAGGGACTGGACCACCGACAAGCACCGCTCAGTAGACGACACCCCTTACGGGGGCGGGGGCGGAATGCTCATGAAACCCGAGCCCGTCGGTGCCGCTATTGAAGCCGTTAAGCAGCCCGGCGCTAAATCCCTGGTCGTTCTCACCACACCTACAGGTGAAAGATTTAACGACAGTATCGCAAGGGAATTGGCCTCATATGAGCAGATAATTGTAATTTGCGGTAGATACGAAGGCATTGACGAAAGGGTTAAGGAGCTATATGTAGACCGGGAGATTTCACTTGGGGATTTCGTGCTTACAGGCGGGGAGTACGCCGCATGTGTGATGGTAGACTGCATATCAAGGTTCGTTCCGGGAGTACTTGGTAATGCAGAGTCCCCTGAGAACGAATCCTTTAAGTACTCACTTCTAGAATACCCCCAGTACACAAGACCCGAGAGCTATAAGGGAAAAAGCGTCCCGGATGTACTACTCTCGGGTAACCATAGTGAGATCGATTCCTGGAGAAGGAAACAAAGCGTAGAGAGGACATACCTGAAAAGACCCGAGCTTCT
>DEIM01000114.1:20826-21598 GCA_002352485.1 Candidatus Dadabacteria bacterium UBA2774
CTCGAAGCTGTAAGAGAGCTCAAAATAAAGAACCGTTATCCTTTAAATTTATATATTGCATTAGTCCATTATCCAGTATACAATAATCGGTTTACAATTATTACAACGGCATTCACGAATCTCGATGTCCATGATATTGCGAGGTCCGGCGCTACTTACGGGATAAAGAAGTTTTTTCTCGTACAGCCAAACCCTGAGCAACAGCAGTTAATAGAGCGCGTGCTAAAGCATTGGTCAGACGGACCGGGAGCATCGTTTAATGAATCCAGGACAAAGGCGCTTGAGCTGGTCAAAGTCAAAGATTCGCTTTCGGATGCAGTCGAGGAGATAGAAAAAGCTCACGGTAAAAAGCCGAAAATCATTGTAACGGACGCACGCTTCGGCGATGACATGATTGGGTACGATGAGCTTAGGGAATTGATATTTAAGCAAGAGGATGAGCCTTATTTACTTCTTTTCGGTACGGGCTGGGGTCTTGCAAAAGAGATTATGGAAGAGGCCGATTATACGCTAAAACCTGTTTCAGGTTATACTGACTACAATCATTTATCGGTCAGAAGCGCGGCGGCAATTATATTGGATAGACTATTTTCATCTGCAGTATAAATTATAAGAACAGGAAAAAATTTAGGAGAACAATGATGAGCGTTATACAGGAATTAGAGAAATCCTACATGAGAGAAGACCTACCCGATTTTCGTTCGGGAGATACGGTGGCCGTCCACTATAAGATTAAAGAGGGCGACAGGGAAAGAATTCAGATTTTCGAAGG
>DEIM01000114.1:21688-41862 GCA_002352485.1 Candidatus Dadabacteria bacterium UBA2774
AAAGAGGCTCGGAAAAGTAAGGCGAGCCAAGCTCTATTACCTAAGAGGACTCTCCAAGAAAGCAAGCCGAATCAAAGAGCGCTCAAGGCTGGATTACCAAAACGCAGAGTTAAAAGCCAAAGCTAAAGCGGAGGCTGCAGAAGCCAAGGCTGCCGAGCTGGAAGCCCAAGCATCACAAATAGAAGAATCACAAACAGAAGATGCTCAAGTAGAAGAAGCTAAGACTAAAGCGCCTAAAGAGACCGCCGAGCAGACAACTCAAGAACCTAAGGCTCAGGAAGAAGCCAAGGTGGAGCAAGCTGAAGAAGCACCTGTCGAGACAGCAGCTGAAACAGTAGCGGAAGAAGCCAAGGCTGAGGAATCCGAAACAGCAGATGCCTCCCCTGAAGAAGCTGAAACCGAAGCACCTGCCGAGGCTACTTCAGATGACGGGGAAAAAGAGAAAAGCTAGGCTCTTGGTTTTTTTGCCTTTAATTACATCTCTGAAAAAGTTCTACATCTAGGGTATACAGAATCAGTAGCATCAGGATAAATTTATATTGGCTTTATAGCTAGGGGTTATAAGTACTACTAAGCTATTCGCCCTGCCATACCGGGTCGCGCTTTTCCAGAAAAGCGTCTATGCCCTCTTCAGCGTCTCTGGCCATCATGTTCTCTACCATCACCCGGCTGCAGTACTCATAAGCCCCTTTCATATCCTTATCCAGCTGCTGGTAAAAGGCTTCTTTCCCTATTTTAAGAGTAAGTGGTGACTTTGAGGCGATTTTAAGTGCCAGTTCATTAGTAGTGCTATCCAGTTCTTCAAATGGGACAACGTGGTTTATAAGACCGATTTCATAAGCTCTCTGTGCTGAAATAAATTCGCCTGTGAGGAGCATTTCCATAGCCTGTTTTCTGGATACATTCCTTGAGAGCGCTACCATCGGAGTGGAGCAAAATAGCCCAATGTTCACTCCGGGTGTGGCAAACCTGGCGTGCTCGTCCGCTACCGCCAGGTCGCATGAAGCAACAAGCTGGCATCCCGCGGCAGTGGCCACTCCGTGCACTTTAGCAATTACAGGTTTAGGGAGATTTACGATCGTCATCATTAGCTTAGAACATACTGCAAACGTCTTCTCATAGAACGACCTTTCAGGGTTAGCCCTCATATCCTTCAGATCATGCCCGGCGCAAAACCCCTTCCCGGCCCCTGATACAACAACGACCTTAACAGTGGAATCAGACGCCACATCCGTAAGCTCCTCTATAAACCCCTCCATACACTCTATACTGAGCGAGTTATATGCTTTAGGCCTATTTATGGTGAGATTGGATACACCGTCCTCATCATGCCTGAGGATTAGCGGCTCGGTTACGGATTCAGTCAATGCCATGATTCGATCTCCCTTCGCATTATGATAAAGCTAATTATGCCTATGAGACAAGTAGAAGTAAAGATGCAAATCTTGCTAAAGAATCTGGAAATTACTAAGCACAATCGGCCGAAAGTGCTTGTTTATCAAATGGAAAAATGACCACAGCCTAAGCAGATTTGCTCAGTCTATATTGGTTATACAGACCAGAGGGGGATTATAATGTGTTTTTAATCCTCTACTACCCTGTCCGCAAGGATACTTACATTATCTTCCCTTACGTCTGCAAGGCCGCCCTCTAGGGCCAATTTCCGCTCGACCCCACCTTTTTTGTACTTAAGCTCTCCGCTTTGAAGTGTAGTAACAAAGGGCTCGTGCCCGGGGAGCACGCCAAACTCGCCGGCCTCTCCCGGAGCTATAACCTCGTCTACCTGCTCATCAACCTCAAGCTTTATGGGTGTTACCACTTTAAGATGTATTTCGTTAGCCAATACTCATATCTCCTGTTTTAGTTCCCTGATAAAACACCAAAATGAGCCTAACCCTTGACTGAACACGGGAAATTCATCCGAAGCCCGGTCTTGGGCACTGCTAAGCAGCTATGTCCTTAGCCTTCTCGTGTACCTCATCCAGATTACCTACCATGTAGAAAGCCTGTTCGGGTATATCGTCCATCTTACCGTCTATAACCTCTTTAAAGGCATCTATGGTCTCTTTAATTGGTACATACTTTCCGGGTGTGCCGGTAAACTGCTCGGCCACGTGGAAAGGCTGTGAGAGGAAGCGTTGCACTTTCCTCGCCCTTGATACCACAAGCTTATCGTCTTCAGAAAGCTCGTCCATACCGAGGATCGCGATAATCTCCTGAAGCTGTTTGTAGCGCTGAAGCACTTCCTGCACCTGGCGCGCCACGTCATAGTGATCCTGGCCGACAATCAATGGGTCAAGGATACGCGAGGTGGAATCAAGTGGATCCACAGCAGGGTAAATACCAAGCTCCGTTAACTGACGAGAAAGAACGATCGTACCGTCAAGGTGAGCAAAAGTGGTTGCAGGAGCAGGGTCAGTCAAATCGTCCGCAGGAACATAAATCGCCTGCACAGATGTAATAGAACCGTTAACTGTGGAAGTAATCCTCTCCTGAAGCTCTCCAAGGTCCGTTGCAAGCGTAGGCTGATAACCCACCGCTGAAGGGATACGACCCAACAGAGCCGACACCTCAGAGCCTGCCTGCGTGAAACGGAAGATGTTGTCGATAAACAACAGCACGTCCTGTCCCAGCTCGTCCCTAAAATACTCTGCCAGCGTAAGCGCCGTAAGTGCAACCCTTGCTCTTGCACCCGGAGGCTCATTCATCTGTCCGAATATTAGTCCGGTGTTGTCTAAAACACCCGAATCTTTCATCTCATGATAGAGGTCGTTTCCTTCTCTGGTACGCTCTCCGACTCCGCCGAACACAGAAACGCCGCCGTACTCTTTGGCCACGTTGTGTATTAGCTCCATCAGAAGAACGGTCTTACCCACACCGGCTCCGCCGAAGAGTCCGATCTTTCCACCCTTTAGGAAAGGAGCGATCAAGTCGATGACTTTAATTCCGGTTTCAAAGAGCTCAAGTTTTGTTGACTGCTCTACAAACTTGGGCGCTTCACGGTGGATCGGCCAGCGGGTCTCAGTAGCCACAGGGCCTGCTTCGTCAATAGGCTCGCCAATGACGTTTATGAGCCTTCCGAGCGCCTCTTTACCAACCGGCACGGTAATGCCTTCTCCGGTATTGAGCACGTCTTCACCGCGTCTTATACCCTCTGTTGAGTCCATAGCGATACAGCGTACGCGGTTTCCACCGAGCTGCTGCGCTACCTCTACAACCAGGTTCCATTCTTCGTCGTTGATTAGCGGGTTTGTAAGTTTTAGTGCCGTATAGATAGCTGGGAGCTCGGCGTCTTTGAACTCGACATCAATAACCGGTCCCATAATCTGAACGACTCTACCCATTTCGTTTTTATCCTGATTTTGCATTTCCATATTACTCGTCGCCTCCTTTGCTTAAAGCCTCTGTCCCGTTCACTATATCCATTAGTTCGGTTGTTATCATGGCTTGTCTAGTTTTGTTAAATAATAGAGTTAGATTTTTTATCACATCATCTGCATTGCTTGTTGCGTTTTCCATGGCCGTCATTCTCGCCGCGTGCTCACTGGTTTGAGATTCCTGTATAGCTCTCTGTACACGGGCCTCTATGAACTTTGGTATTACCTTGTCTATCACCTCAGTCTGAGTAGGCTCATATAGATAATCTATCAGGGTCTCATCCTTACTCTGCTCTTCTGCAGGCTCTATGGGAAGAACCCTCTCATAGGTCATCTCCTGCGTCAGTGCGGACTTAAAGTAGTTATAGACCAGTATGACCTCATCCACCTCGCCCTTGGAATATTCTTCCGAGAGCTCTTGCGCCACTTTCTCGGCGATCTCCATGAAGTTCCTATCAGTAATACCCGTGAAGCTTTCCGAGACTCTCAGATCTTGTTTAGCGAAATGATCTCTGCCTCTGCGTCCGAGAAAGCTGAATATCACTTCATCGTACTCCTTTGTTTCCGTGACCAGGTAGGTCTCGAGTTTACGTATCAGGTGGCTGTTGAAGCTACCGCAGAGCCCCCTGTCTGACGTCAGGAACACCAAATGCAGTTTCCTTGGGTTCTCTTCTTTTCTAAGGAGTGGGTGTGACTCGGGGTCGCAGCGCTTAGCGATATTATGAGTCGTCTCCTGATAGGCATCCGAATACGGACGGTTAGCAATAAGTAGGTCCTGTGCGCGTTTGAGCTTTACTGCCGAGATCAGCTTCATCGCACTCATGATCCTGCGGGTACCTTTAACACTGCTGATTTTTGTTCTTATCTGACTTAAGCTTGCCATATGTTATTCCAGTAATTCCCTAAGTTATCTTAACTCCAAGTTTTTATTTAAGAGTAACTATTTGGTTTTTATTTAAGATCACCTAATTGAGTCTTAAGCTCTTCAAGAGCGTTTACAACGCTGTCCTTAAGCTCATCAGTAATCTCTTTTTTGGTCTTTATTTCATCCAGAATGTTCTGGTATTTTGACTCGAAGAACGAATAAAGCTCTTTTTCATACTTATCTACCGCTTCGACAGGATAATCGTCCACGTATCCGTTCGTTACGGCATAAATAATGAGAATCTGCTTCTCCACCGCAATCGGCTGGTACTGACCCTGTTTGAGCGCTTCCACGAGTCTGCTGCCTCGTGCGAGCTGCGCCTGGGTAGCCTTATCCAAATCCGATGCGAACTGTGAGAAGGCCTCAACTTCCCTGTACTGAGCTAGATCGAGTCTCAGTGTACCGGCCACCTTTTTCATAGCCTTCACCTGGGCCGAGCCCCCCACCCTCGATACCGAAAGACCCACGTTAATAGCCGGTCTGATACCTGAGTAGAATAGATCACTCTCAAGATAAATCTGCCCGTCTGTGATCGAAATTACGTTTGTAGGAATATATGCCGAAACATCTCCCGCCTGTGTTTCAATAATCGGAAGCGCTGTGAGCGATCCGCCGCCGTCCTCGTCCCTCATCTTTGCTGCCCTCTCGAGTAGTCTCGAGTGGAGGTAGAATACGTCTCCTGGGTATGCCTCACGTCCTGGAGGACGTCTCAGTAGTAGTGAGAGCTGACGATAAGCCCAAGCGTGTTTTGTTAGATCGTCATAAATTACAAG
This sequence comes from Candidatus Dadabacteria bacterium UBA2774, assembly GCA_002352485.1. Lineage (GTDB taxonomy): Bacteria > Desulfobacterota_D > UBA1144 > Nemesobacterales > UBA2774 > UBA2774. The sequence continues at coordinate 26,764 of DEIM01000114.1, forward strand.
TGCGTGTTTTCCATTATCGCGGAAATGCTCACCTAGTGCGCATCCAGCGTAAGGAGCGATGAACTGAAACGGAGCCGGGTCACTAGCCGTAGCAGCTACAATGGTTGTGTACTCAAGAGCACCATGCTCTCTGAGCTTATCAACAACCTGAGCCACAGTGGACTGCTTCTGACCTATAGCTACGTAAATGCAGTAAACGTCTTCTTCTTTTTGGTTTATTATTGTGTCAACAGCGATCGCAGTTTTACCGATCTGACGGTCGCCCAATATAAGCTCCCTCTGCCCCCTACCGATCGGAATCATAGCGTCGATCGATTTAATACCCGTCTGTAGCGGTTCGTTAACTGACTGACGGTAAATAACACCCGGGGCTTTAACCTCGATCTGCCTCATGTCCTCAGACTCTATCTCACCCTTACCGTCAATCGGCTGCCCGAGAGCATTTACCACTCTGCCCTTCATAGCCTCACCGACAGGCACTTCGGCAACATTCCCGGTTCTCTTGATCAGGTCGCCTTCCTGCACCTCTTTATCTTCACCAAAGAGCGCGATACCGACGTTATCTTCCTCAAGGTTGAGCACGAGCCCCATGATACCGCTTGAAAACTCCACAAGCTCCCCCGCCATTGCCCGGTCGAGCCCGTATGCACGGGCAATTCCGTCGCCGACTGAGATTACTGTACCTACTTCGGAAGTTTCGATCTTGGTTTCGTAACCCTTTATCCGATTCTTTAGTATTTCCCCTATTTCTTCTATCTTCATTTCCTGCATATTATCTGCTCCTTGTTACGTTTATGACTCAATTCGTTTTTATTCGTTTCGAAATAAGCTTATTTATGATTGTGTAAGCACACCCCGGATCCTCTCAAGCTGGGTCTTAATACTACCATCATATACCTTATCTTCTACTTTTGTGATTACTCCCCCTAAAATCTCGGGATCCACCTTGGTCGTGACCTCAACGTCCTGCCCCACTGCTTTTATCAGCGCACTCTTAATCCGATTGATTTCATCCTCTGTAGGCTCACTCGCCGTTGTAACCTGAGCTCTAATCCTTCCCGAGGCCTTAAGCAGCTTCCCCATGGTTGTCTGCTCCGATTTTATCAGTGACTTAAACTTATCAAGCTCTATAACCAGATTCAAAAAGTTAGCGGTAAGACCATCATATCCCCTTTTGGCGCTAATATCCGCCGTTATGGATTTTCTCTCAATTAGCTCAAATGTAGTGCTCCAGAGTATATTCCTTAGTTCATCGGATGATTTTGAAAGCTCATAAAAATCAGCCATATCGGCCGTTACCTTATCAAGCTTCCCGAGCTCCTTCGAGCTCTCGATCAGCGCTTCCGTCAAATCTCTTAATGTTGCGATTGATGCCATTTTTCTTCCTCTACATTTTTAGTGAACTGTGAGAGCAATTTCTCTTTGTCAGATTCGCTCAGATGTTCCTTGATTATGTTCTCTGCAATACCGATTGCGAGCGCAACGACCTCTGACTGAATCTCACGCTTCGCCCTTTCTGCCTCAAGCTCTATAGTATCTCTAGCTTCTTTGCTCAATATTTCCGAGGTTAGACTTGCTTGTTTTACAATCTCGTCCCTTTCTGTCACTCCCTGCTTTTTAAGAGTATCTTTGAGGCTCGTAATCTCTCCCTCTATTCCCCCTAGCTTTTGAGCATATTCTTCATACCTTTCCTTGGCTTCCTTTATGGTTTTTTGGGCTTCATCTATCTCGCTGCTTATGTTTGCCCGTCTTGTTACCAGGAAATCCTTCACTGGGTTCTTAGCGAAATAAACAATAACAACAAGCAGTATCAAAAGGTTTATTGTGTGCTCGGTCACAAATCGCCAATCAAACCCGCCTCCTTCCGAGGCGCCCGCAATTATTAGGTTTAGTATTTCAAACTCTGTCATAACGCAATCTCCTTACCAAGTACTCTTGAGGCAATATCCCGGGCTATATCATCCACATCTGATTTAACCTTATCCTTAATCTCTTGAGTGTCCGCCTCGAGCTTGCCCTTGGCGTCCTGTAAAAGCTCTGATGTTTCTTCCCTAGCCTTACTCAGAATCCCATCTGCCACATTCTGCCCTTCCTGCACAATTTTGTTACGCTCTTCTACCGCAAGCGATCTAGCCTCGACAAGCTTGGCGTCATATTCTTCTATGATATGAGCCACTTTCTCTTCGAGCTCCTTAGCCTCTTCTATAGCGCCGCGGGTGAGCTTATCTCTTCGGTCCATAAGATTTAAGAAGGGTTTAAACACAAGCTTATTCAATATATAAATTGCTATAAGGAATAATACGATCTGTATAAAAACAGTTTTGTTTACGCTCAGCAAATCATCAGAGGCAAATGCGCTCGGTGCTGTTGCTGCGAATAACCCCAGTGCCGATAGTGCGAGTGAAAAAATTCTTTTATTTAGCATAATCAAATATCTCCTGTTAAATCCCTAAGCTGACTCCTCAGCCTCTTCGTCGCTCCCCGAAAAAGCTATCTTAAGAAGCGGCGGAGCGATAAACGTGGTCAGCATAACCATGACCGTTACAGCAGAAAAAAGCTCTGATGTAAATACACCGTAAGTAAGTCCGACCTGAGCAAATATAAGTCCGACCTCACCCCTCGGAATCATTCCAATACCTATAGCTGTCTTATTAATACCTTTTTGAAACACGGTCCAACCGCTAACAAATTTACCCACTACAGCGACAATGAAAAGTATTAGAGCAATTAATAATATCGGAATATTCTCGCTTACGAAAGGGTTAAACACCCTAATATCTACAGCAGCGCCTACCATAACGAAAAATATCGGCGTAAATACGTCCGAAACTGGCTTAAGTCGCTCCTCTATAGGTTTAAACTGATTGGTGTTTGCAAGCACAAGACCCGCAGCAAAAGCTCCCACAATCGGGGCTAAGCCCACAAGCGCCGCCAGGTAAGAGAATATTAATGCAAAGGCAAGCGCAAATAAAAGCAGCACTCCCCGAACACGCATTTTGTCTATCAGATCGAAGAGCCTCTTAGAAGTAAGGTTTCCGATAATTATAGCTACAACCAAAAATCCAAACGCTTTAAGTATTATAAACCCAACGCCTGCAGCCGATATCGCCATCTCACCCGAGCCTGATTTTGAAGACTCTATAAGACCGCTCACCACACCCAATATGATAAGACCCAATATGTCGTCAATGACCGCGGCGCCCAAGATTATCTTAGCTTCCCCGCTCTGAAGACGGTTCATATCGGACAAAACCCTGGCCGTAATACCCACACTCGTCGCCGTAAGCGTGGCGCCTGCTGTTATCGCTATTAGTATATGTAGAGAGGGGTCTATACCACTCAGAAGACCGAATTTTTCAAAAGCTAAAATACTTCCAAAACCAAGAGCAAAAGGCACTACAACACCCACAATCGCAACAATCGTTGAAGTGAATCCGACCCTGATCAGGTCTTTAAGATCGGTCTCGAGACCGATTTCAAATAGGAGTATGGCTACCCCTACCTCGGCTAATATGTGGAATATTTCGTACCCTGACATACCAGAGACCGAAGGTACCACAGCCAGCACGCTTCCGCCCAGTATTATGCCCGCGACAAGCTCCCCCAATACAGAGGGTTGCTTGATACGCTCAGCCAGCTCACCGAATAATTTCGAGACTATGAGTATCAGTGCAAATGCGATAAAAAACTGCTCTACAGAATAATGACTTACTTCTTCCACACTCATTTTAAGGGTGTTTTACCTCAGGGTAGAAATTTAAAAATCGTAAGTATTTAACACGATATATCGGGAGTGTCAAACTTAGGCGCTATACACCAAGAGGCTAAAATGCTATATAGTTTTGCACCGCAATATTCTTGATTAATTCTGTGTCGAAATTTGTAAGCTATGTAATGCATTCAAAGCTTGCTGCGCAGATACCGGAATCTATTTATTGGAAGAATCCACCCGGTTGTCTCCTGTCTTTAACCTTTCCCGCTCAATATCAAGCTCAGTATGCACTCCGATTGAGTGAAGAGAGTCGTTTGCTTCCTCAAGAGTCTTACAGCCACATACGCAAGAAGAAAGCTTGGATAATTTTTCATAAACCACTTCTGTCGAGAAGTAAAAAGTAACAGTAGAAGACATTGAGAGTGAAATATTACGCCTGCCGCTTCTTATCGTAGTATCGACAAACTCGCCTTTAGCATATAAAACAGGCATACGGCTTGCTTCCGTAGGTACGGTCGATATCATCTCCTCAAGCCTTTTGAGCGCATCTTGTGTGATACCCCAGCTTCCGAGAATACCCCCTTCCTTAGCAAGCACTTTCATCGATCGTTCAAGCTCACCATGAGTGAGCTCGCCGTCGCTTCCAAAGCCGAATAGCCCCATCATAGTTGTAATATCGCGGTTCACGTAATACAGCGCTGCAGTCATTAACGAATCGGCAAGAGGGCTCATCAGCCCCGGCTCATCACCCTGTGCCAGCACGTCCCCGCCCACGTCAATTCCTATCACAAGATCGGCATTAAGCTTGCGGCAAGCGTCCAAAATCCCCTCTGCCACCGCCTCAGGTCCGCTGTGAATCCCGATCAGAAGCGTTTCTTCTCCCGAGACCCGAGAGAATCCGCTCTCTGCATAACTAACTCCCGTGCTTGTAACCGTTTGCGGGTTTGCGTACCAGACAACATCGTTTAATTTCCTTACGTTCTTAGTCTCTTCAAAAGTCCTCGGCCCGGGCACAGGGTCGAAAACAGAGCGCTCCCACGATATACCCCCGTAAACACACTCTACTCCGAACATCCCGAGCAGGTCTCCGGTCGGGATCGTTCCCACAATATCCCCGCCGCCACCAATACCTATAAGAAGCGCCTTTTTAGAATTCTTTAATATTTCTCTGAGAGATTGGTTTTTGTGCACAATTATCTCCAGTTTCTGAATTAATCCGGATTTAATACAGCAGTATAAATCTACAGGACAGCGCCCAAGTTTCAACATTCGTATAAGGAAGATGTATGGAAACGAGAGGGAATTTTGCAGCTAATGACTATACGTTACGAAAATGTCAGTTCCAGAAATATCAATTCATAGGATGCTCGAGAAGGAGATAAAGTACGTTATCACTAAAAGCGGGGCTTTTTGTGAGTCCCAGGTGGTCATTGAAAAGGAACATCACATTTGACCACTTAACAGGAGACACCAAATGAAGCGCCCACTGTCCACCGACCCTCTCGTCCATAAGGGCGCTAGCGCGTGTCACTGTCCCGTCGCCCGGGGTGTAGTTTGTAATTGCAATCTCGCCTGTTTCAGAGACCGTAATGCCCGCCCCGGTCGGAATAGCGTCGCCCGCAATCAGATATATCCTTAAATTAGCTGGTGGAGCGGCAGGAACGTCCAGAGCCTCCTGAAACTGTATTCCGCGCTCTAGGGATTTCGTAAGATGATCAAGAGCTATCGCGCGCCTCTCTGAAGCGTCAGGCACATCGGGCAGGAGCCACTGCAGCACTCGGTCCTGCTCGGGGTCCAGGAGACTCCACTCAAAAAGCTCCCAGGTAGCAGGGTCGGCCAGATTTACATTTGCCCTGTTTTGGTCTCTTACGGCATTATGTCTTGTCCTGGGCAGCTGCTGGTAAAGAGAGGGAAAAGTCCCGATTATAGCGGCCTCGTACTTGGGTAAAAACGGCCCGATATCACGCCCATTCACCAGGGTCTCAATAGAGCCTATGGCGCCTGCGCTCGGGGTGCCGATTATTATCGCCTTTTCAACGTACTCAGCCCCTACCCATGTAAGCTCGGGCAGAGAGCCGTCTGAAGGCAGGCCCTCTTCACCGTAGCGAAGATAATACCTGGTAAGTAGCCCGCCCATTGAGTGCGCTACGATGTCGAATTTAACGTTATCTCTTTGTATACCCCGCTTCTTGTACTCTTCAAGTATGTAAGCCCTTTTCTCTCTTATAAACTCCCCGAGCCTCCTTGCGTTTTCTACGTTATCGAGCCTCCAGTCATAATCGAACTGAAAGCATGTAAAGTGGTCGTCCCCGTAATCGATTTGGTTCATACCATTAGATGCGAGCGACTCGTCCAGGTACCCGCCGGCTCCCAACGTGCTCAGGATATTCACATATGCGTTTAGCTCGATCGGAAGCCCGAACAGACTTACTTTAACTATATCCAGCGCACCGTCTGAATGTACGTTGTCCGTAAGCTCGCTGAGCGGCGCCCCTTTTTTCATCGGGATGGCTATTAGCCTTGCACCTTCAGGGGTCTCGGGATTCGTAGTTCCTTTTTCAAACGCGCCCCACACAAGCTGCCCAGATTCACTATCCCTAAGTTTTGAGCCAAGAATGCCGGGTATCACGATTACAGGGTTACCCTCTATGTGAGAGCGCACAGCCGCCCTGTTGTAGAGGCCGCCGAGGTCCGGGGCTCCGTACTCGGCCTTACCGCAGGCTGTAAGTAAAATTGCGGTCATCAATGCAAATATGTAATTTTTATTCATAAATATGCCCCTCTGTTAGTTACCACCTATAAATATACATATAATGAAAATGCACCCGGAAATCAAGCAGGCTCGAATAAAGCCGGATGTCTATTCGGAGCACCTGTCCGTGGAATTAGATACGTAAGGACTAACCGGTTAAGTTTTATTTAGATGAAAAGAGTCAATTAAATGCTCACAACAATACTGACATATACGCTCATACCGGTAATTGCTACGATCATAGGGGGCACCATTGCTGCCTACAGATCTCCCGGTGAAAAAACCAGAATATCCGTCCAGCACTTCGCTGCGGGAGTGGTATTCGCAGCTGTAGGCGTAGAGCTTCTTCCCGAGCTCACCCAGAATTTCAACCTGCTGTCGCTGGTTATAGGTTTTTCTCTCGGTGTCGCGCTCATGCTCCTGGTCAGATTCGTTATGGACAAATTTGAGCAAAGTGACGCAGACGGCAATTCCCGCGGCTCTGGCGGACTAGTAGTAGCCTCAGGTGTGGACGTGTTTATTGACGGCCTTTTAATGGGAGTTAGTTTTGACGTGGGTATTAAAGAAGGAGTAATAATAACAATCGCCCTTACAATAGAGCTTTTGTTCCTGGCGATCTCAGTCGTGTCTTCACTCACAAAAAGCGGAAAGAGTACGAGGACTATAATCGTAGTAACTATAATGCTGGCATTGCTGGTTCTCATAGGCGCCTCGCTCGGAGGCTTTTTCTTAGAAGGGCTAAGCGGCCAGAGCCTTGAGATAGTAATAGCTTTCGCAACGGCCGCGCTGCTTTACTTAGTGACCGAAGAGCTTCTCGTCGAGGCCCATCAGGGCCGCGACAACGCATTTGCTACTACCATGTTCTTTGTCGGCTTCCTGATTATATTGGTGCTCGAAAACAGAGTCGGCAGGTAAATCTTAATCTGAGTTAATTTAGCACCCTGTAACCCCTGCCGCGCATACAGTTCTTGTATATCTCGTCATAGCTCTTGTGGTTCTTGTATACGCTCATGCCGCCCCCTGCGACTCCGCCCACCACTGCCCCTATACCGAGCCCCTTACCGACTCCGCCGCCGATTGCACCGAGTAAAGCACCCGTTCCAGCTCCGACGCCGGCGCCGATTGCTGTGTCCTTTGCGACGTTTCCTACTCCGCCCTTATTGTCCTTAGCAAGGGCTTTACACTGCGCATTGTCACTGTAGTACTTGTCCTGATTCTTTATGCTCGATGGGTCGATCACCGGGTCTGCTTTAACGTAACTCATAGGAATAATTACAAACGCTAATATTGTGAACACATATATCATTTTATTCATTTTCATACCTCCTAAGGCACATATTTTCTTTGACAGCAAGCTACTTACTCACAAAGACTTCTGTGTAATCCCCGCCTATTGGCTCCCCTACTTTAAAGCCTTGATAAGGCTCGTACTCGCTGAGATTAAAGTCGCGCACGTTAAGCTCGCATACGGATTTATCGGTCTGTGAGTAGCATGAAAAAGAGATCATAGAGCCCGAGAGCTTTACTGAATCTCCGTCTATAAGAAGAGAAGGCGAAAGCGCGAAGTTATGAACGTCAAAACCGCCTTTTTCATTCGTACCTACCCTGTACACACCGCCGAATTCTACTCCGTAGGCAGCCTCAGGTTTCTCTTCGCCCGCTTCAAGAACGCTCATCCCGGTTATCTCTTCCTGAATAATGGCAACGCCGCCAATGTCGTTTACCCTGTCTAGAATATCGACGCTTATGGTAGATGTAACATCATCGTTTACCATATAGGTAATCACTTTCTTAACGGGTATATCGAAATCACCGTCGCCGGTGTTTACGGCAGCGCCGTAGTGCCTCTCCTTCTTTACTACTGTATCGCCCTGCTCGGTTACGTTCACGAGCGTTTTCCCGGCAAGAAGTGAATCATAGAGCTTCTTAAAATCCGCAACCCCCAGAGCTTCTCCGGCAGCTGCAATGCCTGCCGACATAAATATTATTGATATTACTAAAAGTAATACTGATACAGTTCTCATCAGACCCTCCTTAAAAAGTGTTAAATACCATTCTACCTAAAATTGGGAAATAAAGCAGGGGGTAATGTCACCCTTCAACTCTTCGCTAAAGCCACGTCTAGGTGAGCGGGGTTGTTTTGGCACTTTATTGTAGAGGATTGCCGTGGCCCCTTTGGAGCCTTGCAATTACAACTTAAAAGATGAGATTCCGGGTCGGGGCCCGGAATGACAAGATATCAGTCTATTTTTTTATCTTGTAGCCTGCTTTTACGGAGTCCCAGGTGTCTTTCGTAATACCCTTGTCCCTGAGCTTATTCTTCTGCACCCTCTGTGTGCCGGTCTTGGGTAGTGACTTCTCAAAGCGTATAAACCTCGGGATCATAAATACGGGCATCCTGCGCTCAAGGAATTTCATGAGCTTTACAGGGTCGATCTTCTTACCCTTTTTGGGAACGACCACAATCATAAGCTCGTCCTCTGCGTAACGACCGCCTTCGGACTTTACGCCGATCGCGCCCGACTCCTCAACATCGGGGTAGGAACCTACGATCTTCTCAACTTCAAAGGAGCTTATGTTCTCTCCCCGTCTTCGGATGTAGTCCTTAACTCTGTCTACAAAATAGATATAGCCTTGTTTGTCCATACGGCCCGCGTCCCCGGTGTGGAACCAGAAGTTTCTAAAGTCCTGTACTGTCTTCTCTGGCATTTTATAGTACTGATGCAGCATCACGTTGGGGGTCCTCGGGCGGACGATTATCTCCCCTATGCCGCCTATCGGCACCTCTTCGTCGGTTTCAGGGTCTCCGATCCTTATCTCGTAACCAGGGGCCTCCTTACCGCAGGAGCCGACTCTGAACGGCTCGCCCGGGCGCATCCACGTGCACTGGCCAATTTCCGTGAGACCGTAGCCCTCCATAAACTTTATATTAAAGCGCTTCATAAAGTCCTCGATTATATCGTGAGGCGCGGGGGAGCCGAGCACGAGCTTGACCTTGTGCTGTTTCTCCTCAGGCACAGCAGGGGTGTTCCACATAAAGTACGAGACCGTACCTACTATATTGAATTTCGTAACCCCGTATTCAACCATCCATTTCCAGAACCTGCTCGCGCTGTATTTCTCTTCGACAACTGCTTTTGCGCCTTTTATTAATGCCGGGTAAACAGTCATAACCATTGCGTTTGAATGAAAAAGTGGAAGGCATGTGAAGCACACGTCGTCAGGGCCTACGTCCATTATCTCTGCATAGTTCCGGGCGCTTGAGTAATCGGCTGAACAAGGGCGCACAACCCCCTTTGAGCGGCCTGTTGTACCCGAGGTGTACATGAGCCTCGCAAAGTCCATGAATGTAACTTCGACATCAGGCTCAGAGCTCTTCTGGGCACCTATAAATTTTGAGTAAGGTGTCATTTTCTTAAAGTTATAGCCGTGCTTGTCGTATTTCACTCCCCCATCCCTCGTCCACACAATCACGTGCTCGAGCTTCTTTAGCTTCTTGGCAATCGGGGGCATCCTATCCAGATACTCTTCGGCAATAAATAGCACCTTTGTATCGGAGCTATCGATTATATATTCGAGGAAATCCATCACATAGGCCGTGTTTATAGGCACCATCACCGCGCCGCGCTTTAATATTCCGAACCAAGTGATCACATAGTCATCAGAATTGGGCATGTATACGGCCACTTTATCGCCCTTCTCGATGCCGAGCTCAATGAGCCCGTTTGCTATTTTGTTTGCTAATTGATTCGTCTGATAAAAACTAAGCGGCTTCTTAGAGCCAAACTGAAGGAACGGTTTTTTCCCTAGCTTCTTGGCCTGCTCTTTCAGTATCTTGGGCAGAACCCAATTGGTTTTATCGAGTCCCTTGTACCATTCGACGTCGAACTTGCCGCTCTCTCTCTTGTACGTAATAGGGTGTCTCAGATCCTTTGGCTTTTTACTCTTAGCGGTTTTGGGGGGCATGACTTTTACCTCTCGAATTAAATTAATAGGCTCGCCGTAAAGCACGACATAGCCTGGTTTCATCAACATGAAACTTTATTTTCAATTAGAGAAATTGTCAACTTACGGGAACGGGGTGTCGGCGTCTGCTTCTTCGGGAGCCTCTACTTTTTTCTTACCGAACAGCCAGGCGACCCATATTCCAAGCTCGTAGAATACCAGTATGGGAACGAACATCAGCATCATAGATACCGCGTCCGTCGTAGGTGTAAGGATAGCGGCCACTACCGCACTTATGAGAAGAGCGTATTTTCTTTTCTGCCTCAGCCACTTACTCGTCACAATTCCTACCCTCGCCAATATGAAGATAATAAGCGGGAACTCGAATACAAGACCGAACCCGAATATTAGCGCCATGAAAAACGACAGCCCTTCCTTAATTGAGGGAAACGCCTTAACGTAGTCTGAGGAATACTCGTTGAGTAGGAATTTAAATGCCGGCGGTGAGGCGACGTAATAGCAAAACGCCGCACCTAGCATAAAAAAGAGCGAGCCAAACAATATGAAAGGTATGACTATCTGTCTTTCCTGTTTATAGAGCGCGGGCGCAACGAACCTCCATGCCTGATACAATATGAACGGCACGGCTACAATCAGCGCGGCGAAGAAAGATACTTTCAGATATGTCGTGAACCCCTCTGCGGGCCTAGTGAAAATAAGCGAGCTGCCCTCAGGCAGGTTCTCGATAAGGGGCTTCATAAGGAAATCGAAAATCTGCTCAGAGAACGCATACGCCGGTATAAAGAAGATCGCCACCGCGAGCACGCTCCAGAGAATACGCTTCCTGAGCTCACTCAGGTGATCGATAAAATTCATCTTTGCTTCGTCCATGAGTGACCCAAATATTAACTTAACACTTTGTAGTTCACAATTTTTAAGCAGTTCCTTTCATGTCACAGACGGTGTTAACGATCCCGCAGTCGGTCATAAAGACCGGGTTTAACAGATTATTCCGGCGCAAGACAAAGTACTCTTAAAGCCTTGGCATCTTTTATTAAATCCGCGCCCGATTGACAACATTTCATAGCTCGCATATATTGTTATGCCGTTGACATATCCCCTAAACAATTCATAGAGGAAAATTTACAATCCTAATCATAGAGGGAAATTTGCAAAAATACTCTTGGAGGAAAAAGTGAAAGTATTAATAACGGACGGTCTGGCTAAGGAAGGTTTGAGCATTCTCGAATCTGCTGGCGGACTGGAGATAGACGTAAAAAAGGGTATGCCAAAAGAAGAGCTCCTTGAGATAGTCGGCAACTACGACGCCCTCATAGTAAGGAGCGCGACAAAAGTAACCTCGGACATAATTGATGCGGCAAAGAACCTTAAAGCCATAGGACGTGCCGGAATCGGTGTAGACAACGTAGATGTGCAGGCTGCCACCAAAAGAGGCATAGTCGTCATGAACACCCCAGAGGCAAACGCGATCACGACTGCCGAGCACGCAATCACGCTCATGCTGTCAATTGCCAGGAGAATCCCCCAAGCCCACGCATCGCTTATGTCAGGCAAGTGGGAGAGGAGCAAATTCAAGGGTGTCGAGATATACGGGAAGACCCTTGGATGTATTGGGCTCGGGAACATCGGAAAGCTCGTGGCCGATAGAGCGATCGGACTTAAGATGAACGTGATAGCCTACGATCCGTACCTTACAAAAGAGGCTGCCGAGAAATTAGGTGTCGATCTTGTTAGTCTGGATGAGCTTCTTGAGAGAGCGGATTTTATAACAATTCATACCCCTCTTACCCCAGACACCAAAGACCTTATAAATATAAACACATTCGAAAAAACAAAACCAGGATTAATACTCATTAACTGCGCAAGAGGCGGAGTTGCAAACGAGAAGGACATAACCCAGGCCGTGAGCGAAGGCAAGCTTGCAGGAGCCGCATTTGACGTTTACGTAAACGAGCCCCCTGAGGAAGGCAACCCACTCCTTACGCTTGACGAAAACGTAGTATTCACACCACATCTCGGAGCTTCTACCGAAGAGGCGCAGACCAAAGTAGGGCTTGCGATTGCAGAGCAGGTAGCTGACTTTTTGGTAAACGACGTTGTAAAGAACGCCGTTAACATGCCCTCTGTAAGCCTTGATGTGATTAAAGTAATGAAGCCATATCTAAACCTTGCCGAGCTTCTCGGCAGCCTGCAGGGCCAGCTATGTAAAGGCGGCGTACAAGAGATACATATTGAGTACGACGGGGAGGTCTCGGAGTTTGATACCAACCCAATTACGGTTGCGGCTCTGAAAGGCTTCCTCACCCCCATGATGGACACTCCGGTGAGCTTCGTAAACGCCCCTGTTATAGCGGAGGATAAAGGGATAAAGGTAATAGAATCAAAATCATCTAAAACAAAAGACTATACGAGTTTAATAACAATAAAGGTAAAGACTGAGGAAGGCGAAAGCAACGTGTCGGGCACTATATTCGGGAAGGAAGAGCCAAGGTTCGTAAGAGTAAACGACGTATCCATAGACGTCGTACCAAGCGGCTACCTCCTGGTGAGCGAAAACAACGACAAACCGGGGTTTATAGGCGCTATGTGCTCAGTGCTCGGAGAAAACGGCGTGAATATCGGACGTATGCATTTGGGTAGGGAAGCAATTGGCGGAAGGGCTATAGTATTTACCAACGTCGATTCCCCGGTCTCAGAGGAAGTCATAGATAAGATAAGACAGCTACCCGACATAATCTCAGTTACACAGGTTAAATGTTAATGACAGACAGACTAAGTTTGCCCCAGGGCGTTAAAGATTATATTCCCAGAAAAGCAGAAGAGCTCAGGAGAGTCGAGGAAGGACTCCTTGAAGAATTCGCCAGGTGGGGTTATAGAAGAATAATCACCCCGCTATTTGAGTATCTTGGCCCTCTATCTGTAGGATTGGGCGATGAGCTCAAGAATAAGATCATAAAGTTCGTCGATCCCTCTACAGGAGAGGTTGTAGCGCTAAGGCCCGATATCACCCCTCAGGTAGGAAGAATTGTAGCGACACAGCTAAAGGACGGTACTTCGCCCCTTAGACTCTGCTACAACGGCAGAGTGGTGAGGTTTGAGGAAAAGGGCAGCGGCAAAGAGAGAGAGATATTCCAGGTGGGCTGCGAGCTTGTCGGGTTAAATTCGGCTGAGGCGGACGGAGAGATAATTGCGCTCGGCATAAAGTCTCTTGGCAAGTCAGGTATAAAAAGACTTGTGCTCGACATCGGGCATACCGGGATATTGAGGAGCCTGCTCGGGCAAACAGGCGAGTCCAGAAAACATATTGAGGACGCGCTTAAAAAAAAAGATCAGGAAGAATTAGCAAGAGCTATCCGCAAATCCGATGCGTCTAAGAAAGTAAAAGACACCATTAAAATCCTCCCCGAGCTCTTTGGCGGGAGAGAGGTTTTAGAGCAAGCCAAAAAAATCCCTTCGATCCAAAAATATGTAAAAGAGCTCGAAAAAGTTCTAAGCGTCGTCGACGATTATAACCTTGACTGTGATGTAAATGTCGACCTCGCGGAGCTTAGAGGGTTTAACTACTATACGGGCGTAACGTTCGAGATATTGTCTCGCGACATCCAATCTACTTTGATCAGGGGCGGGAGATATGACGAGCTCATGGGTAAGTACGGATATGACTCCCCGGCTACCGGTTTCGCGGTGGATTTGGAGATGCTCCTTGATTACACAAAAGAGAACCTAGAAGACAATCAAATACACTTTGTCGTAATACCCAAGAAAGCAAGCCTGAGGCGCGAAGCCATACACCTGGCAGAATGGCTCAGATCAAGCGGCTTCAAAGTGATTTTAGACCTGAATTTAAATCCGGAGCAAAGGGCTCAGAGACTTAAGGAAAATCAAACCTCAAATTTCTACGGCGTAATCTTACTTGAGACTCCGAGAAAGCTTAAACTGATCGAATCCAAAAGGGGCGCCGGAAAAGAGTTTTCTAACTTGGAAGAACTCCTCAAAGGTGGTATCTGACAATGCCCAATGTGGTAGTGATCGGCGCGCAGTGGGGAGACGAGGGTAAGGGCAGGATCGTCGACCTGATCTCTGAGAAAGTGGACATCATAGCCCGTTACCAGGGCGGAAATAACGCAGGCCACACAATAGTAATCGGGGATGAAAAAGTTGTACTCCACCACCTCCCTTCGGGAATCCTCCGTGAGGGCAAGGTATCGGTTATAGGAAACGGTGTAGTTATCGACCCTAAAGTGCTGCTCGAGGAAATACGTGACCTCCGCGCCGCAGGGTACAAAGCCGATTGTGATAATCTTAAGATAAGCGACAGGGCGCATGTTATTATGCCCTACCATAAAGAGATCGATAAGGGGCGGGAAGAGTCAAACGGAAACACCAAGATCGGCACGACAGGAAGGGGCATAGGCCCCGTTTATGAAGACAAGGCCGCGAGAAGAGGCATAAAGGTCTCAGACTTAATAGATACGGACGCTTTATCCCAAAGACTAAAAGATGTTCTCCCGGACAGAAACCTCTATATATCTAAAGTGCTTGGGAAAGAGCCTCTTAATTTCGAGAATATTTTAGAGCAGTACTCAATTTATGGAAAGGAGCTCATGGAGTTTACCTGCGACGTATCTAAACTCCTTAACGACTCGATAACTGAAGGGAAAAACATACT
>DEIM01000153.1:0-15720 GCA_002352485.1 Candidatus Dadabacteria bacterium UBA2774
AAAAAAGAAAAAACTATCGAGTCTCTGCTAAAGGAAAAACGCACATTTTCTCCGAGTAAGAAGTTTAAAGAGAAAGCACATGTTAACTCGGAAGCGATTTACAGGAGCGCAAAGCGTAACCCTGAGAAATTCTGGGAGGACTTTGCGAAGGAGCTTGATTGGTTTAAGAAATGGAGGAAGGTACTGAGCTGGAAGCCCCCTCATGCCAAGTGGTTCCTAGGGGGGAAGATCAATGTTTCCTATAACTGTCTCGACCGGCACATCACCACGCACAGAAAGAATAAAGCGGCGATAATATGGGAGGGTGAGTTCGGGAAAACCGTCACACTTACCTATTGGGAGCTCTACAGAGAAGTCAATAAGTTCGCCAATGTACTCAAAGGACTAGGGGTCAAGAAGGGCGACGTCGTGACGATATACCTGCCCATGGTTCCCGAGCTTGCAATCGCTATGCTGGCCTGTGCCAGGATAGGTGCCCCCCACAGCATAGTATTCGGCGGCTTCAGTCCGGAGAGCCTGAGTGATAGGATAAACGATTCCAAATCCAAAGTACTTATCACCTCTGACGGCGGCTACCGAAGGGGCAAAATAGTTCCACTTAAGAAGAATGCGGACGAAGCGCTTAAGAAAACCAAGAGCGTAAAAAAAGTTGTTGTTGTGGACAGGGTAGGCAGCAGAGCCAGAATAAAGATGAAAAGGGGAAGAGACTACTGGTGGCATGAGCTGATGGATGACGCAGAGGCTTACTGCCCTCCTGAGAAAATGGACAGTGAGGACATGCTGTTCGTACTTTATACAAGCGGAACAACAGGTAAGCCCAAGGGTATTGTGCATACAACCGGAGGCTATCTGGTAGGGGCATACGCAACTACTAAATGGGTATTTGATTTAAAGGACCAGGACACTTACTGGTGCACAGCCGACATAGGCTGGGTAACGGGGCATACGTATATTGTTTACGGTCCGCTTGCAAACGGAGCTACTTCTATAATGTATGAGGGCGCGCCCGATTACCCAGATATAGGCAGGTTCTGGGCAATAGTGGAAAAATACGCCGTTAATATTTTATATACCGCACCCACTGCGATAAGGGCGTTTATGAGGTGGGGAGAGGAGCACCCCAAGAAGTATGATCTAAGCTCGCTTCGTCTTCTTGGATCGGTCGGAGAGCCGATCAACCCTGAGGCCTGGGTCTGGTACCATACGCACATAGGCGGTAAAAAATGTCCTATTGTTGACACATGGTGGCAGACAGAAACGGGTTCTATACTGATTACTCCTCTACCCGGAGTAACCAAAACTAAGCCTGGATCAGCTACCTTTCCATTTCCTACTATAGATGCTGATGTTGTGGATGAAGAGGGTAAAACCGTTAAGGAAGGGGCGGGATATCTTGTTATAAAGAGTCCCTGGCCCTCTATGCTGCGAACTATATACGGCGACCACGAGCGCTATAAGGAGCAGTACTGGAGCAAGTACCCGGGTATTTATTTTACAGGGGACGGCGCAAAGCGTGACAAGGACGGTTGCATATGGGTACTTGGCAGAGTGGACGATGTAATGAACGTTGCGGGCCACCGCTTAAGCACCATGGAAGTGGAAAGCGCTCTCGTGGACCATCCTTCAGTTGTGGAGGCGGCAGTCGTTGGCAGGAATGATGAATTAAAGGGGCAGGCAATAGTAGCTTTCACGACTCTCAGGAAGGGGATTAAGACAAGCTCTAGGCTGTTGGGGGAATTAAGGCATCACGTAGCAAAGAAGATCGGGGCTATCGCAAGACCCGATGAAATCATATTCACCGCGGAGCTGCCTAAAACCCGTAGCGGCAAGATAATGAGAAGACTTCTAAGAAATATTGCCGAAGGCTCGGTTTTAGGTGATACGACAACGCTTGCCGACCCAAGTGTGGTGAAGGAGCTCAAAGATAAGTATGAGGATAAGGAATAGTGGTGTAGCTAGGCTAGTATCGATTCAGGCTGCCGGGGGTTTGTTATATCCGCTTGAGCGGACTCCCAGAGCTTAAAGCTTTCAATATCTTTCTTTACGGATGTAATTACTACCCCTATTACGGTGGCATCGTCCAAGAGACCTGTGGCCGGAAGAATGTCGGGTATGGCGTCCATGGGGTTTACAAAATATATTACTGCCCCCGCGCTAAGTAAAAGCGTAGTCTTGGAAACATCTCTATAGTCGCCCTTTGCCCATGCTTTGATTAAGCTCAAAAGCGCCCCAAGGTCGCTCTTTATAGAATTCATCCGGCTAACACCTGAATCTATGCTTAGTGCAGCGGTATCGACAAGACGGTTGAGTTTTTTGGTGTCCTTAATTATGGAGCCAGCACTTTTAGTTGCGCGCGTGAGCAAATAGGCGTAATCTGTCTTTTCAGATTTCATGATTTGCCTGTAAGGAACAGCGTGTTTTTAGAATAAAGGCTAAGTTAGGTCCTTAAGTTTAAGACCGTTGTCTTTAAGGAACGGCAGGAGACCCTTCTTGTTTATGGTTCTGAGTGCCCGGGTGGAAATCCTGATTCTGACAGTGCGGTTTAGCTCAGGGACAAAGATGTGCTTCCAGTGTAGGTTTGGGTTCTGACGGCGCTTAACCTTGTTATTTGCGTGAGATACATGGTTACCCGTTAGCGGCGCTTTTCCTGTGATCATACATTTTTGTGACATACTATTCTCCCTGAATTCCAATTTCCCTAATATTATCCCATAATCTTCTTATTTGTAAATACAAAAAATTACGCATCCAAATCTAACAGTTTGTTATCTAATAATGATATGTTCCTAATGTTATGATTTCTTACCCACTATTAACATAAAATTTGCTGGGTTTGGAGGGATAGAAATCTGCTTGCAATCAATATTTTCTTGTGTTTATATAATGCTTAGGAGCAAATAAACTTAGGAGGTACGTAAATATGTTTAGAGGAGCCTTAACATTATCAATGTTAGTTTTAGCTCTTACATTAGCACTTCCGGTTTTTGCTGCCCATCATGAGGGTAAAGCCGATGATAGTAAGAATGGCGGTGACAAGATGGCGGCCATGGAAGGGACGTTAATTTGTGTACAGGTAGACGAGGAAGGCAATGTTCAGACAATGGCCGAGTTTACCGAGTGTACCGGCACAGTAGTCATGGTCGGGTCCGACAAAGCAGCAGCAGTTGCCGCTAATAAGGACGATATGAAGGGTATGAAAGGCGGAAAGCAAACTGTAAATGGAGAGATCGCCGGACATACCAGGGGTTGGATTCTAGGAACTGCTTCAGCGCTTGATGAATCGGGCGCCAAAGAAGCTTCGGTATCCGGTACTTTAGTATGCTTACTGCCTAATTATGAAGACGGTAGCGTACAGCCCGTTGTTGCAACATCACCTTGCGGTGAGAAGGACCAGCACCTTCACGTTGTTACGACAAGCGGCGGTCAGGTTTATGCTTTACATGGGTCAGAAGAGGCAATAAGTAAATTAGAATCCTCTACAGACAGAAACAATGTAGAGCTCCAGGGCAAGATCCAGGGTGATCAGGGCGCTTGGGTTCTCTATGTTAACTAGTTCGATCTGATACTTAGAAATGTTATGGGGAGATTCTAGAAAGGGTCTCCCCTTAATTTTTTCTGCTCCGGTCCTAATTCTCAGTGCTATTCTGTAGCTACTGTAATTGTCCTTTCGGTGTTGTTAAAAGTCCCTTCAACAAGGTTCCCGTCTTTATCTAATAGCTGAAGAGTAATAATATATTCTCCGCTACTTAGGCCACTTACAAAAGCGGGGGTCCATTCCGTCATTGTAATTGTGTGCTCTTCAGCGTCAGCTTCGTTTTTACGGATTGTATATTTGGCTTTGTAGTCTTCACCAAGCTCTGTGTTTATAAGATAAAAATCGAGCATAATCTTTTCTGCGTCTTTACCCTCATATTTACCTTTTGGTCTGCTATATATGATGTTGGGTTTTGATTCGTCGAGCATATACTCACCATCTTTCTTGCCGACGGAAATATTCACTATATCTACAGACCCTTCTGATTTTACACTCTCGTGATAAGAGCGGCTCGGAAAGACAAGGATCGTATGAGCGCCTTCATCGAGCATACCTATATCAAACGGCACTCCGGCTTCATAATCTGCAAAGTAGGGGTCGTTATCAAGTATTATATGGGCGTGCTGACCTTTTGCTGAGTTTGCAATTTCAGAAGCCCTTTCGGTATCTGTTTGTATGCCCAGCTCATAGTTCTCGACATCCACGACTAATGAAACATTATTGTCCTCCAGGATGTCTCCGTTTTTAATGTTGGTAAATCTTGCCTTAGCTCCGGGGAACGCGGGGGATCTTTCCCCGACTTCAATAATGACGTTTGGGACCTCAACTTGGGTTTCAGGCGTAGAATCGGTTTCTTGTACTACAGCTGCGTCTTCAACAGCCTCTTTGCTTACATCATTTTCGCTTTGCTTGCATCCTATAATTCCTATGGACACGAGAGCAAAAATACTTAACAAGGATAGTAATATAGTTCTTCTCATTTTCTTAACTCCTTTTGAGTCTGGTCTATGTTATGTATTCTAAATTACCATATGCGGTTATCCAATTAAAATTTATTATTAGCAAATATGCGGTTATGGAGTTAAGAATGATCAGCGAAGACCTGTTAAAAATAGTTGCCTGCCCCGAAACCAAGCAAGATTTGGTAATGGCTGAGTCTGATCTGGTAGATAAGATTAATAGTCTCATAGAAAATGGCGATCTCGCGAGCAGGTCCGGGCAAAAAATCGAGGTTAAAATAGACGGCGGGCTCATCCAAAAGGACGACCGTAATTACCTCTATCCTGTTCGGGACGGCATACCGATTTTACTCATTGATGAGTCGATTTCACTAGATTCAATTGCCTGATTAATACATGTTTAAGGGTTAATTTTATCTTACTTAACCCAGGGTTTTTTCTCAGTCTCTACTTCTTCTATCGCCTCGGTCTCCTCGCCCCGGTTATTCTCTATTTTAAAGAATTCCGCTTTGTACTTAACGATTACCTCGTCTCGGGCGACTCCGGCGTATCCTTTCTCTAACAGCAGCATATTCAGCATCTTCACTCCCGGTACATATACATAGGATGGAATACTGCCGTTTTGGGCTCTTTCTTCCTGATGAGGCTCTAGATTTACAAGTGTTCCTCTTTTTAGAACCGATTTGGAGAAACTTTTAGCTTCTGCTTGTTTGTTGTCTAGAATTGCAATCCCGGCGAGTCTGATTGTATCAATTTCCAGATCGGGAAACTTGCAGAGGAAAGTGTCTCCGCTCTTGACCTGCACGACATCGCATGTAAACGTGTCGGGCTCCAGCCACTCCAGCTTCTCAACGGCTGACTCATATTGAGCGCAGCCGGCAATCATAAATATTGATATCAAAATTATCTGTCTTAATAATGTTTTCATAGTCGTTAAGCTCTCCCGTAACAGGCTTACCTACCCCTTCCTCAGCTCCCTCAACCCTAGTGCTAAAATAAAAAAGGCTACTGCGCAGACTGTCATTGAGGCTCCGGTCGGTAAGGATAATATGAAAGAGAAAAAGTAGCCTAAAGTTGCAGATAAGATGCCTATAACTACGGAGAATATAAATACGAGTTTTAGATTCTCAGTAATAAGTAGCGAGGCGAGTGCCGGGAGTGCCAATAGCGCAAACACGGGAAGAGCACCGAGTGCTCTGGTTGTTACAGCAACGACGACTGCGATTGTGATTAGGAGACCGGTATTCAGCAGTCTTACAGGGTATTTAAAAAGTCTAGCGGTCTCTGAATCAAAAGATATGAATATAAAATCTTTATAGTAGATAAGGTGAATAATAAATACCACGAGCGCAACAGCCGGAATTATCAAAACATCTGCCGGGTCCACGACTACGGCGCTTCCAAAAAGTATGTTGGCAATATCATGTGCACCTTTTGTTATTTTATCTCCTATTATTACAACCGCGCCCGAGGCCAGTAAAAACCCAAAAGCTATAACACCTTCTGTGCTGACTCGCGAAAAATCCCTCTTTAGAGCAAAGAAAACGGCTGCCAAACATGTCAGTAACAAGGACAATATGAAAGGATCAAACAGGGATGCGAAAACTCCAAGGCTGTAAGCTTCCAGATAAAAGGCAAGCCCCACGCCGAAGCTCGAAATTTGAGTGAGCGCAGCGCTTACAAATATTATTCTTCTTAATACCACGTATACTCCTAAAAACCCGCACACAGCTCCCGCGGCAGCCCCCACGATCATCGGGTCTTTCCATAGGAAATAGCTGTTTATAAATTCCGCAAATGTTGTCATATTTAAATCCTTCTATGTTAAACGCTCGATCGCCTGTATTTCGTTTATTCTTTCTATATCCAGGTTAAGCCCGAAAAATTTATTCAGGTTTTCACTATTCAGAATCTCTGCTTTATCTCCCGCTTGAAAAATATCGTTGTCTTTGTCTATCAAAATGATATGGTCGGAGAAAGCAGAGATAGTGTTAAGAAAGTGACTGACCATCAATACCGCAAGCCCACTCTCCTGCTTTATGCTTTTTACCAGGCTCATTATTTGCGCCTCTCCCTTAATATCCACAGCTGCCGTCGGCTCATCGAGCACCAGTATATCGGGCTCTCCGGCAATTGCCCGGGCAAGGAGCGAGCGCTGCTTCTCTCCTCCCGAGAGCGATCTGAAGCTGCGCTCACTTAAGTGAGCGATTCCTACCTTTTTAAGAGACTCCTCTATTACGTCTCTGTCTCCAGTAGACAGCTTTTTCCCGGGAGGTACACGGCTGTAGCGGCCCATGGACACTAATTCAAAGACGGATATGGGGAATATTTGATCGAATTTCTCATTCTGAGGGACGTAGCCGAAGACAACTGCGTTTTCGGATGTAACTTTCCCCTCTATAGGGGGGATCAGGCTCAATATAGTTTTAAGGAGCGTACTCTTGCCGCTCCCGTTAGGCCCGAGTATGCCCCAGAATTGCCCATTTTCTATAGCAATATCTGTAGTCCGCAGTAGACCCTTCTTTTCATAGCCAATCGTTAAGTTCTCAAGTTTTATGAGATTCGACATACAAGTTATCCTCTGTATTTTTCAATTTACCCACCGTTAAATTCAGCAGCGTTTTGATTTGAACTTTTAGTATTCTTGAGTGCGGAGGTAATCTCTCCTACAAGAGCGTCGAACAGCTCAATATAGCTGTCTATACCGTCTCTTCCCTCAATCATTACAGGTAAAGAAAGGAATGTAGCCCCTGTTTTCCGGGCGATAATCGAAGCTGTTTTAGTCGGATAGTAGTTGGCTGCCATAATGAGCCTTACATTATCCCGCTCCATGTTTCTCATGAGATCTGCAGTATGAGACGGCGACGGGGGAATACCCGGTTTAGGCTCTATCGTGCCCGCGTTCTTAAACCCGGCCCAATCTAAAAAATAGCTCCAGAGCTTATGGTAAGTGACGACCTCAGTCCCTTTAAACGGTGCAAGCTCGGTCTCCCATTCACTTATCTTCAGCTTTAGCGCACTTACGAAATTTTTGAAATTATCTTCGTAGAATGCCGCGTTTTCAGGGTCTATACGTATCAGCCTGGCAGCTATGCCTCTGGCCACAGGTATGCCGTTTCCGGGATTGAGCATAAAGTGGGGGTTTCCACCCGGGTGTATATCCCCCATTGACCTGTCTATTGGGGTGGTATGCACGTCAAGAAAATCTTTTATAGAGACAGATGCATTATAATGGCCAATTGCGCTCGGTGAGGCGATATCGGAATTTCTGGCTCCTGTGATAAGAATAGGGAGCCATCCAATCTCAAGATCAAGACCATTATAGATGAGCATATCCGCTTTGTTTAGTCGAGTGATAAATATCGGTTTTGCGTCGACAAAGTGAGGGTCCTGATAACCCTTTGCCAGACTTGTCACTTCAACCCGGTCACCGCCGATCTCTTTTGCTATTGCCGCGTAGTCAGTCACTGATGTCACAATATTAACCTGAGCCAGTACTGATTGGCCGGTGAATATTATAGAGGCCAGCGCCAAAGTCATGCATAGTACAAAGTTTTTAAGTGAAAGTTGATGTTTCATAGTTATTTTCTCCTAGTTTTATATTATTAAAATGGATGTGCCCCGTGAGCTCCCAGCGAATACTGGAACTGTAGAAAGATCGCGTGCTGGTTTTCGGTAAAATCCTGGTTCAGGTAGTCGTACTGGACCCTCAACCGTGAGAACTCGCTCGGGTTAAACGTCAGCATAGGCGAAAGACGGTATGTTCTGCCAAATAAGCCAAGCATTCCTTCTTCCTCTTCCCCTTCCTCATTCCTAATCAATGTAAATAGCCCGGCTGGGTCACCATCAATGTCTCCGGCCTCTTCCTGAACCGGGGTATTCGTATCTATGATCCCGTATCTGAATCCGGTGTTCCATCTTTTTGCGAAACGGTATACGAGCTGCGCGTACCAACCCCAGTTCTCCAGATTTTCTTCAGGAGTGTCCGCGTCTAGGTACATAAACTCGGACTGGAGCATCACTTCCTGATACGGGTTATTTTCAAGCGGGCGGTACTTTGCGAATAGATCAATCCCGTACATGTTAGACCTTTCGTCACGCCCTGTATTGTTTACACCCGTAGCGAACGAGCCGCCCAAGCTGACACCCAACGCTTCTGAGACCTCAACGAAGTTTGCTAGGTGGAATATGTAAAGGAGCCTGGCGAGATTGTTTGCATTCTCGTCTCTGTCAAAAGTCGGTGTTTCTACATCGGGGCTTCCGCCGAGCGCGCTCAGCTCCATATACCAGGGGACGGGGACAAGGAAGTTTGCCTCTATACTCGTCGGATTAAGATGCTCGCCCAGGAACTGAGCTGCCGGAAGCGGCAGTGTGACGAAGTTCTGGTTATGTCTGTGTATCTGATTAATCCTTCCGAACTTTGCCCTCATTCTTCCAGCTCTGATTTGGGAGTTTAAGGGAAGGCTGAATAGAGTAGTCCCATATGCTTCTTCAAGCTCGACTCCTTCAACCCCGAAAACAAGAAATGTATCGAACCTGAAATACGAATCTATTACGCCCTGAAAACCGATTTCAATTTCCTGTACGTTCACTCCCGTATTTTCGGGATCAACTTCCGCGAAGACTATAGGGTCGTCCTGTGAGTACCAGGCGGCGGCGAATATACCTATAACACTTATCTCCGGGTTAAAGGTATTGAGTGCTTTCTGGAGAAAACCCTGCCTCTCAGTTGCAGGCGTTTCAATTACTGTTAAGTCTGTTTCCTCTTCGACTACAATCGTTTCTTCTTTTTCTTTAGCCTGCTTTTCCAAGGCTTCGTTTTTCTCTTCTAGCTCGTCAATCCTTTGCTGCATATTTTCCATCATCTTTCTAAGCTCTTTTAACTCACTCTTTACGTCATTTTGTTCACCTGCAAATACTTGCTGTGTAATAGCAGGTGATATAAACAGAGTTATTATTAATGTGAAAAAAATTCTTCTAAACTTCATAACTCACCTCCAGATATGTATTAATATGGAAAGCCGGTTATCAATCAGCCGATGTGAGCTAATGGTTTATGAATGGGGAAAACCTCGGCGCTAAAGACGGAACTTCCGTACTTTAGTCCGAATATATGAATGTATATGTATAGAGGGCAAATTTCTCGATACATTTCGCCCCAGTGCTCACACGGCAAGCTGAAAGCTATACGGTCGGTGGTGAGCGTGAAGGTTTATTAAGTTGTAAAAATGAAGAAGGTATTAGAAATTCAGTTTCTTCTAAGGATGTGATAATTAGCGGGATAGGCGTATTGAATACGGTACCCATATCCGGCAGCTTAACGTTTCCCTGCAGTAAACAGGCCGAGCAGTCCTCGATTGAGTGGTGCGTATCGGGCGCTGCGTCGGAAATCTCAATTATAGATCCCGAGTCTATACCTATCGCGTGGTTGTGAGAGCTGATAGATATGACGAAAATTACTGCTAGAATCGGCAGTAATAATCTTAAGGGTCCTTTCGTAATATTTTCTCTAACTATTTTCATCCGACGTCCGATCTATTTTTAGATGATAACAATATATCCCTTAATGTGCAAGCTGCCTCTTCTACTGTTAATGATACATCCAAATCGATGCCGCTTTTCTTTAATTCTGAGAAAAGCTCTCCCAATATAGGGGGCTCAATATGGCATTTGGATAGAGACTCGACGTCCGAGAATATCTCTTTCGGAGTGCCTTTCTTGACTATGTGTCCTCCCTCGGCAATCAAATAGACCGTATCCGCTACAAGAGGCACGGTGTTCATATTGTGTGTTGATAATATAATAGCTGTTCCTTGCTCGTGGTTTACGCTGTTCAAGAGATTTATCTGCTCTTTTCTGCATGTGGGGTCTATATGCTCAAAGGGCTCGTCCAGTATAAGAAGCTCTGGCTTTGTTGCAAGTGCGCCCGCAATTGCAACCTTGGTTTTTTCCCCTCCGCTCAGGTAATGCGGCACTTTATCCCTCAGGTGATCTATATCGAGCTTAACAAGCAGCTCTTCGACCAGCTTATCTGTCTCTTCTTTGTCATAGCCATAGTTTCGCGGAGAAAACGATATATCGTCCCATACGCGGGGCGCTATTATCTGAAGCTCCACATTCTGAAGAAGCGCCCCAATACGCTCCCTCACTTTCTCATAATCTGTGGCAGGGTTTACGCCGAGCACTTCGATCTCGCCCTCAGTTGATTTTAGTAGCCCTAAAAGGAGAGAGAGAAGTGTGGACTTTCCGCTCCCGTTGGGCCCCAGTATGGCTACACGCTCTCCTTTCTCTACGGTGAATTCCTGCCCGTCAAATGAGAGCGAGGTGCCGTCGGGGTATTTAAATTTTAGGTTACTTACCTTTACCAACTCTTCCAAAACGTCTCCTTAATTCCCTTCTTTCGCTGTGTATACTATCGATAATATTAGAATTATGGCCGCTACAATTAGTGCATATAGTCCTGATTTATCAATGCTCCCATAATGCTTAATACCAAGTGATACGGAGAATATTAATATTCCCGAGGCTACTGCCCTTAAATCATCCGTACTAAATCTCCCGCTGTTTTTATCTGCCGCAATTTTCCCCGTATAGCCCCTTACTTTCATCACTCCGTAGTACTTCTCCGTAATATCAAACCCCTTGATGAGCACAAGCCCTATGCCGGAAGAGAAATTAGCGATGTTTCTGAGATACTTCTTTTTTGTCAGCCCGCCTCTTACCTTTAGTCCTTTTACAAGCTCGTCGGTCATTTCAAGCAGCACGAAAAGTGAGCGGTATGTTAGATATAGCCCGTCGTGAATAATCCCGGGCAGTATAGGTTTAAGAGTCTTAAAAACATCGGGGTAAGGGGTGGTCACTATGAGTATCACCATCGTAAGGGCCGCCGTGAGGGCTTTTAACATTATCACCCCCGCTCTTAATAGGCTTCCGTCCCAGGTAACTATCACGAATAAAATAGCGAATATAGCCGGATAAGCCGCAATAGTTATTATTTTAGTAACCGAAAGTCTCGTCCATACGGCCATGCTCACAAGTGACACGTAAATTGCAAGCAGAAGGTAAAACTCTTCTGTAATAACTACAGAAGCTATGACCAGCGCTGAAAAGAGCAGCTTGCTTGGCGCTGCTGCGCTGTGAAGAAAGCTCTTTCCGTGGTTTGCGTAATAGTCTATTAGTGCAACGTCCATATATTATTCCCTACGTCGTATCGGGCTCTATCAAATCAGGCCTAATACCCGAAACATACTTAATAACGAGCCCTGTAATCACTCCCTCAAGCATCCACCCGAACGCCAGCAGCGCCAGGGCGGTTTTAACAAACACATTAATGCTTAATCCATTTTTTACATTCGATTCTGTTTCGTGTGTTGTAGATTCAATATGCGGCTCCTTTTCTGTATCAATTACAAGATCGGGATTCACATGAGCCGCGTATAGCACTAAAACCAATATGGATGTGCTGAGAATGAGACTGATCACTGCCGCGATACCCGACGACCAGCCGACCGAATAGTTACCCATCAGTATTTTAAACATTAGAAAGAGGTAATAGCCGAGTACGGCCTCTGAGCCGATTACAACCGTATTAAGCCCGACTACTGTAATCCCCCCATGGCCGAACATTGCGATAATCAGATCAACTATAAATATTGAGATAAACGCAAGCGCAGGTCCCAGGATTATCCCGGCTACGACACTCAGGTTCACGTGGTATGCGAATGGGATAATTGGGAGTGTCATGCATACGATCATGAGCGCCGAAATGATTCCGATCAGAGGAATCTTGCGCGTGAGCTCTAGGCGCTTAACTCTGTATATGCAAAATGCGAGTAATACCGCCGTGCATAACCAGCCTGCTAACACGAGCCAGCCGGGGAGCACCCCGTCAGGTATATGTAAATGTGACATATCTTTATATTCCTCTTATGCCCTGCATTCCTTACATTTCCCAAATAGCTGTAGAAAATGGTTCTGTATCGGTATGCCGGTGTCTTTGGATACCTTTTTCGATAGATCCTCAATCGGGCAATCCGTGTATTCGATTACCTTACTGCAGTCGGTGCACACAATCGGGTGACGGTGTCCTTCGGGCGCTAGCGTATAACTGTGACATCCGTCTTCCAGGTGAACTTTCACGACTAATTCGAGATCGACCAATGTTTCAAGCGAGCGGTATACTGTAGCCAGGCCCGTCCCGGGGAGTATCTCCTTTACGTTTGCGTGTATTTTATTTATTGATAGATAAGCGTGCGTATCCTGCAGGACTTTTAATACTGCTTTCCTCTGAGGCGTAAACTTTAGCCCCTGCTCGTGAAATATGCTTCTTATATCTTTTGACACACTATTTTTACCCTGACCCTAATTGAGAAATTTTCTCAATTATAAATCTAGATATAAGAGCTGTCAAATTAGAAGGGAATATAAAAATCGAGTCCAGATGCTCAGGGTTAATCTATATCTTTAACCATAAGCAGCACATCGCCCGTGTAGTGTATAAGCTCGTGCGGCACCACCTGCTCCCGCTTAGTTTCGTAAAAACCATTTTGCTCGTAAAGTCTCACAGCGCCTTCATTTTGCTCAAATACTAACAAGCTAAGTTGCGGAAGCTCTCTTTCTATCGCCTGCCGCTCTGCGATCTCAAGCAATTTAGTGCCGGTCCCCATTCCCCTGAATTCGTCGAATACGGCCATAGCGCATATGTAGTAGCTCCCGTACTGCTCAAGCTTTGTGTACGGTAGCAGAACAGGGTCAATTTCAGACTCTTCTATTTCACTCTCCTGCATTGGAAATGCCAGGAGCATTCCCAGGACT
Organism: Candidatus Dadabacteria bacterium UBA2774; assembly: GCA_002352485.1. Lineage (GTDB taxonomy): Bacteria > Desulfobacterota_D > UBA1144 > Nemesobacterales > UBA2774 > UBA2774. The sequence continues at coordinate 13,309 of DEIM01000153.1, forward strand.
TCACCGTTCAGCTCGGCCATTACACTGTTTATGTAGCTAAACGGCGTATCTTCCTCCGAGTAGCGTGCGGCGCCGAATTCAAATATATCCTGACTAGGCTCAGCGTATGTGGTCCAAATATATTCAGCTACTCCGTCAGATGCTATGCTGAATAGCTCTGCGATCTTTCTGCCTTCGTCCTTCCTTGCCGGGCGGAATATGGTTTGGTCTATCAGTTTTTGGTTCATTATTTTATAGTATTATTGTATGACTCAATTTAGTACTCTATAGCATTATTATATTACCGAAATTGGGCATAGTTTTCACAGTGTATATTGCATGTGTTTATTCGGGTATAATGTTGCAAGTTAAATATTGGTGGTATATAGATCGTTAAAGCGGAAGACATATCCAAAACTAAACAACTTACTGTCATTGCCGAAAAAACTTTTCTAAATCATTTATGACAATTCCGGTAATTTGAAACATATAATTGAACCGTACACGCTGAAGAGGCGGTGTATGGTGGGAGCAATATAATACATGCTATCTTTTGAAGAATTAGGTTTATCAACATCAACACTGAAAGTCCTTAAGAAAAAGGGCTTTGAGGTTCCTACACCGATACAGGAAGTCACAATCCCCGCAATACTCGAAGGGGACAAAGACATAGTGGCCCAGGCCCAAACCGGCACGGGTAAAACTGCGGCCTTCGGGCTTCCTTTTGTCGAGGTATTAGAAGAAAACAAGGGTTCAGTGCAAGCCCTGGTTCTAACGCCTACAAGAGAGCTTGCAATACAAGTAGCTGAAGAAATCCACTCCCTTAAGGGAAAGAGAAAGCTAACCATAATTCCAATTTACGGCGGCCAGTCTATGACCCTTCAGCTTAGACTGCTAAAAAAAGGCGTAGATATTGTAATCGGTACCCCCGGCAGAGTGTTTGACCACATTGAGCGCGGGACTCTTCAACTGGGCGAGATTTCACACCTGGTTTTGGATGAGGCCGATGAAATGCTCAACATGGGATTTCTCGAAGATGTCAAGAAGATAATGAAACACACTGCATCAGACAAAAGAACGCTCCTTTTCTCAGCTACAATGCCAAAAGAGATATTGAAGATTGCCAGTAAGCATATGAGGGAGTTTGATGAATTTATGGTTACGAGCGATCAGCTAACAGTGTCTCAGACGGATCAGATCTATTTTGAGGTTTCATCCCGGGATAAGTTTGAAGCGCTATGCAGGATTATAGATATTGAAGAGGATTTTTACGGGCTTGTTTTTTGCAGGACAAAGAAGGACGTCGACATGATTGCCAATCACATGATTGAGCGCGGATACGATGCGGATGCGCTTCACGGAGATTTATCTCAGCCGCAGAGGGAAAAAATACTAAATAAGTTTAAAAAGCGTCTGATCAATATACTCGTGGCAACTGATGTGGCCGCTAGGGGTATAGATGTCCAGGACTTAACGCATGTCATAAATTATGCCCTTCCGCAGGACGCCGAATCATACGTGCATAGAATAGGACGCACGGGAAGAGCAGGGAAAGAGGGCATCGCCATAACATTTGTTACACCTGAAGAGTACAGGAAGCTCAGGTACATAAGCAGGGAGACTAAAACGGATATTCGTAAAGAAAAGCTCCCCGGTGTTAAAGATGTGATTAAGTCTAAAAAGCTCAGGATAAATAATATTCTTGAAGATATAGTAAAAGCGAGTCCAAGGATCGAGTACTTAGAAATGTCTCAGGAGCTGCTAGAGGCAAACGAGCCTCAAGATATAGTGGCGGCACTGCTTGAGTATTCATTTCAGGATGAGCTGGATGAGAAAAACTACACTCAAATCAGAAGCCCATACAAAGAAACAAATCTTGTTGACACCCAAGGTAAGACAAGGCTTTTTGTAACTCAGGGCAAGAAAGACGGGTTAACATCTCAGAAACTTACACACTTTATACAGAACAAGTGCGGTATTAAAAGTAAGAAAATTAGGGATGTACAAATTCTGGAAAGTTTTTCGTTTGTTACTCTGCCATTTCATGAAGCAGAGGTACTGCTTTCCTACTTTAAAGGTAAACAGAAAGGCAAAGGGCCGTTTATCACAAAAGCCAAGAAAGGCAGGGGCCGTAACTAATTCTATCTACGCCTACAGTTTCTTAACTTCTTTGTACCTGAAGCAATCAGTTACGTGGTCGTTCACCATGCCTGCCGCCTGCATATAGGCGTAGCAGATTGTTGATCCCACAAAGCTGAACCCTCTATTCTTAAGGTTCTTACTCATAGCGTCAGATTCTGTGGTTTTAGCCGGTATTTCATTCATCGCTTTCCATGAGTTATGAATAGTACCGTGACCTGTGAACTGCCAGATATATTTATCGAATGAGCCGAACTCCTTTTGAATTTCCAGGAAGGCTTTGGCATTGGTCAC
>DEIM01000153.1:15791-18228 GCA_002352485.1 Candidatus Dadabacteria bacterium UBA2774
CTTCGAAGTTGTCGAAGGCTTTTCTGTAAGTCTCTCTTCTTTTTAATATTGTAATCCAGCTTAGCCCAGCTTGGGCGCCGTCAAGGATAATCATCTCGAAATGAAGTCGGTCGTCATGCACCGGTGCTCCCCATTCCTTGTCGTGATAGGAAACATATAGCGGGTCTTCGCCGCACCATTCGCATCTTTTCGTCATTCGGCGTCTCTATTTACAGTTCCCGGTGAAAAAGCGGGCAGACAAACAGCTATATATTTAGCCCCTCCTTCTTTGGGCGTGCTGTACTTGACCCATTCTCCCGGGTTTGCTACTACAGCCTGTCCTGCATTTACCTCTATTACTCCGTTTTCGTGCTCGACTGTTAGCGAACCTTCCAGAACCACTGTTATTTCTTGAAATTCGGGCCTCTGTCCCGGCTCAATCCAACCTGCGGGTGAGGTCATTTGCGCTATACTCGCTTCGGTGTGCCCGGAATTCACTCTGCCGGCGAATTCCTCGATTTTCTTTGGCACATTGCCCGCAGCTTCGATAATGGTAGGTTTTTCAATCAGAGTCGGCATCGGAATTTCACCTTCTTAACTTTAGTTATGTTTGAGATCTAGATCGGGTATTATCATACCTAAGTTTCTCAGATATTTAACCGAATAAATCTACCGGAGGATAGTATGAGATATTTAAATAGGTTTACATCTATTTTTATTATAGCGCTGGCCATGTTTTCCGTTACTTTGGTATTGAGTGCTGATGTAAAGGCGCAGGACTCGGTATGTGAAGTCGGAATAACAAAAGAAGCGTTTCCGGACGACGGTACGTTGTTCCTGTTCACAGTTTCGGGCGATGTAAGCAAAGAATTACTAATTCAGCCTGAGAATACCGAATTTTTCGATATCCAGATTGGTGATTTTGTAACTGTAGCAGAGGATACCCCAGAGGGTTGGGTGCTCAGAGAAGTAACCTGCAGGACTAACGGCGGCACAACCGTATCTACTGCGGGCAAGGCTGCTGATATCACATGCGATGAGGGTGGAGGCCAGGCTTTTTGCACTTTCTCGAACACCGCCGCGGAAGCTATTCCGACCCTTTCACAGTGGAGCATCGTAGCGCTGGTAGCCGTTTTAGGTATAGCAGGGTTTATGGTTCTTCGCCGCAGGCAAGTTAATATTTAGATAAATTTAAATTGCCCCGTATTGTTAATAACAAATCTCATTTATTGCCCATTATTACTCAGTATTTCTATGCGTAATGAGTTATTTGTGATATAATCCTGCGTAATAAACTAAAGGAGGATACTATGAGGTATATGATAAATCTTTTGTTTGTAGCTGTTCTTGCGACATCTGGTGCGCTCCTATTTAGCGCTGACGTAAAGGCTCAGGGTGGTTGTAATATCTTGATAGGTGTAGAAACGATACCTGACAGCGAAACGGAATTCCCGTTCGCAGTTGTAGGTAATGATCCTGAGGAGTTCACTATTAACCCAGATTCTTTCGACGAGAAGTTCTTTCTTCCGTCCGGCGATACCATGACGGTAACGCAGGGAGCTGTAGACGGATGGGTGCTCAGAGATATAACATGCGGGGATAATGCTGTAGGTAGCGAGAACGACGCTCTTTTTATCGAAAATGGGGTAACTCACTCCGTAGTCGATTCGGGTGTAGCGTTCACTTGTGACGAGCCTAGGGCTTTTATTAATTGTACTTTTATAAATTCCCAAACAGAGACAATTCCGACACTTTCAGAGTGGGGAGCTATAGCATTAGTTCTGGGCTTTGGCGCGGTTGGATATTTCGTAATACGCCGCAGGCAAGTAAGTGCTTAATCGGAATTAAAATACAAAACGTTTAGAATACTAAAAGGGAGCTTCGGCTCCCTTTTTTATTATATAGTCTCGGAATCCTGATAAATTAAGAGGTTCATGAGGAAAAGATTGATAAACTTAACTATGCGTAATAGGTTTTTTTATGATATAATCTGTGTAATAAAATAAAGGAGGATTCTATGAGGTATATAATAAATCTTTTGTTTGTAGCCATTATTGCATCTTCCGGTGCGATTTTATTTAGTGCTAACGTAAAGGCCCAGGGTGGTTGTACAATGTTCATAGAGGTGGAAACAATACCTGACAGTTCTACGGAGTTCCTGTTCACCAGGACGGGTGATATAACAGACGAGTTCACCATTGACCCTTCCAGTTTTGAGAAGTTCTTCCTTCCGCTCAACGATATCGTAACGGTAACGCAGCAGGAAGTTGACGGATGGGTGCTGAGAGACATAACCTGTGATATTGAGGAAGAAGATGAAGTAAGTATTTCCCTTGTCGATTCAGGCATTACTATCACGTGCGATGGCAATGCTCTTACTACATGTACTTTTATCAATTCCAGAACAGAAGCAATTCCGACGCTTTCAGAGTGGGGAGCTATAGCACTGGTTCTGGGC
>DEIM01000144.1 GCA_002352485.1 Candidatus Dadabacteria bacterium UBA2774
AGACAGAGCATTAGACCCCCTTACGGTGGTTATTATAAATATTTATATATTTTTAGCAACTCGGCTTCACACTTTCGAGTCGCTACGACCCCGGAGAGGGTTTAAGCAGCGATGAGTCTAATGTCTGGTTCAGTTCTACGTCGGGTTCATATGTAATTACTATTGCAAGCTCCCCTGTTTTAAAATCGATTATTCTGGGAAAGTAATGGCCGTTTATAAGCCCGTCGAAGTATTCATAATTAATATTTGCCGCCTGCCCGGATTCAAGAATTATTTGAGCTTTTTCCACACGGTTATTTGCAGGGTTAATCCAAAGCCTATCGTCCAAAGCCCCTGAGCCGTTCTTAAAACTTAGGACTAACCGCTCGGGCGCGGAGCTTAATTCGACCTCTCTATCCCCATTGAATAAGTCCTTGGGTACCCGTCCGGTAACGAGATCGACCAGGTGCTCGATGGTAATCTCAAGATTGAGCCCTGGGTATACATAGGAGAGATCGAACACTTCAGTAATATCGTAAACACCCCTTTGCTGCTGTGAGACGATATATATTTTCTCACTGTCCGAGGATATAAACCCTACCGTGCTTCCGAAAGGGTTCAGGGCTTCGAGCCTTAAGAGGTCGGGTTCCTCGGCAAGTGTGACCTGAGTGTATGAGATTTTATCCTCAGGGGTTTTGATGCTGACAGAGGCAAGCCCCTTTACGGAGCGTACGGAGTTTTGCAGAAGCGCCGCTTTTTTTAATAACTCCTCAGGGGACGTTTCAGGAAGTTCGGTATCTATTTGCTTCTGCGCACAAGAAGAGATCAGTATGATTAGTGCTGCCGTCAGGAATATCTTTTGCAAGTGACTGTTCACAATCTAGCTTTCGACGCTCATTTTCTGTCTTATGGTATTGATTTTCTGCTCGAGCCTCGCTTTTAGCTTGAGGTCGGGCTCGCCTTGATATTCCCGGAACATCCTTAGACCCTTCACATAGTACTCAAGAGCCTTAAGCGTATCACCCTTGTCGTAATACACGTCACCCAGGTGCTCCATGATGGCAGGGTCGCCGGGTTCAAGGCTCGCGGCTTTATGCAGCAGCTCAATTGCCTCATCGTAGCGGCCCTTTTTGTAGTACACCCAGCCAAGGCTGTCAATTATATACCCTTTATTGGGTGAGAGAGTATTCGCTTTTTGAATCAGCACCTCTGCCTCGTCCAGGTTCTCCCCTATCTCAGCGTATGTATAGCCCACAAAGTTGAGCGCATCAGCGTGCTCGGAGTTAATACGTATCAGCTCTTTCATCGCGTTTATGGACTTGTGCTGCTCGTCCATAAAGTAATAGGTCACACCTAGAGAATAGTAAATTGTCTGGCTATTCGGGTTCTTTCTTAAATAACCGTTATAGAGTGATACCGCGTCATCGTGCCGTTCGAGCTTTCTGTAAAGAGAGCCCAGGTAATTGACAATTACTTCATTCTCCGGGTTCCTTTGGTACGCCTCTTCAATGAGTATGAGCGACTGTTGAGTGTTTCCGTTCTTATCGTATATAAACCCTTTTTGGACAAGGCTTTCGTTGTATAGAGGCGACTCCGGGGGGATAGATTCTAGAAGCATTAGCGCCTCCTCGTAATTCCCGGTCTCTATATATGCCACTGCAAGATAGTACTTCGCACGCTCGTCCGATGGATCGGTGAGCGTAATAAGCTGAAACTCTTCTATTGCTTTTTCGTATTCTCCGCTTTCGATGTATAGGAGCCCCAGTCTGAGCTTGAGATCGGGGTTTCTGAAGTCAAGGCTCTCAGCCTTTTCAAACTGCTCAGTTGCGTCGTCCATACGGTTTATCCTGAAAAGAAAATTGCCGTAGCGCACATAGGATTCGAGATTATTCGGAAAAAGGGCAATTACTTCTTTGTATATCTTCTCAGACTCTTCAATTTTCCCGAGCTTCTCATAAGTGAGAGCAAGCTCGGCAAGTGCTGTAACAAACCCAGGGTTAATCTTTAGCGCTTCTTTAAAATAATGCTCGGCCTGAAGGTAATTACCGCTCTCATAATAAACCCTGGCCAGGAAATAGTACCCTTTCTCGTTATCGGGATAGATGTCGATAATCTTCTTAAAGCTTTCCTCGGCGGCTTTATAATCGCCCTCTTCAGTCTGTAGTATCCCTATAAAGAGATAAGATTCCGCGTCCTCAGGGTTAAGCTCCACAGCGCGTTTTAAAAGCTTAAGCGATTTTTCTTTGTCTTTTGTATTTTGTGAGAGTGAATAGGCCTTACCCAAAAGCGTGTAGGAGGGGGAAAATTCGGGGTCAATTTCTATAGACTGCTCAAGCTTTGCGAGCGCATCCTCGGCCCTGCCCGCGGATATATAAATTACCGCAAGGTTGTATTTTAAATACGCTGAGTCGGGGTCATAGGTCTCTGCAGTTTCGAGCTCGCTCATAGCTTCTTGAAAATTTCTGTTCTGAAAGTTGTATCTTGAAAGTGTGAAGTGATAGTAAGCCTTTGCCTGTGCGGTAGGCTCTAATTCCTCTGTTATAGCCCCTCCCTCAAGAAAAGGCTCGGGGGTGCTTTTCTGCGCGCATGAGGCCAGAAAATACCCGGCTATTAGCACAGAGACTAAGAGAAATACTGTAGTTATATTTAATCGATTCATATCAGGGTGCGTCCAGGACCTTAATCTTAATTTTACCCACTACTTTCATAATCTCTCCACTTTTTTTTAAATCTCCCTCAATTAGCTTAATGTGAGTGGCGTCTGCGGGCAATTGTCCGTATGTGGAGTCAATCGCTACCCACTGCCCCAAAAACACCTCGTTCCAGGCGTGATAGTAGAACCTACC
>DEIM01000124.1 GCA_002352485.1 Candidatus Dadabacteria bacterium UBA2774
ATGAGCACCCTGCGGCGCCCTAAACGGTCCGCCAGTCTTCCCCCAAAGCCCGCGCCTATCATTGCGCCGAATAAGGTTGAGCTCATTACCAGCTCCTGCATCCACGATGAGAGGCCAAACTCTTTCTTTATAAACAGTATGGCCCCGGCTATCCCCACCAGATCATAGCCATAAATCATTCCTCCAAGGGATGAAACGGCGGCGGCGAATAGCAGAAAATTATTGTTGTTTTTAGAAGTTGACATCAAAGATACAATAACAGCCCGGAGAACTAATTGGAATGATATTGTTCAGAGTAGAAATTAATTTGCCGGGCATCTATTTTTTTTGCTTCCAGTTTTGTTGTATATCCTCAAGTTTTTGCCCCTTTGTCTCCGGGATTAAGAAGTAGAAAAGGAGCATCGTTAGAACTGCAAATACTCCGTATAGCCAGAAAGCTCCGGAAACCCCTATTAAATTCGTGAGCGTAAGAAAGGTTAGCGTTACAAGAAAGTTCGTGGCCCAATTGGTGAGAGAGCCGAGACTCATGGCCTTTCCCCTTATTTTTTGTGGATAGATCTCGGCGATTAGGACCCAAAACACAGGTCTTGGTCCGATCGACCAACACCCTATGTACATAAGTAAAGCACCTACGGCTATCCATTTTGCAAAGCCATCGCCGCTCGGATAAAGGAATGCAATTCCTAGAAGCCCAAGACTTAGGATTATTCCACACAAACCGAATATCATAAGTGGTCGCCGTCCTACTCTATCGATTAGAGGAATAGCGACTGCCGACATAATAGTATTTACAACACCCACCCCAACTGTTGCAAGAATTGCGATAGAGGCTGATTTAAAACCCGCGAACTCTACAATAGTAGGTGAATAGCCATATAAAACCACACTGAACCCTGCAAGAGATCTGACGAAAGCAAGACCTATTCCTATAAGAAGAAGACGTCTTATCGAAGGGTTGAGCAAATCACCCCACCCGCCTCCTTGTGAATCTCCGTCAGCAGTCAAGGAGCTTAATTCATGATCTACATCTATGTTACCTCTTAATCGTGACAGCGCTTCTCTGGCTTTTTCTTTCAGGGAATGACCCGCAAGCCATCTTGGGGTCTCGACTGCCCAGAACATCCCGAAAACAAGCACCAGAGCCGGAATAACCTCTAGTCCGAACATCATTCTCCAGGATTTGGAGAATGAAAAGAAATAATCCATGAGATAAGCAAATAGAGTACCCAGAGTTATAGCAAGCGTATTGATTGTAACCATGCGGCCTCTTACAGAGGCGATAGATATCTCTGCAATATAAATAGGGGAAGTTACAGAAACCATTCCCAGAGATAATCCGGTAATTACACGTCCTATAATAAGCAGTAGTATCGTAGGCGATACAGCCATCAGAAAAGAGCCTGTGCAGAATAATAAGCCCGAGCTTATAAGTACTTTTCTCCGCCCGAATCTGTCTGCCAGAGTTCCGCCCAGGGGGGCGCCTATCATAGCGCTTAGGAAAAGGGAGCTTATGATTACCTCTTCCATTCCAGAGGAAAGTGAGAACTGCTGTTTTATATAGAGAATTGCGCCCGAAATTACGGCCGTGTCATAGCCGAAAAGAAAACCTCCAAACGATGCGACTATGACGGAAATATAGAGGAAGAATTTATTTTCAGATCTAATTGAATTATCTTCTGCCATATACAACTCGATAAAGTTTATCTAATCCGAATGTTCCCGGTTGAGACTAAGCACCCACATGCATAAAGTGCAAGTGTTACCCTCCCGTTCTGAATGATGGGTAGAGCATCATCCCGCCGTCTAAATAGAGAGTTTCACCTGTCATATAGTCTGCTTCATCAGATGCTAGCCATACCACCGCTTTGGCAATATCCTCAACTTCGCCTATACGACCGGCAGGGATAAGCTTGAGCAGACCTTCCATCCCTTCGGGGTTTCCCCAGACAGATTTATTAATATCAGTCTTTATAGCTCCCGGTGACACGGCGTTTACCCGTATGCCCTCCGGGGCAAGCTCCTGCGCAATTGATTTCATGAGCATCTTTACTCCCCCCTTGGCTGCCGTGTAGTTAGCGTGACCAGCCCAGGGGATAGTGTCATGTACAGATGAAATGGCTATGATTTTACCAAGGGCTCGCGATAGCTCTGGGACTATCCCTCTTCTCTTAAACTCTTTCACGGCCTCGCGCGAGCACAGGAAATGACCTGTGAGATCGACGGCTAGGGCGGTGTTCCATTGCTCAAGAGTCATTTCGTGAAACGGGGCATCCACCTGAACCCCGGCGTTATTAACAAGAATATCTATGCTTCCCCAAGCTTCTACAGCTTGCCGGAACATCTCCTGAACCTCATGTTCGCTGCTCACATCGGCCTGGATAGCCAGAGCTTCTCCACCCACATCGTATATCTCATCTACAACCAGTGCGGCTTTCTCTCCACCCGCTCTATAGTTCACAATCACTTTAGCCCCTGCCTTTGCTAACCCAAGAGCTATGGCCTTTCCTATCCCCGAGCTTGCGCCAGTCACAAGGGCGCGCTGAGATTTAAGTAATTGAATACCGTCCATATTGATTACCTCCGATGAGTTTAAGCTGCCCTTTTCGACCCATGCTCTCTGAGATTCTCAATAATCACATAAAAAACTGGTACTACAATCAAGCTAAGCATAGTGGAAAGAATCATTCCGCCGAATACTGCTGTTCCAAGAGAGTGGCGGCTTGAGGCTCCCGCGCCTGAAGCGATTACAAGCGGGAACACACCGAGTATAAAGGCGAATGCCGTCATCAGGATCGGCCTTAGTCTTATCATGGCAGCCTGCATAGCGGCATCTACTACTGTAAGCCCCTCTTCACGGCGCTGCTTGGCAAACTCTACAATTAAAATTGCGTTTTTACTTGCAAGCCCGATCAGCATAACTAGCCCAATCTGGCAGTAAACGTCATTGGACAGACCCCTTAGGTACTGAGCTATTATTGCGCCCAGAAGAGCAAGCGGCACCGCTAGCATAACCATAAACGGCATGGCCCAGCTCTCATATAGGGCCGCCAGGAAAAGAAATACAAAGACGATTGAAAGCGCAAAAATAAATGGAGCGAGGTTCCCGGCTTTTATTTCCTGATACGATACGCCTGACCACTCATATCCCATACCCTTAGGCAGCACTTCTTCCGAGAGTTTTTCCATTGCTTGTATAGCCTGCCCGGAGCTGTAGCCCGGAGCCGAGTCTCCGTCAATCTCAGTAGAGCGGTAGAGGTTGTAGTGGCTTATGGTTTCTGCACCAACTATCTCCTTTATATCTACGAGTGTGCTGAGCGGGACCATGCCCCCAAACTCACTCCTTACATAAAGACGCGATATGTCCTCTGCGGCAGTTCTGTAAGTGTCTTCTGCCTGAATAAACACCCTGTAAACTCGTCCGAATTTATTGAAATCATTCACATAGAGAGAGCCCAAATAAGCCTGAAGAGTATCAAATACGTCGGTTATGCTAACGCCTTGAGTTTTTGTTTTGGTCCGGTCAAGCGTGATGTAAAGACCCGGGACGTTGGCAGTAAACGAGCTAAAAAGCCCGACAAGCTCTTTACTCGCATTACCCTTCTCAACCATCTCTCCCATTACTTTTGCCAGTGTTTCAAGACCCAGGTCATTTTTATCCTGGAGCTCGTACTGAAACCCTCCCGTGGAGCTAAGTCCCTGAATGGGAGGCGCGTTAAAGGGAACGATGATTGCCCCTTGAATAGTTGAGAACTCCTCCCTTGCCTGCGCTATAAGACCATTCACGCCTAGCGCTTTGGACTTCCTTTTATCCCAGGGGTCAAGAACGGCGAACATGGCGCCCGAGTTTGAATCTGAGCTTGAAGTGAGAAAGTTAAGCCCGGCAATCGCAACCACATGGGCTACACCCTTCATGCTTTTGAGCATTTCATATGCTTCTTTCATTGTTTCCTGTGTGCGTTGTAGGGACGCGCCTTCAGGACCCTGAACGTTTATGATGAAATAGCCCTGGTCCTCTTCTGGGACAAACCCTGTGGGAACTATTGTGAACATGATGTAGGTACCTACCATAAGTACGGCAAACACCCCGACAACGATCTTCCACCTGATAGTCAAAAACTCAAGCCACTTCTGATACCGGTCTTTAAACCAATCGAAACCCTGATCGAATTTTTTGTATAAATAGAATTTCTTGCCGGTTGTTTTCCTGAGGAAGAGCGCACAGAGCGCGGGGCTCAGGGTGAGTGCATTGATGGTCGAGATCCCGACTGCGCATGCAATGGTAAGGGCGAACTGGCGGTATAGCTGCCCCGTTATTCCGGGCATGAAAGACACCGGCACGAACACTGCCATCAGAACAAGCGAAGTCGCTACAATGGGACTTGTTACCTCTTTCATAGCGGCACTGGTAGCCTCTTTTGACGAGACTCCCTTTTCCTCAATCAACCTTGAGACGTTTTCAACGACCACAATCGCGTCGTCCACCACAAGACCGATTGCGAGCACGAGACCAAAAAGGGTTAGCGTATTAATCGAAAACCCTAGGGCATTAATGAGTGCAAAAGTACCGATAAGCGATACAGGAATAGTAATTGCCGGAATGAGTGTAGCTCTGAAATTCTGAAGGAATACGAATACTACTATAAATACCAGAATGAATGCTTCAAATAGAGTAATAATCACCTCGGATATAGAGGCGGTAACAAACTTAGTTGTATCGTATATGATTGCGTAATCGACGCCTGAGGGAAAACTTTCCTTTAGCTCTTCCATCTCGGCCCTTATCTGCTTTGCGACGTCCAGAGCATTGGCGCCCGGGAGCTGGTATACACCTATCCCCACAGTCTGGCCGCCGTCCAGTGTGGCAGATGTTTCATAGTTCTCGGCCCCGAGCTCCACAGTCCCGATATCGCTCACGCGCACCACTGAGCCGTCTTCATTTGCCCGAACAATGATATCTTCAAACTGCTCTACGTTCTCGAGCCGCCCGAGAGTTGTAACCGTGTATTGGAACTGCTGGCCTTCGGGAACGGGAGGCTCGCCTATTGAGCCTGCGGCCACCTGGGTATTCTGCTCTGAGATGGCATCGGCTACATCCGTAGCTGTCATATTGAGGGAAGCAAGCTTATCCGGGTCCATCCACACGCGCATGGAGTATTCCCTCTGCCCCCATATGGTGAGGTTGCCCACTCCGGGTATACGCTTTAAGACATCGGAGATATGAATATCAATATAGTTACTCAGGAAAAGATCGTCTCTCGTCCCGTTGGGGGAGATCATGTTTACGGCAAGAATGAGGCTTGTGGACTGCTTATTTACAGATATTCCGTATTTGGATACTTCCTCGGGGACCCTGGGTGTAGCAAGCTGAACTCTATTCTGCACATCGACGGCGGCAATATCGAGATCGTAACCTATCTCAAAAGTGACATTTAAAGACATAGTGCCGTCGTTTGAGCTAAAGGATTGCATATATGTCATTCCCTCAACGCCGTTTACCTGCTCTTCAATCGGGGTCGTGACGGTCTCTTCAACGACTTCTGCGCTTGCGCCGGTATATGTTGCCGATACGTTTACTGTAGGCGGGCTGATCTCGGGAAATTGGGCAATAGGTAGTATCGGAATGGAAATTGCGCCCAAGAGTGTTATCAGTATTGCGACTACAGTAGCCAGGACAGGGCGGTTAATAAAAAAATCAACCAAAATAATTCTCCTTACATTTTATAAGATACTGCTTTTATTTACCCTTATTACCCGTGGGTTTTGGGGACGGTGCTGCATTACTCTTTTCCTTAGCCTTAGCTTTTGCCTCAGCTTCGGTCTCTGTCTTAACAGTGATCCCCGGCTTTATTTTCTGAAGCCCGTCGATAACAACCAACTCCCCTTCGGTAAGCCCCTTCTCTATTATCCTTAACTCCTCTACCGCAGGACCCGCAGTAACCTCTCTGTACTCGACTTTGTTATCTTTCCCGACTACATACACAAACGTGTCACCCTGCTGCTCTCCAATCGCTTTTTGCGGGACAACAATCGTTTCGGGCTGCTCTTTTAAAAGGAGCTGCACCTTTGCGTATTGCCCGGGAAGCAGGGTTTTGGATGTATTCGGAATTACTGCTCTCATCTCTACCGTTCCGGTAGTAATATCAATTTCGTTATTAATAAAATCCACGGTACCGCTTTCAGGATGTGTACTGCCGTCTGCAAGTACTATGCTCGCGCTGAGCGGTTTTTTGTTCTGCTCCGTTAGCACCTGGGGAGTATCGCGCTCCGCCACGCTGAAATAGACGTATATGGGATCGAGCATAACTAGCGTAGCAAGCTCGGTCGCTTCTCCTGCCCCCACAAGGTTACCGACATCTACCAGCCTGCGGCCTATCCTCCCGTCAAAGGGGGCTATCATGGTACAGTAGCCAAGGTTAAGCTCCGCCTGTATTACATTTGCCTGTGCCGCCTCTACAGCCGCACGGGTCTCCTTGGCCTGAGTGATATACTCGTCGTAGGCATCCCTTGTAACATAGTCCTTTTCTACGAGAGGTTTATAGCGCCTCACCTGCTCATTGGCATAGGAGAGCGCAGCCCTATTCTCGGCAAGCTCTGCCCTGGCGGCGGCAAGCGATGCCTCAAAGGGTCTTGGGTCAATTACAAAGAGGAGATCCCCTACGGATACGTCCGAGCCGTCAACGAATGCCCTTTCTATTAAAAACCCCTCCACGCGGGCGTTAACAGTAACAGACTCTATAGATTGCGTAAGCCCAACATAATCCAGATAAATCGGTACCGTCTCTTTTTTAACTTCAGCAACAGTCACCTCAGGGGTGGGCATAGCGGCATCTTTATCCCCCTTTCCGCAGCCTGATGAGTATAGAATTAATAATGAGAAAATAGCCAATAAAAATAATGCAGATACGTCGAACATGAGCCGAAATGTAATTGTTTTTTCTTTGGTAATATGATTACTCATCCGTAACCTCTCCTTCTTCTTCGCTCGGATATGACAGCACTTCTATTTCGGGCGATGGAAGCTCGGTGCCTATGGCATTAATCAGATCCGCATAGGACGTAAATACCGAGGTTTTCGCGGAAACTTGCTCAGCTCTTCCTTCGGCTAGTATTGTCTGTGCGTTAAGAAGCTCTACTATATCCCCTACCCCCGAGCGGTAACGGGCAAGTGACGCGTCGTAGGACTCAATTGAGCTCTCAAGAAGAGTAGTCGCTGCATCGAGTGATTGAACGGCCGTCCTGAAGCTGTAGTATGCGTTCCACACTTCTTCTATTACAATCTGCTCCTGCAGCCTGAGTGCGGCGCGCGCGGACTCAAGCTCGGCGTCGGCCTCACGGACGGAGTTAATGATAGTGAAGCCCTGAAAGATCGGTACAGTGAGCTGTAGCCCGAACAGATAATTGGAAAAATAATCGTTTGAGCCTCCGTCAGGCCTCACCCACCATCTAAACGCCTGGGCAGTGGCTGAAATCTCGGGAAAGAATTCGCTCTTGGCCTCTCTGAGCTCGGCCTGTCTCTCCCTTACGGTAGCTTGCACTGCGGCTACATCGGGTCTATTTTCCATGGCAAGACCTATCAGATCGTCCACATTATCGGAAAGTGCCTGTGTGGAAAGATCATCTATTTCCTGTCCCACATCAAAATCAGTATTAGCTGGCCAGCCTACATTAGTTGCAAGCTCGCCTCTTAGTATCTCAACGTTCCCCCTGTCTTCCACTAGGTCGAGTACGACCTGGGAAAGAGTAGCCTTTGCCTGAAGCACATCCGGAAGTGTGCCTACGCCGGCTTCGAGCCTAAGCTCGGCAGCTTCAAGGCTCGTCTGAGCTTCTTCAAGATTAACCTCGTCAGCTATGACAAGAGCCTTACTCCCAATGTAGTCGTAGAAGGAAACCGCTACTTCGTTAATTACGTCCTGTATAGACTGGTTCTGGTTCCAGTTGGCGTTTAGAAGAGCCATTTTAGCAGCTTCCACTTCAGCCTCTCTACCCCCGAAATCAAATAGCAGATAGTTTAGAGTAGCACCTATGTTGCCTGACTGCTCATCGAAAGCGCCGATCCCGGATGTTGAACCGCCGCCCCTTGAATATCCGTAGTTCGCGGTGCCGCTAATTTGAGGATAATAGAGACCTCTTGCCTGAGCCCACGCGGCGGCGGCGGCTCTGGCCTCTTCCCAGGCTTGCTGGGTAGTGGGGTTGTGCACGAGCGCTTCATCGATCAGCTGAGAGAGTGTAAGCTCGCCTGACAGTGGCTCCAGCTCCTCGGGAAGCGTGGGTAATTCCTCGAGAATAAAAGCTTTTTCCCGCTCCTTCGCACTCGGCTCCCATTCTTCTCCCGGCTCGGGGGAGGCTTGTTTATAGGGGTTAAGCTCAGGAATACCGTCGGCACAAGATTGCAGCAGAGCTGTAGTAAATATAATAAAACCTATAAAAGCTATAAGCCTGTACAATTCGAATCTCCAGATTGCGTGAAAGGATGTGAAATAAACATATGAGCTTAAATATCTTACTTTGAAACTCTGCAGACTAACACGAAATAATAATATGTTTCCTTGAGTATTGTCAAGAAAGACACCGGGAGTATTGTCAAGAAAGACACCGGGAAAATAAGCTGCCGGCTATGGGGAGTGGTTTTCTTTGTTGATCCTGTCTGCGGTTTGCTTGGCATCGATCATTGACACAACCACAAGTACGGTGCCCGCAAGTGCGTACGCTAGAAACAAGAATATATCAGGTCTATCCATT
>DEIM01000242.1 GCA_002352485.1 Candidatus Dadabacteria bacterium UBA2774
CTCCTGTTATATAGGGTTATTTTGCCAGATTCCTCTACTTTTAACTGGTCCAGTTCTCAGGGAGAAGGTCAAGATTCAACTATAGAAACGTGCACGAACCATGAAAACGCTTTTATTAGATTGCTAATTACAGAATTTGGGCTGTTCTTGCCTTAATTATGTTCTTAATTTTGAAGAATAAATATTTTTTATGCTTCCTGTATCTCCCCGAAATTCTAACCTGATCACCTTTTGAAAAAGGTAGATGCTTATCCTCATAGTAGACTCTAACTTCGTTATTGTCATTATCAATAAGTTTAAAAAGCGTGAAAGGCTCTCCTTTACTTGATGTAGTATATTTATATTCTTTGACTTTCCCCTCAAGTGTCACTTTCTTCTCATTATATTTTTTTGGATTAGTAACAACTTCCTCTATGGTTACATCTATATATTCTGGTGCATTATTGGTTGGAATTGGTGTCGGGCTCTGAGAAAATGCCTCAAATCCTAGGAATAAAGTTAAAAATAATACAATAGTTATATTCAATTTATTTATCATAATGAGTTTCCATCAATAGATTTTGAATCATAGATTTATATAGAAGTAATAAGGCCGATTATTGCAGACTTGTTTAAATTATAAGGAAAATATATCAATTCTCAATAACGATTTTATATATTATATACTGCTCCCCATTAAGAACGAAGTATAGTTAAGTTGGTAAAATGCTTTGTAAAAAGTATAGGGAGAGAGCTATGAAGCGAAGAAGATGGGACTCTATATACTGCTCCCCATTAAGAATCTAGTATATTTAAGTTGGTAAAATACTTTGAAAAAGGTATAGGAGAGCAGCCATGAAAAGAAGGAGATGGGACTCTAAAACAAAGACTAAAATAGTACTTGAAGGTTTATCCGGAAGACCAGTATCAGAGATATGCAACGAGTATGGTATACATCAAAACCAATACTACCTCTGGCGTGATAAGTTCTTATCTGAAGCTCATAAAGCCTTTGATGCTAAGAAAGACATCGGAGAAGTAACCCGCCTTCGTAAGAAGAATCAAGAACTAACCCAAATAATAGGCTCACTTACAGTTGAATTAAAAAAAACAGAGGACGAGTTCATATGAGAAAGTCTTCTGACCCTGTAGCTCTCCGTAATGAATGCTTACTTAAAAGAATAAAATCTATAAAAGCCCGCTCTATCGTGAATCTCGTGCCGGGAGGTACGAGTGCGGGTCAGCGACTCGGGTAGAAGTGCGTAAGGCGAGATATACCTGGCTGCAGTTAAAACAGTGGCACAGTGATGTATCCGGTCCGATCTTAAGGGTGAGCAAGGGGATGGCTGCTGTCAGTATCGATGAAGAAAAAAATGCCGTTGATCTCTTCGTCGAAGAGGAATCTGACGCGGCAAGCGCAAAGGAGGTTCTGGCCGGTTTGGATATACCTGAGGACGCTTTTATACTGAGAAGCCGAGCCGAAATGGACATGCCGCGTATGGTGCAAATCTGGGACGGCGAGCTTGTGATACCCGCTTTCCTTATGGATGATCAGCGTGTAGGAGATCTTTTACTCGGCAAGACCACGCTCGCGCAGGCAGAGAGTATGTTTCCAAAAGCGCCTTCCCCCAGACGCTATGAAGGAAAACCCAGGAAGCCGGATGGCTATCCGAAGTCAAAGTTTGGAGAAGTGAGTCCCAAACCGAAGCTGATTTTTAATCCCTGGGGGTCGATGTACGCGCTATTCTTTGATAAGAACGAAAGGCTCGTAATTGTAACGGAACTCGGCTCCCTATTCGAAGGTAAGACCGTCGCCGAAATCGGTGAGATGTACCCGGGTCTCAGGAAGACGGAAAGTATTGAAGGTTACTACGAAATGCAGACCGAACTCACACCCTGCGCAGCGCTCATGTTGATGGTCCGTGAGGAGTCCGATGAGATAAGCCTAGAGGCTTTTGCTTACACTTGTAAGACGCAACGATAGTACGGGCTGTTTTCTCACATCAGGAATATGTGACGCTACATGACCGCTACGTTGACTCCAACAAGAGGTCATGGGTGGTAGAACGAGCCGCTCGTTAGTTTGCACTTCTCTGCGGCTTCGGTGAACATCGACAGGGCATAATCTGTCTTTGCGAGCTCCACAGGGCCGAAGATAGAACCTATTCCACCTATCCAGCGGGCCCGGAAACCGTTCCCGAGACGCTCCGCATCTTTTTCTTTTACACTTATATCGTCTTTGAAAAACCAGGCTTCATCCACCGCTCCGTCGAATTTTGTGCTTCTAAGAGCCATCCGGCCCTCCACCCAGTCCGTTTCGGGATCTAGCGCTTCGATGACCACCGCATCCACCTTGCCGTCATAATTGTCGTCTGCCCAGTGTCTGAACAAGAGGGCCATGCTCTCCAAAGCAATTTTATATTGATGCAAATTTATAGGCTGACCCCGCTTAGGGTAGTTTGCCGGAAAATCCTTTTGTTTAAACGGCATCGGCCCCACCAGATACGAAATATAATCAATTTTCCCGTCGCCGTTTCTGTCGTATACATAGCCGAAGTCTACGACATAATCTCTTGTTGGTAGGACGGGTCTTTCAAGCGACTTGGTGAAGCGTACCCTTAACAGGATTTCCTTGTCGGGCTTTTTCAGTTTTTTCTGTGTAATTGCTGCCAGTAATACCTTGCCGGTCTCCCAACCGACGAATGTGACGTACAGATTATCTATCTTTTTCCGGCATATTACCCGTAGATACGATTCATCGGGCGGCGATTGTATTCTTGCCGCGG
>DEIM01000184.1:0-5224 GCA_002352485.1 Candidatus Dadabacteria bacterium UBA2774
TGTGTGATCGAGAGCAGGATAAAAATAAAAAAACCCTCCCCTCCCCGAGTTAACGAAGAGGGGAAAGCTTGAGAAGGGGATACAAAAACTTTGGTCCTTTCTATTCCACTCTCTAAAAACCGCCAATCTAATAAGTTTCTGGTCTTGTTATAATTGCAAATTGCCGGAGCTTGCTATAAAAAACGACAGTTCTCCCACAACCAAATCCTATTATCCCCTCTCGGACGAGACTCAGTATCTCTTAAAACTTATTTTACTTTTGTGATTTGCCTTTGGCTGCTTCTCAAACAGCCGCCATACATTTTCAGTATAGCACAAATTCTATTTTTTAATCATTATTTTTTTGAACTTATTACGATATTTCTTTGATGCAATAAAAAAGCCTTCCCCTCCGATTTAACAGAGAAAGGAAGGCTTGAGAAGGGGATAATACTATTTTCTTTTCAATACAATTAAGCGAGTCACTTGCGCGCTTAACAAAATATTTAAAACCAAACCATACTTTAAGAAGTGAAAGGGTCAGATTAACTACATAATTACCTGGAGCCCTTTCCCTCCAACTACCATCATCTGCATATATGTTATCACAAATCATCATAATTATCAATCATTAATCATACGGCACTGAAAATTAAAATTCTTACTTCCTAATATTGTTATATTCCAAAGGGTTACGGCTGTATACTGACCGTTAGTTTTTCATATTTTTACCGTTGTAATAACAGTACGGGGAGGATTCATAAACTTTTTGACATCGGAGTGTCCTGAACTCGGCATCTAAAATCTGAGCTTATAATCTGGAATAGATATTTACCGCATTCATCCAACCCATGCCCCGAAGCTCTGGCAAGGAGCATTTCGTCTATATCTTAAAATCTAATATCCGAAATATAAGAAACTGTGAGGCAACGCTTTGTGTTCCGTAGTGGTATTTTTTATTCACGCCGATAAATTCAGCAGTTGATTTCCGAAATAGTTAGGTAAAATATAGCACCTATTAAATAAAGCTCTTTTAGTCCAGGAGGACATAACATTGAAAACTTACATAAAATTCTTATCAGTAATCACGTTTTCGCTTTTCATCTTTGCATGCTCAGGCAGCGAACAGGCCCAAGAGGGAAATGCCCAGGCCGGGGACGCTCAGAAAGAAGAGGTTAAACATACACAGAGACCTGAGTTTGATTTCAGGAAGGCCCGCTGGGGAATGTCAAAAGAAGAGGTAATGGCAAGCGAGCGCGAAAAGCTTATATTCGACAATGAGAATTCAATCGAATACCGGGTATTCATTGGCGAGCTCCAGGCACAGGCGAATTACAAGTTCCAGGACGACAAGCTAATCCGCGGGGGTTATTACTTCCTGAAAGAATATGAGGATAAGAACGAATATATAAAAAACTACGAACTGCTAAAAGAAAGAATGATAGAAGCCAAGGGCCCTCCCGCGATTGACAAGGTTGTAGAGATAAACCCCTCTGCACAAATCGATCCGGAGAACAAAGGCCAGGCAGTTTGTGACGGCAACATTATTTACGGGTCCCAATGGGCCTACCCGGGCTCTGACATTCAGCTCGTGTTCAGGGGCGACGGAACGAACTGCTATTTGACAATTACTTTCTTAAAGAGCCTCCCGGACGAGCCGGCAGATGAGAAAGCCGCAGAAGAAAAAGGTGAAGAGGACAAAGCCCAAGAAGATAAAGCAGAGGCCAATTAACTTACAGTAGCTTTAATTGTCATTACGAGGGAAGCAACTCGTCTCACGACACCTCATCCTCAAACAAATCAAGAAAATTAAGCACCTCTTTTGAAAGACGCCCATTGGTCAGCACGCTCTGGTGATCACCCTCAATTGTTATACCCCTGGCGCTCGGGAAATATGAAGCCGCCTCCTCCGCGCTGTAATCATTCTCTCCGTTTATTATTAGTATCGGCAGGTGTATCTTCTTAAGATCGCCACACGAGAACTCGGGGAAAATGGCGCCCTCAAGCCTTGCGGCGTAAGCCTCTCTGTCGCCCCCGGTTTCGTCTGCGCTTATCCGAAAAGCGTCCGGCTCCTCAGGGTATTCCTCGAGCATATTCCTTACCCTCTCCTCCCGCTCTTCACTCTTGAGCGTCCAGCCCTCTTCGTATACCGAGAGCCCCACTAGTATCAGGCTCCTTATACCCGAGTACATAAGCTCTGCTTCAATTGCGGTCTTAGCGCCCATGGAATATCCCATCAGATCATACTCATAGAGCCTCAAGTGCTCTCCGAGCGAGTTTACATCCTTTGCCATTGCGCGGTTCCAGTAAGAGTAAGAGTTGTGAGGTTTTTCAGAGTCCCCGTGCCCTCTTGCGTCGAGCATTATTATTCTTCTTCCGCTCTGTTTGAGAGCATTGTAGACACTCGTATCGACCCAGTTTAGCTTTGAGCTTCCGGTAAAGCCGTGCAGCAGTATTATGGCCTCTCCTTCTCCGCCCGAATCGGTATACGCAAGCTCCGTGTTATCAAAGCTGCAGAAGGTATCCATATGCTGATTATATACTATTTAGGGGGGCAACATCAATATATTAAGAATATATAAATCGTCGATTGAAAGAGAGTATTACGGGCTTAGAAAAGCACCTATATGTCAGAACGAGTTTCTAAAAAACCCTCTACTCCCCCATTAGCAGCCCCGAGGGGGTGTAAGTGCCTATTTCCTGCCCGGACTCTTCGCTAAATATAGTCAAAATGTCAGAGTTCCGGTCCTCTGTCATATAGTAGTAAAGTATGACGTTTAAGAGTGAGGACTGCTCGTCCACGGACAATAGGTAAAAGGGATCCATCACATATATAAACGGCGAGCCGGCAGGGTTTTCTATCCTTGAAGCAATCCCCCCCTCTATCATCCCGTCCATTATCTCCTTCCTTCCTGCCTGGAGGTGCTTGGTCCTCTCAATCTCTTCGTCGACGTTTATCACGTCTCCTTCTGTACTCACTTGCTCACTCCCCAGGTTCTCGGTCTGGACATGCTCCTGTGTATCATCGCCGCCTGGCATCCTGACATCGAGCACATATACCCCGATTAAGCCAATTGCCGCAGCCAAAAGCACAGCATATATAAGATTTTTATTCATTCATATTCCTCTGTGTGTAATAAAGTTTTCATAATATCCGGCTTAGATATTATAGACTGTGAATACTTACATTGCTATCTATCTTTGACCCTGTTTAAGGAGCTATTGCTATATACCCTGTAACCTTTTATAAACTTTAGTATAAATAAACCCTTTCGGAGGACAAAAATGGCGCTGCCTGATTTAACGCAATTTAAAATTATTGACCTTGAGCACATACGCGAGGTCGGTATGCCGGAGTACTCGACACATAAGCCCCTATTTGATTACGAGATTGTGCACCGTCACGAAGACACGGACAAGAAAGTGCAGGGCACGCGCACGAGCGCTTGGGGCAACTATAGCGGGAACGAGCACTCAGGCACTCACATGGACGCGTACTGCCATCAGGCCGAGAACGGAATGATGCACGGCGGTCTAACAGTAACGGAAGAGACAGAAACAACAAGCGGTTTCACTGTAAACGGGGCTGAAAACCTTCCCGTAGTATTAGCCCCGGCAATACTCCTCGACATAGCCGCCCTGAAGGGAGTGGAGTCACTAGAGCCGCATTACCGCGTAACGACAGAGGACATAGAGGACTGCTGCTCGAAAGACGGACTTACCATAGATCCAGGGAGCGTCGTTTTGGTGAATCTTGGATACGCCCGTTACTGGCACGATAACGATCGTTATCTTTCATGTCCGGGTGTTTCAGCCACCGCTTCACAGATGATCGCGGACAAGAAAGTGCTTGCGGTAGGTGCCGACAACTTTGGATGGGACGAGCCTACGGACTTTGATGAGGAGCTTAACTGTAACGGACCCGGTCATGTTTTACTCATAGTCCGGGCAGGCATTTACATTTTCGAGAACTTAAACCTACAAGCCCTCGTAAGCTCGGGTCATAAGGAATTTATTTTCTTTGCTTCACCACTTAAAATAAAAGGCGGTACCGGCTCACCTGTAAGGCCTCTTGCTCTTGTAGCAAATTCATAACTTTTGTATGCAATTCACCCCGCACTAATAAAAGTCTCACCGCTATACCTGCTCCGGATGAGTGTCCGGACTCTGATCACCCATCAGATCACGGTTCACAAGCTCTACTTTGGCCAGGTCTTCCAGTGCCAGCACAACATGATAGAAAGCGGGAGAGCAGAGCTCGGGTTCCACCCCCCTCCCCTCGTCTTGAAGCTGCATCAGCTGTCTTCTTGAAAGTGTATCCATTTGTGTAAGAATCCCCTTAAAAAGCTCCCCCGACACTTTGAATCTTCCTTCACTCATAATGTACCTCCGACCCTAATTTTAAATTTTCACATAATCCACTTGCAATCACATCATACGTGCATTATAATCATGCAATATGAAGATACCATCACATATTGTGGACTTTGCAATTATATTAAAGCACAATACGTGCACTATGGCAAGTGTGCTTTTTTGTAAATACGATTTTATCGCTAATTGCCACAACGGCAAGGGAGGGATGTAAATGAGAAAGACGGTCGAAGAGATAATAGAGACCATTAAAGCCATTAAGGGTTTTACAAAGGACTATCAGGTAGCAGAGGCGCTCGGCGTAGGAAGGGGGGCGCTCTCAAATGCGAAACAGCGAAACGCTTTCCCGTTCCTTGATCAGGTTACCGTGCTCTGCGAAAGGGACAATATATCACTCGACATATTGAGGCGCGACCCCTTTCAGTCCTCCGAGACCTTGCAGATCACCGACAGCTCCGGGAACAAAGACGACGCCCAGTACGGAAACTTCATCAAGGTAAACGTTTTCTCCCTGACAGCCGGTTCATCCGCGGAAGAGCTCGTCAAGACAGAGCCCGTCGACACGGCGATCATACCGCGTGAGCTCTACACCGAAGGCTCTCTCGTCGTGCAAGTGAGCGGCGACTCTATGGAGAAGCTTCTGATGAGCGGCTCAACAGCCTTAATCGACACCCAAATGAAAAATATCGTATCCGGAGGCCTCTATGCCCTGAAGATCCCCCACGAGGGAAACATAGTAAGGGAATGCTACTCAGAGCCCCAGGGCCTGAGCCTTATTCCCTACAACAAAAACTACCCCACATCCAAGTTAATGTGGAAGGACTTTGACCACGCCATGGTCATTGGCAAAGTATCCTGCAGCCTGTTCAAC
>DEIM01000184.1:5289-6389 GCA_002352485.1 Candidatus Dadabacteria bacterium UBA2774
AGTGTGCAGTCGATGGGCAAAACCTTCCCGCTCACCTCATGTTATAATGAGCATATGATTAACAGCTGCCTCGGTTTAGTACTCATAACATTGCTCCTTCTAATCCCTAGCGGCATAGCTCACTCCGAAGAAATCCTGAAGCCCGTCGCAACCAAAACCGAATACATCATTATAGATCCTGCTGCTTTTAATAAGTCCGTAATATCTGCCTGGGGTGAGTCTTGGACCTCCGACCCCGTAACGGTATCACTAAAGTTCACCGGCCCCTTCGAAGGACTTACTCAGAGCATTGAAAGAATGAATGACAGCGCTGAATCCCCCGAGACTACAACGGTTACGATAACAAGCGAAGGTCTTTTGGACGACTCGGTAATGGGTGAGAAATTTCTTCTTAAGCTGAAAAGAACCGGGCACGGCGCGTGGCTCATCGAGTCCGCCGGGAAGAAGGTAAAGTGCTGGCCGGGCAGAGGACATCAGGATTACTCAAATAAACCCTGCAATTAATATTGGGCAGAGGACTAAACACTCTCTCCTATCCAAAAATTCCAAGTATTAAAAAAACACTCCGAACTCCGCCGTATTTATGTTAGAAATATTAACTATCCATCAAGCGATTTGAACACATAGGATATTTATGTGTACAATTGCGGACAACAAATATAAGGAGGCACAGCATGATCAGGGAAACAACTAAGTTTTTCTTAGCAGTAATTATCACGCTCATAGCATTTCAGGCAGGCGCGGAAGAGAAAGTCCCTTCAGGCACAATCGAGATAGAGGAAAAGGAGTTTGCGCTTATTGTCGGTGGCAGCTTCGGCAAGGGCGAGCTTCAATATGAGGGAAATAACTACCCGTTTAAAATAAGCGGGCTCAAAGTAGGCGGCCTCGGTGTTTCAAAAGTCTCGGCGGTCGGAGAGGTTTACGATCTTTTTGATATAGAGCAGTTTGCCGGCACATACGTAGCCGGAGACTACGGCATTACTCTTGGCGGAGGAGTCGGGGGCGTAGTCATGAAGAACGAGAACAATGTTTATATGAGAGTTAAATCCACGAGCGAGGGTATTGCCGTCTCCTTAGGCGCTTCCGGCGTTACCGTGAAG